>DHRX01000092.1 GCA_002408345.1 Firmicutes bacterium UBA5301 | reverse complement strand
TCGAACCCGCGACCCTCAGCTTGGAAGGCTGATGCTCTAGCCAACTGAGCTACTCCCGCTAGTCTTGAATATATGTAAATTGTCAAAGTTTCTACTGGAGCTGGCGATGGGACTCGAACCCGCAACCTGCTGATTACAAGTCAGCTGCTCTACCAATTGAGCTACGCCAGCTCGCCAGCATTGTTTAGATTAACACACCACTAATACTTTGTCAAGACTATTACAGGAGCTTCTCATTTCGTTTTTGAATATATCTTTCTAATTTCCGTTTAACCCGCTGAAGAGCGTTATCAATCGACTTTACGTGGCGGCCAAGATCATCCGCAATCTCTTGGTACGACTTGCCTTCTAAGTAGTACATTAATACTTGCCACTCTAAATCAGAGAGAAATTCACCCATTTTAGTTTCGATATCCGAAAAATTTTCCTGATTAATGATGAGTTCTTCAGGATCAGTCACCTTAACACCAGAGAGAACATCTAAGAGCGTACGGTCTGATTCTTCATCATAAATAGGTTTGTTTAAGGAAACGTAAGAGTTAAGAGGCATATGTTTCTGCCTAGTTGCCGTCTTAATTGCCGTAATAATCTGCCTGGTAATACAAAGTTCCGCAAAAGCTCGGAAGGAAGCTAGTTTATCATGTCGAAAATCGCGAATCGCCTTATATAAGCCGATCATGCCTTCCTGAATAATATCTTCCCGGTCAGCACCAATTAAAAAATAGGAACGGGCTTTGGCCCGCACAAAATTTTTATATTTAGTAATCAGATATTCGATGGCAGCGTCATCAGCTCCATCTCTAGCTAAAATGACAATATCTTCATCTGTCATCTCCTCAAATTTACAATACGGAGTACGCTTTTGAGCTTGACTTGCTCCCACCAATTACCGCCCCCAACAACAGCCATTTTGCACATTAATATTATACACTAAGCAAATTGGACAAGTCAAGCAAGTGCCCATCTAGAGCCGAGAACGCAAAACCTCGTACATAAAGAGGGCTCCAGCCACACCGGCATTCAAAGACTGGATATTACCTTGCATGGGTATTGAAACCAATAAGTCACAATGTTCCCGTACTAACTTTCGCAAACCCTTTCCTTCAGAGCCAATAACTAAGGCTACTCGTCCCGAAAAATCAATCCCTGAATAAAGCTGAGTATCAGCTTCGGCTGCGGCTCCATAAACCCAAAAACCAGCCGATTTTAACTGATCCAAAACTCGAACAATGTTTGGCGCCACTATTACCGGAACATATTGGGCTGCTCCTGCCGAGGCTTTTTCTACTATAGGGGTAATCCCAACACCCCGCCGTTCGGGGATAATACAACCATCGACCCCAGCAGCATCAGCCGTCCGTAGTAGCGAACCAAAATTTCGTGGGTCGGTTAGCTCATCTAAAACTAAAACAACCAAATCCTGACGTTCCGAAAATTTAGCTAACCACTGATCAACTGTATATGTTGGTATCGGCTTTGCCTCAGCAATGATCCCCTGATACGCTTCGGTAACGGCCCGCTCGGCTAATATTTCTTTTTCTTGATGGACCACAGGAATCCGTTGGTCTCTTGCTAGTGTCAATATCTCTTGCAACCCAGAATCTTTGCTTCCTTGAGCAATATATATCCGCTGAACCCGGCCAGCTTTTAGGGCTTCGAGCACTGGGTTCCGCCCCTCAACTAATACCAAAAAAATCACCTCATGATAATTCCGCTACTATATCCTGCATCCAAGGTTCAGCTGCCACAACAGCCTGAACCATACTTTCCACTAATTCTTTAATTTCTGATTGGGCACCAGATACCACTACCCTTTTTGTATAGAGATCCAAGAGTGAACGGAAATTTAACGTAGTCACAAAGTTAGTATCTGCCCCACCTGGTAAAACAAACCGAGCATCCTCTTTAGGAATACCTAACTCCAACAAGGAATCATACGTCTCTTGGATAACAGCTAGCTGCTCCTGGTATAACTGGAGTGCTGCCGGGTTTTCACTAATTTTAGTCGGGGTCACATACCCAAACTGCCCATTGTTTTTGGCCGATTGTTCAGAGACATAGCGTTGTGATTGTACCGAAATACTAACCCCGATTCGATGTCTAGTATACTGAGCTAAGAGGGTTCTCGACACACCAGAAACTGCAAAGGTCACACTGGCATGTTCAACAACACTTAGGTGTTTAGAGCGAAAAATACTTTTGACCAACCGGAGCATCTCTTCTGGTGAAACATCACTCGCCCAAAGTTCAGTTGGGGTCAACGCACTATAGCAAGTCCGGGCCGCAGTCCATATCACCTTTAAGGGGTTATCAGTCATAGTAATAATTTGAACGTTCATCTTGTACTACTCCTCCCTAGTAAAGCCTTTGCCTACTAAATCTTGGATTCGCTCCCAGTCACCTTTAAGATAAAGATATCCAAATAACGCTTCTAAACCGGTACTATACCGATAATCACCAACAGAGGAAGCTTTGGGAGCAGGCCGTGTCGCTACATTACGTCCTCGCCGAACTATCGATAACTCTTCTGGACTTAGCTCTGGCTCCAGTTTCTTTAACAACTTAGCTTGAGCTTCAGCATTAACCACTGCAGTAGTGCGCCGGTGTAAATCTCCAGCATTAGTTCCGTAAGTTATGGCAAAATGTTCTCGTACCAATAGTTCAAAAACTGCATCCCCTAAATAAGCCCATGTTCCTGGGGAAAGGTCTTGACCTTGAAACATTATTTCCACTCCCAAACCGTACCATTATCTACATCCTTAACTTCAATTCCTAGTTGGCCCAGGCGGTCCCGAATTAAATCAGCAAGATCCCAGTTCTTAGCGGCCCGTGCCCTATTTCTGACCTCTAAAAGTAGTTCGATTAATCTACCAATTAATTGATCATCACCTGAATGCTCCGTAGCTTCAGTCGGCATGATTCCCAAAATATTACCGAAGAGCTCTAAGACATCTCTATAACGGGTAAACAGCTCTATCCAGGCTTGAGTTTGATATTCTTCCTGCCCTAATAAGGCCTGGTTGAGATAGGGGTTAATCATCCGGACTAGGTTGAAAAGCGTAGAAATGGCTAAGGCGGTATTTAGGTCGTCATTCATAGCCGCCTCAAAATCTATTTTGACCTGTTCTAAGCCCTGATTTAAGTTCTCAATTTCTACTGCTTTTTCACCGGCTATTTTTGGGGTCATAGCCGCTACTTTAATCAAACGCTTCTGGGCCGTTACTAGCCGCTCTAACCCTTTAGATGCAGCGGTTAATTCTTCAGGACTAAAGTTTAAGGGGCTCCGATAGTGAGTGGAAATAAGAAAATACCGAATAACTAAAGGATCCCATTTCCGAAGCACTTCCCGAACCGCCGACGTATTCCCAATTGATTTAGACATCTTTTCTTTATCAACCTGAACCATACCATTGTGAACCCAATACCTAGCAAAATCATCGCCAGAATAGGCTTCAGACTGCGCAATTTCGTTTTCATGGTGGGGAAATATTAAGTCGAGCCCGCCGCCATGAAAATCAAAACCGTCACCTAAATATTTGCGGCTCATTACCGAACATTCAATATGCCAGCCCGGCCTACCCATACCCCAAGGGCTTTCCCAAGCCGGTTCACCCGGTTTAGCCCCTTTCCATAAGGCAAAATCTAAAGGGTTACGTTTCCGAGAACTAACTTCAACACGAGCTCCTGCCTCCATCTCCTCAGGGCTACGGCCAGAAAGTTTACCGTATTCTGGGAAGCTAGCCACATCAAAATAAACATCTCCCTCAGCTTCATACGCATGCCCACCTTCAATCAAGCCTTGAATCATTGTAATAATTTCCGGAATTTCTTGGGTCACCCGGGGATGATGATCTGCCGGCCGTACCCCTAACGCCGTCATCACCTCAAAATAATCCTCGATATATCGCTCAGCTATTTTACCCGCCTCGGTACCTTCTTGCTGAGCCTTGATAATAATTTTATCATCAATATCTGTAAAGTTCTGAATCAGAGTTACCGCATAACCTTTATATTCGAAGTACCGCTTAATAACATCCCATAAAACCGATACCCGAGCATGTCCAATATGAGTGGGCGCATAGGGGGTAACCCCACAAACATAGATACCGATTCGCCCTGGATCCCGTGGCTTAAATTCTCTTTTTTCCCTGGTCAAAGTATCATAAATCTTTAGCATTATCCAACCTCCTTGTCATAATGAACTGCTCCAGACTTTTCGGTTTTTAACGCCGCCAACTCTTCTTCTAAAGATGCAATCTTATTTTCCAAGTGGTTAATACTTTTGAGTAGACAACGCATCATTGTTTCTTCTGGGTCAGGAATTTTATCATGGTTTAGATCAATACCAACCCGCTGACCATTGGAAACCACAATTCGGCCAGGCACCCCAACTACTGTTGAGTTTGGCGGAACCGGCTTCAAAACCACAGCCCCCGCCCCTATTTTGGCATTTTCGCCGACCTCAAACCCTCCTAACACTTTGGCCCCGGCAGAAATAACAACGTTATCACTGATGGTTGGGTGGCGTTTCCCTCGTTCTTTTCCGGTCCCCCCCAAGGTAGCTCCTTGATAAATTGTCACATTATTTCCAACCTCGGCCGTTTCACCTATAACTACACCCATTCCATGGTCAATAAATACTCCAGAACCGATTTTAGCCCCAGGATGAATCTCAATCCCTGTTAGAAAGCGGCTAATATGGGAAATTACTCTAGCTACCAACTTTAAATGGTGTCTATGCAGCCAATTCGCAATCCGGTGGAATAATAAAGCATGTAACCCAGGATAACAAAGGAAGACCTCCAGATAAGACCGGGCGGCCGGATCCCGCTGGAATACTGCCTGGATATCGGCTTTAATGGTTTTAAGCATCATCCATCCTCCTTTAAAAACTGCATAAAAAAACTTCGTCCCTGTATTTAGTCAGAGACGAAGTTGAACCCGCGTTTCCACTCTGTTTGAATCAATTAAATTGATTCCCCTCATCGGCTGTAACGCTGCTAAGCGGGTAAATCTACTACTTTTACAGGTTCGATCCACCAACTCCAGGGGGCACTTGGGCGGTTCCGGGACCCGGGGTTCTCAGCCTCTGACCACCGGTCTCTGTGTCACGGGATAGGCCGCTTACTCTTCCCTTTCATCGTAAATACTACTATTCTAGTAAAGATTATACCATTAATAGTAACGCTCATGTCAATAAATTATTAAGCACAAAATCTAAACGCTGCAATACTTTCTCTAGACCAAATAAATATATAACTTGGTGTAACTCTGGGCCAGACGTACGGCCGGTCAAAGCAGTCCGCAAGGGTCGAAGAGCTTTCCCCATCCCTATACCCAAGTCCCGAGGCACCTGCTTCATAGCCTGATGGATCTCTTCCGGCTCCAAATTTACCCAAGTCGGAATCCGACACCTATACTCTGCTAAAACTTCCTGAACTCCATCTTTTCGTAAAGTTTGTAGCGCATCTTCTCCATAAACCGGCTCCATCTCAAAAAAGAGCTGCGCTTCTACTGTGAGATCACTTAAACAAGTTAACCCATCTCGCACTACTGCTAACAACTGCTTTAGCCAAGCCCGATCAATTTTCTGACCATTCTGGAGAAAACCAGCATCAATCAAGTAAGGCAGAGCTAAATCCACTAATTGATCCAAATCTAGCTGTCGTAAATAAACCCCGTTCATCCAGGCCGCCTTCTCTTCGTCAAAAACAGCAGGGGATCGTCCTACTTTAGCTAGTTCAAATAGCTCTACTAATTCAGTAACAGTAGCAAATTCTCGGTCATCAGGTAAACTCCAGCCTAGGGTTGCTAGATAATTAAAAAGTGCTGCCGGCAAATAACCTTTTTCCCGATATTCCCGAAGGGAAGTCGCGCCATGGCGTTTAGACAGTTTGGTCCGATCTGAACCTAACAGCATCGACACATGGGCAAAAACCGGTAGTTCATGTCCGAAAGCCTTATATAATAAAATTTGGCGCGGCGTGTTAGAAATATGTTCATCCGCACGAATGATATGGGTTATTTGCATAGTTAGATCATCGATGGTAACAGCAAAATTATATAAGGGCATCCCGTTGGAACGGACTATAATAAAGTCATCTAAATCTCCAGAATTAAAGCTAATTTTACCCCGAATTAAATCATCAACTACAATTTCTTCATTAGCAGGGGTCTTGAAGCGTAATACCGGTTTTCTCCCCTGGGCCAGCAAGGTTTCCCTTTCCTGCTCAGAAAGGTTCCGACACCGTCCTGAATAACGGGGTGCTACCCCTTTTTTCACAGCTGCATCCCGCTCTTGCTCTAATTCTTCAGGGGTACAAAAACACTGGTAAGCATAGCCCTTATCCAGTAGTTCCTGAGCATAACGTTGGTAAATATCCATCCGTTCTGTTTGCCGATAAGGGCTGTAAGGACCGCCAATATCTACCCCTTCATCCCAGTCCAAACCTAACCAAGCTAGGTCCTCTAAAAGCATCTTTTCAAACTCCCGGGAAGAACGGTCCTGATCGGTATCTTCTATACGTAATACAAATTCCCCATTATTGTGGCGGACAAAAAGCCAAGTGAAAATAGCAGTATGCACATTTCCAATATGTAATAGTCCAGTTGGACTCGGTGCAAACCGGGCCCGAATTTTTCCAGCCATACACCAACGCTCCTTAAATTACGCTATAGCCTACAGCAATTTGTTCCGGTCCGTCAGCTAGCGCATGACCAAACCGCCCAAAAACCGCTACAGAAATCCGGCCTTCACCACGTACCGCTGAAATCTTAAAACCACCACCAAGGCCAGGATTAATCAGAGCCAGCTGTGAGTAAGCATCACGAACGGCTTGAGAAACAGCAATCTTCTCCCGACTATCTTCGCTAATAACCTTCCGAGCAATAGAAGCCGCAATAGTCGACTCCCTTAACTTAGTCGCTAACTTTTCCGGACTAGCTCCGACCTGAGTAATCGCTGCTCGATAGCCGAAATACTTTGCCCGATCCAGCCAATAACGCTCATCTTCCCGGTGCCTAGTCATTGCTAATCGAATAGCCAAAGTCTCCATGCTAACCCGTACTAAATCCTCATCAGCCATATAACCTTTGAGTATCTCACGGGAAGTCAATAACCCAACTACTTTACCCTCAGTATCAACTACCGGTAAACCAGCGATATTATTTTCGATTAATAGCCGACCAGCATCACGAATTGTTTGCTCTTCATTAATCGTTACAACCATGGGGTTCATTACTTTATCTACAGTAATCTGATGTTCTTCAGACCGCAAAACATCGCTATCTGTAAGAATACCAACAATATGATCTTCCTGGTCTACTACTATAATCCGACCCTGTTTGTTCTCAATCATTAACCTTTTAGCTTCTTCGATAGTTGCATCAAAATGAACTTTAACTGGAAATGTCTGCATCCACTCTCGAACTTCTTTTACTAACACTTTGCTTCACTCCCTCGCTGCTCTATCTACCAAACAAACCGCCTGTACAGCAATACCTTCACTATTACCAATGTAACCAAGACCTTCAGTAGTCGTAGCTTTGACCCCAATCGCCTCCCTAGCAACACCTAGCGTCTGAGCTATTTGGGCAATCATCTCTGGAATATAGGGCGCTAACTTCGGTGTCTGAGCAATTATCACTGAGTCTATATTAACCACCTGGTAACCTGCTTCAGCCACCAAATCCCCCACTTTTTTTAAGAGTACTAAACTGGAAATACCAGAATAGCGTTGATCGGTATCAGGAAACTGCCTCCCAATATCACCTAATCCAACCGCACCAAGCAGGGAATCCATTATAGCATGCACAAGAACATCTGCATCGGAATATCCTAACAAACCATGTGAATTTGGTATTTCAACCCCACCCAGAACTAATTTGCGCCCGGTAATTAACCGGTGAACATCATAGCCTATTCCTATTCGCATGTCAAGAATCTGCCCCTTTAACCACTATCAGGTAAGATAGAGAAAGGCCCCAATAGGGGCCTATAAGTGTACCCAATTATTGAGCCTTTTCTAAGGTCTTATCTGCTAAATCTTTAGGTTTAGCAAAAATCATCCGCCCAGCTGCCGTTTGGAGAACGCTAGTCACCACTACCTCTAGTGTCTCCCCAATAAAGCGCTTACCACCATCGACAACAATCATCGTTCCATCGTCGAGATAAGCTACCCCCTGTCCAGCCTCTTTACCATCTTTAATAACTTGAACAGTCATCTCTTCACCCGGCAAAACCACAGGTTTAACTGCGTTAGCTAACTCATTAATGTTGAGAACAGCAACCCCTTGTAATTCACAAACTTTGTTTAGATTATAATCATTGGTTAAAACTATCCCGTTTAAATCTTTGGCTAACTGAACGATTCTACTGTCAACCTCGGCAATATCCGGATAATCTTTCTGAAGGATAGTCACCTCTAGCGGCAGCTCTTTTTGAATTTTGTTGAGGATATCTAAACCCCGCCTACCTCTGTTCCGGCGAAGTAAATCTGCCGAATCAGCGATATGTTGTATTTCCTCTAAAACAAAATTAGGCACAATTAAATCGCCTTCGATAAAGCCAGTTCTGGAGATATCCAAAATACGTCCATCGATTATTACGCTGGTGTCAAGAATTTTAACATTAGAGCAGTCACCATTAGCCGCCCCTTCCATTAGGCTATTCTGAGCTTTTTGTAGGTTAGCAAAAGAAAAAACATTAAATAATTCCTCTTTCCTTTTAACAAAAAGTGCCATACCCACATAGCCCATAAAAAGGCTAATCAATACCGGCAAGTAATCGCCGATAAATGGAACATCATCTGGAAAAGATAGGGTCAGCAATAGCGCAATAAATAACCCAACTACTATACCGATAGTCCCAGCGATAATATCTGAAAATGGGTGAGCGTGTAGACGGCTAAGAATAAAAGTAACTAAGCTCCTAATCCAGCGTACGATATATGATGAACTCAAAAGACCAACTACTCCGCCGATTATCATCGATAACAATAAAGTCTGCCGTGTAACAGCTACCGCCACGAACCCACCCTCATAAAATAAAGGTAGCCCGTGGCGGGCCATGTAAAAACCAATAGTAGCGCCGAGCAGCAGGAAGAAAAGGCGAATTAATTTATCCATTATCTCACCTCCTTCCCCCTATACTATTAATTATAACTATATCCTCACGTACTTTGTTCCCAACTATGTCATTCATTTGCCGCAATATTATTTTGTAATTTTTGTTCAATTAGACTCCGGGCATCCTGCTCGGATAGGTCCTTGGCCAATACCAGTTCACTGACTAGTATTTGACGAGCGCTTTCCAGCATTTTTCTCTCCCCAGTAGAAAGACCTTTTTCCTGATCTCGAAGGGATAAATTCTTAACTACCTCCGTAACCTCAAAAATATCCCCAGATCTAATTTTTTCTAAATTAGCCCGGTAACGCCGGTTCCAATTATTAGACATTTTGCTCCGCTCAGCATCTAAAATCTCTAAAACTTTTTCTACTTCTTCTGAATTAATAACTTCACGCAAACCCACTTCATCTACAGCATTAACCGGTACCATAACCCTGAGGTCACCTACAGGCAAACGCATAATATAATACTGCTGTTTTTCCCCAAGGATTTCTTTCTCTTCAATGGCTTCAATAATCCCAGCCCCATGCATTGGGTAAACCACCCGGTCCCCAACGTTAAACATCGTATTCTCCTCCGCTCCCTTTGTCTCAAACTAGGCGGAATATAACGCCTAATTATAATAATGCCTGATTCTAATTGTACTAATTTTGCCGAGTAATGTCAACAAAATTATTTATTATATCACCTGCTAAGTAGGTTGTCAACATGTTTGAATCTAGCTTCCCAGAAGCACTCCTTGACAAGAAAAATGGGCCCGGCCTATAATAAAATAGACATATGGAAGGGGTGGGCGTTATATGGAGGAAGTTAGCTACGACAAGTTCCAACAGAGTGTCTCTGAGTGCTTAATTCGGCATAAAAGCATCCTAGATGTTACCTCCAAGCTTCAAGAAGCCTGTGCCCGGGTCAACCGAGCTGTGGCCAAATCCGTAACCTCTTGTGGTTGCGTACAAGTAAAAGCTGAACGGCAAAGTTACCCACCTGGTTTAGATTCTTATAGTCAACTAAAAAGATTTATGAATTCTCATTTAGAAGGGGAGCTCTGCCCTAGCTGCCAAGAGGTAATTGAAACCGAATTAGGCCATATTCAATTTTATATCGCAGCTCTCTGCGAATTATTTAGCTTAAACATGGAAGATATTTTACTTAAGGAATACTCCCGAGTATCTACCCTAGGAACCTTCACCTTAACCTAGATTAAACTTAAATATGTTGGTCAATTAAGGCCTGTTCCCGTAAGCGGCGCAGGCCTTCTTTAATGGCCCGGGCTCTAACCTCGCCAATCCCTTCCACAGCATCTAATTCCTCAATAGAGGCATCTAAAATCTGGGGGAGGCTCTCAAAAGTTTCAACTAGGTTTTCAATAACCGGCATCGGTAAACGTGGAATTTTAGTAAGGGTCCGATAACCCCTAGGTGTTAACAACGTCTCTAACGCATTCATAGAACCACCATGGCCTAAAGACCGAGTAATCAAATTCAAGTCTAGTAGATCCTCAGATGACCATTTTGATAAGAGCTTCCAAACCTCTTCCGGCTGACGTTTTTCCTCTGTACTTTTATAGTCCCTGATTACAAGAAGCCCTTCATCTTCTATATCCACCATCAGCTCTTCTAACTGCATGTTAACTAACCGTCCCTCGGCACCTAATTCACAAATATATTTTTCAATCTCGTTGGCTATGCGGAAGACCATCTGGGCCCGTTGAATAGCTGTAGCCACATCCACAGCGGTTACCAAATCTTCGAATTCCAATGCTGTCAAGTTGGCTAGAACCTCGCCCAGTACACTCTTGTATTTTTCCAAAGTCTGTAACGCTTGGTTGGCTTTGGCCAAAATCACACTAACATCATGCATGACATATTTGCTACTACCCTTATATAGGGTAATTACATTGCGGCGCTGACTAATAGATATTACCAACTCACCAGTTTGCACCGCTACCCGTTGAGCGGTACGATGCCTGGTTCCTGTCTCTAAAGAAGGGATTAATGGATTAGGAATGAGCTGCGTATTAGCAAGTAATATCCGCTTCGCATCTCGGGATAAAACTATAGCTCCATCCATTTTAGCTAGTTCGTAAAGAGCCGTAGGCCGCATTTCACAGTCTATGCGAAAACCGCCATCACAAAGGCTTAATATTTCCTCACTATCGCCAAGAACAATTAAGGCACCGGTTCTCGCCCTAAGTATGTTTTCCAGCCCTTCGTAAAGATCTGTACCCGGTGCCACCATCGGTAAAACTTCAATAACTTTGTCGTCAAAGTTGGAATATTCGGCCATACGTCCACTGCTCCTCCCTATTTACTTGCTAAAGGCGTACCCTAAAGCTTCCCTAATATCCGTGACGCCTAACGGCTTTAGTCCCTTATTACTAGTACATTCGGTTAAATTAGCTTTTGGAATTAATGCTCTGCTAAAACCAAGCTTAGTCGCTTCAGCTAACCGAGCTTCAATCCTGCTTACCCGACGGACCTCTCCTGATAACCCTACTTCGCCAATTATACAAAGCTCTGGATCTAAAGCGTAATTCCTAAAGCTAGATGCAATCGCCAACGCAACCCCTAAATCCGCGGCTGGTTCTACAACTCTAACCCCTCCAGCCACATTAACATAAACATCTTGGTTTTCTAAATGCAAACCGGCCCTTTGATCTAATACCGCCAAAAGAATAGCTACCCGCCCATGGTCAAAACCAATACTTTGTCGCCGTGGTGTACCGACAAAACTAGCTCTGCTTACCAAGGCTTGAACTTCTACTAAAAGTGGTCTTGTACCCTCCATTGTAGCAACAACAACCGAACCTGTACTGTTAAGTGCCCTTTGGCTAATAAATATCTGAGAAGGGTTTGTTACCTGAACCAGACCAGAACCTTGCATTTCAAAGACCCCAATTTCTTGGGTCGATCCGAAACGATTTTTCGTTGCCCGGAGGATACGGTAAATATGAGCGCTATCCCCCTCAAAATTAAGTACCGTATCAACGATATGTTCTAGAACTTTGGGACCCGCCAATGATCCTGATTTGGTAACATGCCCAATTAAAAAAACTGGTGTCCCAGTAGATTTAGCCCAACGCAGGATTTCTGTAGTCGTTTGGCGAACTTGAGCTACACTTCCCGGAGCCGATGATAGTTCTGGAGTATAAGCGGTTTGTACAGAATCTAAGACCAACAGTGAAGGCTTAAGCTCTCCGGCTAACTCGATAATTTGATTAATATCATTTTCAGTAGCCACATAAAGCTCTGTAGCTAAACTACCAATACGGTCAGCACGCAGCTTAACCTGCTCAACCGATTCTTCGCCAGAAGCATAAAAAACACGTCCATTATTAGTAGCCCACATCCCAGCAACCTGCAGCATCAAAGTAGACTTGCCAATCCCGGGCTCACCACCGACTAAGACCAACGATCCCGGAACCATTCCGCCACCTAAAACCCGATCTAACTCAGGGATACCGGTAGAAAGTCGTTCTTCTTCTCCTCCTGATGCCTCAGTAATACTAATAGGCACAACATTACTACATGAAAAACCGAGCCGGAAAGTGCCGGCCCGGTCCTGATCAGTTTTCTCCTCAACTAAGGTATTCCAGGCTTGGCAGCTCGGGCAACGTCCAAACCATTTTTGACTTTCATTGCCGCAATCAGAACATACAAAGACTGTACGAGCCTTCTTCAACGAGCTACCACCCCTAAAACATCCTTATTTAATTATAACATAACTTACCAACATTGGTTCTAAAAATCTGCTCGATCCGGTCGTGAATCCACTAAATCCCTAGCTTGAGCCGCCATCTTAGGTGGTACTTGGACAGATCCCGTACCCTGAAGACGGCAAGTTATGTTATGCTCCTGTAGTAAATTCTTTATTTCTAACGCATCGTAGGAGTCAGTAGCTTGGTAAACGGTAACCCATTTTGTTTCTTCCATAACCGTTCCCCTCCTATGCTGAAGTTCCGGCTAATTCCCGGGAAGTAAATACTAATTCACCATCTTCCACAGTAACAACGATCGTGGCGCTCTTATCAAAATCTTTTTGGAGCATTTTTTCTGCTAAGGGATTTTCAATCATCTGTTCTAAAGCCCGGCGCAAAGGTCTAGCCCCATATTCTGGCTCATAGCTTTTCTCTAACAACAGTTCCTGCGCTGCTGGGTTAATTTCAATATTAATGCCCATCTCAGCAGTATGTTGCTGAAACTCCTTAACCATCAGTCCAACAATTTGCTTGAGCTCTTCCTTATTCAACTCCTGGAAGACAATGACTTCATCAATTCTGTTTAGGAATTCTGGACGGAATGTTTTGCGTAGCTGCTCCAGTAACTGCATTTTCATCCGTTCATACTCGTCTTTTTGCCGATCATCGTCAATAGTTTGGAAACCCAGATTCGTCCTTCTAATCTCGGCCGCTCCTACGTTAGAAGTCATAATTAGCACCGTGTTTCGGAAATCTACGGTCCGCCCCTTCCCGTCAGTCAACCGACCATCCTCTAATACTTGGAGCAGTACGTTAAATACATCTGGGTGGGCTTTCTCAATTTCGTCAAAAAGTACTACTGAATAGGGCCGTCTCCGAACCTGTTCTGTTAGCTGTCCCCCTTCATCATAACCAACATAACCAGGAGGTGAACCGATTAACCGGGAAACCGCATGACGCTCCATATATTCAGACATATCGATACGAATCATAGCGTCATCATCGCCGAACATCGTCTCAGCCAACGCCTTCGCTAGCTCAGTTTTTCCCACTCCAGTCGGACCTAAGAAGATAAAGGAACCGATAGGACGTTTAGGGTTTTTCAAGCCTGAGCGTGCTCTACGAATCGCTCTAGATACAGCATTAACCGCTTCTTTCTGACCGATAACCCGCCGTTCTAAAATCTCTTCTAGTTTTAATAGACGCTCACTTTCGTCTTCTTCCAACCGGGTTACCGGAATTCCAGTCCAGCTAGAAACAATAGCTGCAATATCCTCTCCAGTAACTTCTCCAACTTGCCGCTGCCTTTGCTGCTCCCACTGGTTAGTCGCTTCTTCCAACTCTGCTTTAAGCTGTTGCTCTTTATCTCTAAGCTGAGCAGCTTTCTCAAACTCCTGATTTTTAACAGCTTCTTCTTTCTCTAACTCTAAGTCATCTAGATCTACTTTTAAGCGTTTTATATCTTCAGTAGGCTCCAGTGACATTAAGCGGACCCGTGAACCAGCTTCATCAATTAGGTCAATCGCCTTATCAGGTAGAAAGCGGTCAGATACATAACGACTAGATAGAACTACCGCCTCGCGTATAGCTTCATCGCTAATATGGACCCGGTGGTGAGCTTCATACCGATCCCGCAACCCTTCAAGAATAGCTATCGCTTCTTCTTGAGTTGGCTCCTCAACCATAACCGGTTGGAACCGGCGCTCCAAAGCAGGATCCTTTTCCACATTTTTCCGATACTCATCTAAAGTAGTTGCGCCGATAGTATGCAGTTCCCCACGGGCTAAAGCCGGCTTGAGTATATTGGAAGCATCAATTGCACCTTCAGCAGCACCTGCACCGATTATGGTATGCATTTCGTCAATAAAGAGAATTACATTACCGGCCTGGCGAATTTCATCCATAATCTTTTTGAGCCGCTCTTCAAACTCGCCTCGGTATTTAGAACCAGCCACCAAGGAACCCATATCTAAAGTGACTACCCTTTTATCACGTAATATCTCAGGAACATCGCCAGAAACAATCATCCTAGCTAGCCCTTCAATAATAGCGGTCTTACCAACCCCTGGCTCCCCAATGAGAACAGGGTTGTTTTTCGTCCGTCGACTTAGCACCTGAATTACCCGTTCAATCTCTTTGGATCGACCAATAACCGGGTCTAGTTTATCGGCCTTCGCCAATTCGGTTAGATCCCGACCATGCTGATCCAATGTAGGGGTATTGGTTCGTGAGGCCCGAGCCTGGTTAACCGTAGCTCCTGGCTGTTGTGGAGTTCCGGGCATTCCCATTTGATAATAGGAGCCTAAGAGTTCTAAGGTCTTTTGCCGAGCCTTGCTAACGTCTACACCTAAGTTACGCAACACCCTGGCTGCTACCCCTTCCTCTTCCCGTAGCAGACCAAGTAAAATATGTTCCGTCCCAATATAGTTATGTCCTAAGGTTCTGGCTTCATCTAACGCTAATTCCATGACCCGTTTAGCTCGAGGAGTAAAACCAATTTTACCGATTACAACATCTTCACCACGACCAATAACTTTCTCAATTTCTCCCCGGAGTTCGTCTAACCCAATTCCCAAGGACTGCAAAACCTTAGCCGCAATTCCTTGCCCTTCCCGAACCAGACCTAACAGTAGGTGTTCAGTACCAACTACGTTGTGCCCTAAACGCCTCGCCTCATCTTGGGACAACAGAATAACCTTTTCTGCCCTTTCCGTAAACCTCCCAAACATATTAATAACCCCCTATTTTGTAAAATGAGCAATCCATTCCCTAATCACAACAGCCCGCTTATTATCTCGTTCCTCTGG
>DHRX01000184.1:7452-11966 GCA_002408345.1 Firmicutes bacterium UBA5301 | reverse complement strand
GGAGATACAGACACCATCAATTAGCCCCGCCCTTTTCTGAAGTAAATCCCAAACTACACCCTCCGTAATCGGTTGTTCTGGACCCTGTTGGCCAACTAAAGAACTATTATGGCAGTAGGGACACCGCAGGTTACAACCCTGGACAAAAAGGGTTATACAGATCTTCCCCGGATAATCAAGGAGGCTGGTCGTATGCATCCCGCTAAAGTGCATATTCAATCCGCTCCCCAAACTCACTTTGTTTACCAACATTCCAATTCTTGACCGGCCGGTAGAAGCCAACCACTCGACTCCAAACCTCAGTTTCCTGGCCGCAATAAGGACAACTGCTCTGCTCGCCTGGCAAATAACCATGGTTCTGGCAGATACTAAATGTTGGCGTTATAGTAAAATAGGGGATACGGTATTTTTCGGCGATCCGTTGCACCAATACGCTACAGGTTGATAGATCCTCTATCTGTTCGCCGAGATAGCCGTGAAAAACAGTACCCCCAGTATAGCGTGTTTGGAGCTCCTCCTGTAAATCCAGGGCCGCGAAAATATCGGTAGTATAGTTGACCGGTAGTTGGGTAGAGTTGGTGTAGTATGGTTCCTCACCGCCGGAGGTAATTATACCGGGAAAATACTGCTTGTCCAATTGGGCTAACCGGTAGGTAGTCCCTTCCCCAGGGGTAGCCTCTAAGTTATACATCTGTCCATCGGCCGCCTGAAAGTCTACCAGTTTGGTCCGCATAAAGTCCAATACTTTTAAAGCAAATTGGTTTCCTTCTACCGTGGTAATTCCCTGGCCTCTTAAGGGTTTAAAGTTTAAAAGCGCCTCATGCATTCCGAGTAAACCAATAGTATTAAAGTGGTTATGCCAGTACTGACCGGTCCCTTCCTTAACCGGTCCCAAATAACGGCAGATGTATGGGTATAAACCACGTTCAGTAAGGCCTTCCAGTAACTCCCGCTTAATCTTTAGACTCTCCCTAGCCAGCTCCATTACCTGACTAAGCCGCTGAAAAAATTCATCCTCGGTCTGACTTAGATAGCCGATCCGGGGGAGGTTAACGGTAACCACCCCAATTGAACCGGTTAACGGGTTGGCACCAAAAAGCCCTCCACCCCGTTTACGTAGCTCACGGTTATCCAATCGCAAATGACAACACATACTCCGCACGTCTTCCGGTGAAAGATCGGAGTTAATAAAGTTGGCAAAGTAGGGGATACCGTATTTGGCAGTCATTGCCATGATTTTTTTGCCGACCGCTGTTTCCCAAGGAAAATTAGCTGTTAAATTGTAGGTAGGAATAGGAAAGCTAAAGATCCGCCCCTGAGCATCCCCGGCCATCATTACTTCACAAAAGGCCAAATTGAACCAGTCCACTTCCTGTTGGAAATCTTGGTACTGCAAATCTTGCAGAGTTCCGCCAATGATTACCCCCTCTTGACCTAATGTTTCAGGTACTACCACATCCAGCGTAATATTTACAAAGGGGGTCTGAAAGCCAACCCGGGTTGGGACATTCAAGTTAAAGATAAACTCTTGTAGCGCTTGTTTAACCTCGGGGTAGGTCAAACCATCGTACCGGATAAAAGGGGCTAGTAAGGTGTCAAAGTTAGAAAAAGCCTGAGCTCCAGCGGCTTCCCCTTGCAGCGTATAAAGAAAGTTAACTACTTGTCCTAATGCGGTACGGAAATGTCTCGGCGGCCGACTGGTCACTTTTTCAGCCACACCACCAAAACCCTCTAATAGTAAATGTTTTAGATCCCAACCGCAACAGTAGGGTGCTAATAAGGAAAGATCATGGATATGTAAATCCCCGGCTAAGTGAGCCTGCCCAATGGAAGAGGGGTAAACCTCCTGGAGCCAATAGGCTGTAGTTACCTGAGAAATAATATGGTTATTCATGCCCTGTAAGGAGTAATTCATGTTGCTGTTTTCTTTTATCCGCCAATCACTATGGCTTAAATAATCTGTAATCAACCGTTTCGTCACTACAATCCCCTCCATAATAAAAAAAGCTTCCGACCCAAAGGTCAAGAAGCTTAATTGAACAAACTGATTAAACTTCAGGCGCTTAAACGCGAGGGCCTTAAGATAACGTTAACAGGCAGGTCTCCTGGCTTCCGTTCATCGCCTATCCGCCTTCCCCTGTCTAAGAGTGGCTCTCTCTGGATAGTCTTCCCGGTTACAGTGGCGCGTCCGCTCAGGTCTTACACCTGATTCCCTATTCTCTCGCCGTAGCAAGCACCTATTAACCTATTTACTTTTCCGCTTTGTGTTCTAGTATATTTGACGTATTAAGCCTGTTTTCCTTCTTACTCTGGGTTATGCCGGAACTCCCAAGCCCGTAGCTCTTTAAGGTCGACTTGGTCAGGATACTGTTTAATCTGCTGCAGGGCTTGGAACTCTCCGAGCATTTTAGGGTTTTGGGCAAAGAAGGTGATTAAGTTCCTAATTAAGCCCATCGTCGATGGGGTAATGTAGTGTTCCATCCCCTCGACCTGCTCATCAACGCCTACCTTGGCATTGAGTAGCTGTAAAAACTGCTTTAAAGTGGCATCCCGCCAGACTAAAAACTCCCCATAGGTTTCGCCTTTGGCTGTTAAGGCTATGTTCCGGTATTTTTCATAGACGAGATAACCGGTTTCATCTAGTTTCTGAATCATCCGAGTAACGCTTGATGATTGAACATTTAAAGCTTCGGATAAATCAACCGCCCGCACATATCCTTTAACCATCATCAATCGATAGATAGTTTCTAAGTAGTCTTCCATGCTTTCTGTTAACATCTTTTAGCCCCTCTAACAACTTTGCTAATTGGTGACAATATTAGTCTATGCTAACAGATACGCAGCTAGACCAGCCCTAAGATCCGAGCCCCTTGGGCTACTAAGAAACAGACAATAACCGCTGTAACTGTGGTAATAGCCGCTGTCACCAGGGGCCATTTTAAGCCACCACTCTCTTTCCGCATTACTAACAAGGTGGTAGCACACGGAAAATGGAGCAGGGAAAAGAGCATGGTATTAAGGGCGGTCAACCAAGTCCAACCCCGCTCCAGAAAAAGTGAACGCATAGCAGCTAGACTATCCAGCTCCAACATAGCTCCGGCCCCTAAATAGCTCATCAGCAAAATAGGAATGACAATCTCATTGGCTGGTAACCCCAACAGAAAGGCTAAAACGATAAAGCCATCCAAACCGATCGCCTGACCTAAAGGCTCTAACCCCGCTGCTAAATAGCTGATAACGCTTTGGTTGCCTATCTGAATATTGGCTAACAACCAGATTATAGCCCCAGCCGGCGCTGCTACAACCACCGCCCGCTTTAAAACAAAGAGGGTCCGATCAAAGACCGAACGCACAATTATCCGCCCAATTTGGGGCTTGCGGTAAGGCGGTAACTCCAAGGAAAACGAGGACGGAACCCCTTGTAAGATTGTCTTAGACAAAAGAAATGAAACGAATAAAGTGATACCAATCCCTAGAAGGACCAACCCGGCAACGATCCCTGAAGCTACTAGACCGCTTGTGGCTGTTATCGCTCCTCCCCCGAAGAAGAGCGCCGCCAAAGTAATTAGTAATGGAAACCGCCCATTACAAGGAACGAAGTTATTAGTGACCATGGCAATCAGCCGCTCCCGGGGAGAATCAATAATTCGGGTAGCCACTACGCCAGCGGCGTTACAACCAAAACCCATGGCCATGGTCAACGCTTGCTTACCATGAGTTCCGGCTCTTTTAAACAAGCCATCAAGGTTAAAGGCAACCCGGGGTAGGTAACCAAGGTCCTCTAAAAGGGTAAAGAGGGGGAAAAAAATGGCCATAGGTGGTAACATTACTGATATGACCCAAGCTAACGCGCGGTAAGTCCCTAAGACAACTAACCCATGGAACCACTCTGGAGCACCGGCCCAGAGAAAGAGCTGGGTTAGTTGTGCTTCTAACCCAAACAAGAGGGTTGCTAATACTTGAGACGGATAGTTAGCCCCGGAAATAGTCAGCCAGAAAACCCCACCTAGGAGGGCTAACATTAAAGGATAGCCAAATATCTTTGAGGTCAAAATATCGTCGATCTTCCGATCCCAGTCGGTACCCTGCTTTTCCGGCACAGAAACAACTTGGGAAGCGATGGCTTCCGCTTGTTGGTAAATAGTAGTGACGATCCCGTCACGTATGGTGTTGGCTTGATCCTGATACCTTGATTGAGCCCGGTCAAAGATCTCGGCTACCTCTGTTAAGTAAGAGAGGATCGAGCTATCCCCCTCTAGCACTCGCAGGGCAACCCACTCTGCACTAATCTGATCGGGTATTAACTCAACGACCTCTGTTGCCAGCCGCTGAACCTCTCTCTCAATCCACTGGGGGTAGCGCGGTACATAGGGATTAGTTGGCCGTTCCCCTGCCGCCACCTGGGCTACCGTATCCTTTAACTCGGCCAGCCCTTGCCCATCCCGGGCCACCGCGGCAATAACCGGAATACCTAGTTTTTGGGCCAGCTTTTCCGTGTCCACATGAATTCCTTT
>DHRX01000184.1:6550-7232 GCA_002408345.1 Firmicutes bacterium UBA5301 | reverse complement strand
CGTTCCAAACAGGTAGCATCAGCCACTAATATTGTAGCGTCAGGGTTACCAAAACAAATAAAGTCCCGGGCCACCTGCTCTTCAACGGAACTGGCTAGAAGTGAATAGGTTCCCGGCAAATCGGCTAATACGACCTCCTCTCCGCCATGATTATACTTCCCCCGAGCTGAAGCTACCGTCTTACCTGGCCAATTACCGGTATGCTGGTTTAACCCTGTTAAAGCATTAAAAACTGTACTTTTGCCTGTATTCGGATTTCCCGCCAAAGCAATAACTAAATCCCCCATCTCAACTTCTCCCCCCAGTTACGTTACGAAGGCTGAATGGTAACGAGGTTTGCTTCCGTAGCCCGAAGGGCAATCAAAGCACCTCGGATCTGAAAAGCGGTAGGGTCCCCTACCGGACTACGCCGGACAGCTTCTACAGTTGTACCTGGGACCAGACCGAGATCTAGTAAACGCCGCCGAGTAACCCCGTGGGCCTCTACCGAACTAACTATCGCTTTTTCACCGATTAACAGTTGCGTTAAGTTTTGAGGGCTAACCATAGCCACACATCTCCTTCGTTATCTTCGCTGCCACCAAGAACTCTTGGTCAAAGCAACATTTTGTTATTAAGCTATGATGGGACAGACCGAAGTGTTCACGCGCATAAAAAAATCGAACTGCCGTAGCAATTCGAT
>DHRX01000184.1:652-6306 GCA_002408345.1 Firmicutes bacterium UBA5301 | reverse complement strand
GTTTAAAGTAACGGTTGGCTAAACTTCTTTGCGGGGGATACTACCCCGTTTGACCTTCGTTTACTTAAGTGGTTCCTGTTCCAGGGTAGACCACCCCAGCAGATCCAAAACGAGTCAATAGCTAATCAGGCCCTCAAGAATCTGCGCCCCGCCAATCGCCGCTAGAACCGCGGTTATCCCTAATGACCAGTGAAAGTAGATGGGCGCTAAAATCAACACACCCCCTAAAACAACACGTACTACGCGGTCAATAGGTCCAATATTCTTTCTTAAATACAACGAGCCGTTCTCCATCTGGCATGCCCCTCCTTTATCCAAACTGAGGAATATACCGTTAGCATTTCCCTGGGCTGAAACCATTAGTCGGTACAGGTATGTGCAAAAGCCGCATAATCTCTTTGTACGACTCTACGACCCGTTCCGCGATAAACTGTTCGAAGGGTTTATCATCCTGATGGGCTTTTTCGAGAAGTTCAATATATTCAAATCTGAGCACGGGTGGAATCAGAGCAGGAAGGTATCCATCCTGAATAAGTGCGGTATTCATCAGAAGCCTAGCGATTCTACCGTTTCCATCTTTAAAGGGGTGGATAAAGACAAACCGTTTATGTACCTGGGCCGCGAAAGCCACCGGATGTAGGAGATCCCTTTGGGTAAGCATCCATTGGCATAGCCCATCCATTTCAGTCTGAATGCTGTGCGGTTGGGCAACTGGGTCACGGTACTGTCCTGAAGAGTCCTTATCGATACCTTGGCAAAACATTTGATGCATAGTCAGGATATCTGTTTCCTGTATGGTCCGCTTGTTTAGGAGAGTGAACATGAAATCATAGGCCTTTGCGTGCCCGATAGCCTCAAAGGTATCGCGAAGAGGTTTGCCACCAACAGTAAGTCCATCCTCCAGCAACACTTTGGTTTCACTTTCTGTAAGGGTATTTCCCTCTAGCGCATTAGACGACCAAGTGAGGCCAATACGATAGTACTCTTTTAGTTGTTTAAGCATCTCGCCCTCAAAGGGTCTCCGCTTATCTAGGGCTTGCTTGTATAAGTCAATCACACGGTATATGCCCATTTAGCCACCTAGCTTCTTGGCATTTGTTACCTAGATTATATCACAAAAGTTAGACGCTAACTTGACGCTGGCGTCTCCGCTTCCTATAATATAATTAGCTAAAATTATAGATTAGCTAATTCGGGGGTATGCCGTATGGAAATACCATCTACTGAAGTCCAAAACAATTTTGGCCGCTATTTAAAACTAGCACAGTTCGAAGATATCATCGTTACTAAAAATGGTAAAAGAGCCGTTGTTATTAAACGATACAGGGAGCCGATCAAGACCTTAAAGGTAGCCAAAGAGGCCGAAGAATACGACTGGAAAAACGAGAAGGTTTCCTATGAAGAGTTTCTCAAACTTTCCGAAGAAAGCGATAATCGGTATGAATATATCGATGGCGAGGTATATTTACTTGCATCACCCTCTTATGACCATCAAAACATCATTCTGGAAATGGTCACCGTTATGCACCAGTGGTTTAAGGGGAATCCATGCAGACCACTTACGGCACCCTTAGATGTCACTTTGACTAAGGATGATAACAAAAATGTTGTACAGCCGGACATAATGGTGATTTGTGACACAGAAAACGTAAACGAACGGGGCAGATATACCGGCGTACCTACCCTTGTGGTCGAAGTCCTATCCGAATCAACGCAGCATAAGGATCTACTAAAAAAACTTGATCTCTATTTGCATAGCGGGATAGCGGAATACTGGATTGTCAGCCCGTTCAAAAAAGAAGTCTATTTGTATTCCTTTGAAGAGCAGGATATTAAAGACTACCGCGTTTACAAAGGTAACGAGACTGTACAATCGACAGCTTTTCCCGATTTAGAAATTACTTTGGAGCAGATCTTTGAATTTTAGGCGCAAGGGCTTTTAAATCGGCCGTATAGTTTTTTCGTCATAAAACACATTTCGTAGCGCAAACTCTTTTGGAGCAGAGATGATTCTTCTTACCCTTTGTATGTCTACATCCTCAACCCCAGGGGTGTAGGGCTTGTCTAATTTTAATCGGTCCGAATAAACCCATTCGTACAGCTTCGCCTTAGGTTGCCTATTACCAACATATTCGACAATTGCGGCTACCTTGGTCAGTTTCTCTAATTCGTCTTGCGTCAAATAATCTATTTGTGCTGGATCAAACCACAGTTCTTCAAAATATTTCTCATATTCAGGAGAATAAAGGTCAATAAGCAAATTGGTCAAAGCCAAATTGAAATCATCTGCTTTGATTATACCGAAAATTCTTTCCATGGCTTTCCTAAATCCTTTCCAATGTAATTTAAAAATATTTTTTGCCTATCGCCTAAGTATTTTCTCCCAATATATTGGTCAAATATGTTCAACACCTGTTCGAGCGTCTCCAGTTTAAGATATTCGATCAAATACTCCGCATCGCTAAAATCCCTATAAGGCTCAGGCCGTGCCGATAAAATCTTCATGGCAAGCATTTGTTCTGCACTAGGCGCAAAGACCTTAAGGTTCTTAAATTTGTAAACTTCTTTTAAATTTTGTTGCTTAACATATTTCAAAGGTTCTTTGACATCTTGGTTAATCCAGTTTTTATTTAAACCATAAGTCTCAGCTATACCGGTTAAAATATTTTCAATAACCGGGGATGTTTCGAATAAAGCATCAACATCCTTTGTAGCTGGCCTAGCATCGTAACAGGCCATCATGACCGTTCCGCCATAAATATTAAGCGTCAGCTCCAAGCGATTTTCTTGGAGTTCTTGGTCCAACACCTCCAAAATCTCTAGAAAAAGTTCCTTAGAAACCTTGTCCAAACTCACAGTTCCACTACTCCCTTTGCTGTTTTTTCAGCGATAAGTACACTCATTTCTGCATTGGTGGGAATTTTGGGGCTAGTATACGTCGGAATTTACCCCCTTCTCCCCTGGTAGTTGACAATAATAATTCCTAGAGAGACCAAGAGCAGAGCCCCTAGGAGGTTTATCGACAGAGCCTCCCCCGGCAGTAATAAAACTGCGAGTAGCGAGCCAGAGACCGGAATGAGGAAACGGTAAAGGCTGACCTCTCCCACCCGATTGTATTTTAAGACGGTATACCAAAGGCCAAAGGCCGTGGCCGATAAAAAAGCTAAGTAAATTAGGAGCCACCAAGAGGCCCCGGTAAATTTCAGCACCGGAGTTCCGCCTAATAATGTCCCTAAAACCAATAAAAAGATAGCACCGGAGACCATCTGGTAGGCCGTAATCAAAAAAGGGTGTACTCTCCCAACTATATTCTTACCCAGGATATTGCCCGCCCCAGAAATGACGGCAGCGATCAGGACAAACCCCTCCCCGGTAAGGGCAAAGTCCAGGTTTAACCCGGTAGGATCAAAGTTGGCTACGGCCACTCCCACAAGACCTAGGATTACTCCGATAGCCTTCCGCCAGCTAAGCTTGTCATCGGCATAAGCTATATGGGCAAAGAGCACCGAGAAAAAAACCCCGGTTGAGTTAAGAATAGAGCCTTTGACCGCGGTAGTATTGGCCAGGCCATTATAGAAAAAGGCGTAAAGCAAACCTGTGTTAAGGATTCCAAAAGGAATAAGGCGCTTTAGTTCGGTTTTGGAGACGGTGATTGATTCTCGAAAGAAAAGGGGCAGGGCCAAAAATAGAAGCAAGCCCGCCAATAAAAAACGGTATCCGGCAAAAAGAAGTTGGCCAGCGTAATCACCGGACTCTAAGCCCAATAGTTGATTGCCAATCTTTAGTGCCGGGAAAGCGCTACCCCAGAGGACACAAGCCAACAGAGACATTCCAAAAACAGCCCATTTATTTTGCAAGTACTCCTGGTTTACCTTCACCTACCGCCAACTTTTCCTCCTTCAAATTTAGCCTTAGTCTTAAAGAACTTGCGGTAATCATAGCGGCGACTACTTCGACTTTATTATGCTAATTAGGCACAATCTTGGAAAAAACCTCTCCATATTGTCAACAGGCTCCTACGTAACCCTAATGATTTCGCCCTGACGTTGGTCCCAGCTGCTACTAGAGCTCGTGCATAATCCCTTTAGTCTGCCGATAAAGTTCACGGTACAAACGATGCAATTTCTCGTAGGTCTCAGTGTTTTCTGGGTTTGGTACAACCTCTTTAATATCTCGTAACCAAGTATTAATATCATGGTAAGTTGAAAAAGCACCAACACCCAGCCCCGCCAAGAATGCATTCCCATAAGAAGCGCCAATGGTAACCGCCGGTACCTTCTGGGTAATCTGGCAGATATCACTGACGATCTGCAACCAAAGGTCACTTTTAGTGCCTCCACCTACCGCCACTACGGTATCAGGTGTCGCACCAATCTCTTGTAACACATCAAAATGATGGTTAATACCATAGCCAACCCCTTCTAAGACCGCTCGGTATAAGTGACCTCTGGTGTGGGCTAGAGAAAGCCCGATAACGGTCCCTTTAGCTAGAGGATCATTAATCGGGGTCCGTTCCCCGCTAAAGTAGGGTAACATAATTATCCCATCTGAACCTGGCGATACCGTGGCGGCCTCCTTAGTTAGCTGGGCATAAGCATTAGCACCGGTCTGTTCTTGTGCTGCGATCAGATCTGGAGCAAAGTTATCCCGGAACCACCGGGTTAAAGCTCCACTAGTCGCCATACCCGCCATCATACAATGGGTTCCGGGAAAGAGATAACGGGCAGACCATAACCGTGGATCGGACTTGGGCTGATCCAAAACCTCAATCATAAAGATGGTAGAACCATACATGACCATCATCTGACCGGGACTGACTACACCAACGCTAACAGCTTCTGCTGCCGCATCTACCGTCCCCACTATTACCGGAGTCCCCTCGGCTAAACCAGTCTCTTGAGCCGCTGCTTTAGTTACGGTACCGGCTATATCGGTAGTCCAGGCTATCTCTGGTAGCCGCTGGATTTCAACAATGGGTTGGCAGAGCTCAGGGCTCCATTGGCCGGCCTGGAGGTCGTATAGAGGATGAAAACTAGCCGCCGTGTAATGATCAATATAGTATCTACCGGTAAGCCGAGCCACCAAAAAAGTAGTACTAGTCACAAATTTATGGGCCGCCTGGTAAATCTGGGGTTCGTTGTTCCGCTCCCAAAGGATTTTGGGCCCTACCGATTGGGCTGAAAGGGTAGCCCCGCAAGTTGCGTAAATCCTCTCTGCTCCTAACAGTTCCTCCAAATAGGCTATTTCAGCGGTAGCCCGAGTATCAATTCCGTAAAGTACCGCTGGGCGTAAAGGGTTACCGGCAGCATCAACCGGTAACATACAAGGACCGATAGCGCTACAACCGACACCTAAAACCTCTGTTGGTTCGATACCGGACTCTGCCAATAAGCCCTGGACAATAGAACAAAAATCCCCCCACCAGACCGTTTCCGCATCATGCTCAGCCCAACCCTGGCGAGGGATTGACAGGTCGTGGGGCCGCACCTGGATACTGACGGTTTCTCCATCCAATGTAGTTAGGACCCCTTTGGATTCATAGGTCCCGATATCCACACCGATAAGATAGCCCTTAGCCACAGTACTCACCTCCACCTTCTTACAACCGGGAAAAGCTCAACCCCGGTTTCAGATCGGCCACTAGAGCCGCTACC
>DHRX01000184.1:0-394 GCA_002408345.1 Firmicutes bacterium UBA5301 | reverse complement strand
CCAACTGCACATAAGCTGAATCGGTTAACAAGCCAACCATCGCATTACGCTGTAAAGTAAGCCCCTCCCTAGCTGCTGCCGTCTTAGCCAACCCCACTAATCGGGGATGGGGGATAGTGCCGTTCAGGGTACCTCGACCATGGAAGCTATACATGCCTATAGCTGGGCCTCCACCAAGCTTTAATTCTAGGCGGTCTTTTAAGTCTGGTGTATCCCCGGCAACCATAACATCAAGTGCTATAGCCAAATCTGGTTGGATAGCAGCAGCAGCTAACTGGGCCCCCCGAAGGTTAAACTCTTCCTGGACAGTACCGACAATGTATACCGTCGCTACTGGCGGCTGAGTAAAGAACTGTTCTGCCAGCTTAACCAGTACTGCACAACCGGCCCGGTC
>DHRX01000110.1:17305-17485 GCA_002408345.1 Firmicutes bacterium UBA5301 | reverse complement strand
GGAGGAACCTGAGAAAAGCCTTAGCCTTGAAGAGGTTTTCGAAGATATTTTCAAAGGATTAGGCAAGCCGGTTCTGAAAGGCTTAAAAATCGGACACTGCAAGCCAAAACTTACAGTCCCAATAGGCGCAGAGGTATCAATTGATACTTGTAGTAAAACCGTGTGTATACTTGAATCGGC
>DHRX01000110.1:2090-17107 GCA_002408345.1 Firmicutes bacterium UBA5301 | reverse complement strand
GCTCCGCAAAACGCACATGGGCGTATAACATAAAATCTGTTGATTTTATGTTATAATATAAACGATTAACAACAGTTATTGTGTGTTCTGAATGTTCTGACGTAAGTACACAATTACATAATTAAGGAGGAAATACATGGACTCAAGATTAGAAAAAGTTGAAAACAATGTTGCAACATTGGAGATATCAGTATCTGCTGAAAGGCTTGAAGAAGGGATAATGAAGTCGTACCTGAAGAATGTTAAAAAATTCAATATAGCCGGATTCAGAAAAGGAAAAGCCCCAAGAAGAATAATCGAAAGGCATTATGGTGAAGCGGTATTTTATGAGGATGCTATAAATATCATATGTCCTGATGCATATGATGAGGCAGTCAAGGAGCACAATCTTGAGCCTGTTGACCGACCTGATATAGACATAGTTGAAATCGAAAGCGGCAAAGGCTTGGTTTTTAAGGCTGTTGTTACAGTAAAGCCTGAAGTGACATTAGGGCAGTACAAAGGAATAGAAGCAGAAAAAAAAGAGTATAATGTAACTGACGAAGAAGTAGATAAAGAAATTGATATAATGAGAGAAAAGAATGCCAGACTGGTAGAGGTAAGTGACAGGGCGGTAAAGAACGGAGATATAACAATAATTGACTTTAAGGGCTTTGCCGATGATATACAGTTCGAGGGAGGTACTTCAGAAAACTATAGTCTTGAGATAGGCTCCGGACAATTCATACCGGGCTTTGAAGAACAGCTTGTAGGTGCGGAGCTTGGAAAAGAAGTAGATGTTAATGTTCAATTTCCGAAAGAGTATAATAATGAGGAGTTGGCGGGAAAACCTGCACTATTCAAGGTTACGGTCAAAGAAATAAAAGAAAAGCAATTAGTCGAACTGGATGATGAATTTGCCAAAGATGTCAGTGAGTTTGCAACTTTAGATGAACTTAAAGAAGAAATAAAAAAAGTATTGGTGAATGATAGTGAGAGGGCAGCAACCAGGAACTTAGAAAATGATTTAGTTAAACAGGTAGTTGCAGCCTCTGAAGTAGAAGTTCCTGAAAAGTTAGTAGAAAGGCAGATAGACCATCGGGTAAGGGATTTGTCTATGCGCTTAAACCAACAAGGGTTTACTTTAGAGGCTTACTTGGAAATGGAGAAAATTTCTGGTGACGAATTGCGAGAACGTTTCCGGGAAGGGGCCCAAGAAGATGTACGTACCGGTCTAATTTTAGAAGCGGTAGGCAAGGCTGAAGAGCTAACCGTTTCTGAAGAGGAGTATGAGCAACGGCTTCAAGAGGTTTTTGGGGCAACAGTTGAGGATTTCTCTAAACTCAAAAGCCGGCTAGAGTATGATGGTACTGCTTGGCGTTTCAAAGATCAAATAATTGGAGAAAAGATTCTCCAATTATTGGTAGATTCTGCTGAGGTCACAACAGAGTATAAAGACTCCCTTGGTTCGGAAAACGTAGATAAGGCAGACGACGGGGAGTAAATAAATTAATTTAATTAATTTATTACGGAGAGAGGGCGGTAATTAAGGATGAGTACTCTTATTCCAATGGTTGTTGAACAAACCAACCGGGGAGAACGAGCTTATGATATCTTTTCACGGTTGTTAAAGGAAAGAATTATTTTTCTTGGGGGACCAATTGATGATAGCGTTGCTAACCTGATAATCGCTCAAATGTTACATTTAGAGAGCGAAGATCCAGATAAAGATATCTTTTTGTATATTAACAGTCCTGGAGGTGTAATCTACCCCGGGTTAGCAATTTATGATACAATGCAGTATGTTAAACCTGATGTCTGTACTATCTGTGTGGGAATGGCGGCATCTATGGCGGCTCTGCTTTTAGCTGCTGGAGCTGAAGGTAAGCGCTATTCCCTACCATACTCCCGGATTATGATCCATCAACCTTTAGGCGGTGCCCAGGGTCAGGCTAAGGATATCGAAATTCGTGCTAAAGAAATTCTACAATTAAAAGAAATTACTAGTGAGATTTTGCACACACATACAAAGCAGCCGTTAACTAGGATTGAAGGAGATACAGACCGGGATTATTATATGTCGGCTGAGGAAGCCAAAGAGTATGGCATTATTGATGCTATCTTTGGCGCCAGGCATGAGATTAAGAAGTAGGAAAGAGGTACGGCCCCATTTTCAATGAGGTGATTCCATGTTAAAGTTTGGAGATGAAAAAGGTCAGCTTAAGTGCTCGTTTTGCGGAAAAAGTCAAGAGCAGGTTAAAAAGCTGATTGCCGGTCCTGGGGTCTATATCTGTGATGAGTGTATTGAACTCTGCACAGAGATCATTGAAGAGGAATTCAATGAAGACTCTGAGCTGGAAATGGGTAACATCCCAAAGCCGAAAGAGATTAAGGATATTTTAGATCAATATGTAATTGGTCAGGAAGATGCTAAAAAAGCCTTATCTGTAGCGGTATATAATCATTATAAGCGGATTGGTAGCGGCTCTAAGGTTGATGAGGTAGAACTACAGAAAAGTAATATTCTTCTCTTAGGTCCTACCGGTTGTGGTAAAACCCTTTTGGCGCAAACGTTAGCCAAGATTCTTAATGTGCCTTTTGCTATTGCTGATGCCACCTCATTGACTGAGGCTGGATACGTAGGAGAAGATGTCGAAAATATCCTCTTAAAGCTAATTCAAAATGCTGATTATGATGTGGAACGAGCAGAAAGAGGGATTGTCTACATCGATGAAATTGACAAAATTGCCCGTAAATCTGAGAATCCATCGATAACCCGTGATGTCTCAGGCGAAGGCGTTCAGCAGGCGCTGTTAAAGATATTGGAAGGAACGGTAGCTAGCGTTCCTCCCCAGGGCGGTCGGAAACATCCGCACCAAGATTTTATTCAGATTGATACGACCAATATCTTATTTATCTGTGGCGGTGCCTTTGAAGGGCTAGAAAAGATTATCGAACAGCGAGTCGGCTATAAATCTATGGGTTTTGGTGCCGAAATTAGAAAACGGGAAGAGAAGCCCATAGGTGAAGTTCTTCGCCAGCTATTACCGGAAGATCTACTTAAATTCGGGCTTATTCCAGAATTTATCGGTAGGTTACCGATTGTTGTTACCCTAGATCAGTTAGACGAAGAGGCTTTGATTCGGATTCTAACAGAGCCCCGTAACGCTTTAGTTAAACAGTACCAGCAACTGTTACGCTTTGACGGGGTGGATTTGGAGTTTACGCCGGATGCTTTAGGAGCCATTGCAACGAAAGCGTTAACTAGAAAGACTGGAGCCCGGGGTTTACGAACCATTATTGAAGAAAAGATGCTTGGCGTTATGTACGAAGTACCTTCTGAAGAAGGTATTGAAAAAGTTGTTATTAACGAACAAGCTATTACCGGAGAAGCGGCCCCACTTTTAATTAGAACGGAAAAACGTAAATCTAAAGAAGTTACGGCCTAAAGGTGTTACAGTAGTTTTAGAAAGTCTACCGCAAATTAACATAGCCTAAACAGGATAATTAAAAAGTCGCCACGTGTATACTAACCACAGATTACTTACTGAAGGGGGTATTCATGTGGCGGCTAGTTTTATTAGCATAATCAGCCTTTTTTTTACGATAATTATCGGACTTTATTTCTGGAACCTCCTCCGGTCCCAGCAGTCAAATAAATCAGCTGTGGAGAAAGAGTCCCGGAAAGAGTTAGACAAATTACAACAGTTACGGCAGATTACGCTTACCGAACCATTGAGTGAGAAAACACGGCCGACTCAGTTTAGTGAAATCATAGGACAAGAAGATGGAATTAAGGCTTTACGGGCTGCACTTTGTGGCCCCAATCCTCAGCATGTATTGCTGTACGGCCCGCCGGGAATCGGTAAGACCGCTGCGGCCCGGGTGGTCTTAGAAGAAGCTAAAAAAAGTCAATTATCACCGTTTAAAGAAGATGCTAAGTTTATTGAGGTTGATGCGACTACAGCCCGCTTTGATGAACGGGGAATAGCCGATCCTCTACTGGGATCAGTTCATGATCCTATTTACCAAGGAGCCGGGGCTTTAGGCATGGCTGGTATTCCTCAACCGAAACCAGGTGCGGTTACTAAAGCCCACGGAGGCATCCTCTTTATCGATGAAATTGGGGAACTCCATCCTATTCAGATGAATAAACTACTCAAAGTATTAGAAGACCGCAAAGTATTTTTGGAAAGCGCTTACTATAGTTCAGAAGACACCAATATCCCACCATATATTCATGAAATATTTCAAAAAGGGTTACCTGCTGATTTTCGGCTAGTTGGAGCTACTACCAGGACACCCCAAGAGATACCACCGGCTATTCGCTCTCGGTGCTTAGAAATCTTTTTCCGCCCTTTGTTACCAGAAGAGATTGAAATTATTGCTAGGAACGCGGCTCAAAAAATCAATTTCAAACTGGAAGAAGGAGCTATTAAAGTAATTGCCAGGTATGCTACTAACGGACGTGAAGCGGTTAATATGATCCAAATTGCCGGAGGATTAGCCCAGACCGAAGGACGCAAATCCATTGTCAAACAGGATATTGAGTGGGTCGTTAATAGCGGTCAGTATTCACCGCGACCAGAGAAATCAGTTCCAGCTAAGCCCCGGGTCGGTTATGTTAATGGTTTGGCCGTTTTTGGACCTAATATGGGTACCATTATCGAAATCGAAGCTTCGGCAATTAAAGTTGAACCTGGTCAAGGTCGGTTAAAGGTTACCGGGGTAGTTGATGAAGAAGAGATCAATGGCAATAATAGACGGACCCGTAGCAAAAGCTTAGCTCGAAATTCTGTAGAGAATGTCTGTACAGTTTTACGCCAGAGCTTAGAGATAAATCCTGAGGATTATGATATCCATGTTAATTTTCCTGGGGGTACCCCTGTCGATGGTCCTTCAGCCGGAATAACTATGGCTACAGCTATTTATTCGGCAATAACAGATCAACCGGTAGATAACAAGGTGGCCATGACCGGTGAGCTGAGTATTCATGGTTACGTGAAACCGATTGGTGGCGTAGTACCTAAGGTATTAGCGGCTAAGAATGCCGGGGCAAGCAGAGTAATTATTCCCCAGGAAAACTGGCAAGATCTCTTTGCAGATAAGGAAGGAGTAGAGGTTATTCCAGTTACTCACATTCGGGAAGTAGTTCAGATGGCGGTTTATAATTCAACTAGCCAAGAATTAAAGCAAGAGTTAAATTGGGAGTTAACTGAACCAGCAATTATCGGGAGGACTCCAGCAGCCTCTTCAGGGGTTTAACTGTGGGAGGAATTAATACCCTCCTAAAGAATAGTATATAGGAAATAAAAGCAGGTCCCAATAGAGGGTGTGGCTAACATTGACGGATGGTAAAATGAGCAGAAATTTTGAAGAATACCAAACAAAAGAGAATACTGATTTTGACTTGAGGGTATCGTCCGGATTACCGCTCCTTCCTCTTCGGGGGGTTATTGTTTTCCCTAATATGGTAGCCCCTTTAGATGTAGGACGGGAGCGGTCAATTAGTGCATTAGAAGAGGCGATGGTGCACGATCGTATGATCCTATTAGCGGCGCAAAAAGCGCCAGAGTTAAGTGAACCGAAACCGGAAGACATTTTCCAGGTTGGTACTATTGGTCAAATCAAGCAACTATTAAAGTTGCCGGATGGCACCGTGCGTATTCTAGTTGAGGGTATGGAGCGGTGTCGGATCGAAAAATACATTCGGGAAGAGCCGTACTACAAGGTACGGATTTCTATGTTGGAAGAATATTATGAAGATACTATCGAATTAGAGGCGGTTACCCGTACTACCTTGGAGAAGTTTGAGGAGTATGTTCGATTAAGTACTAAGATCCCCAATGAGTTATTTTCCTCTATTGCTGGGATTAAAGATTCTGTTAGACTTGCCGATAGTGTTGCAGCTCAATTACCGATTTCCTTGGAAACAAAACAGGAAATTCTAGAGACAGAGTCGGTATACAAGCGTTTTGAAATACTATTAGCTACCTTGGCTAAAGAGATTGAAATCCTGGAGGTAGAGAAAAAAATTCATCTTCAGGTCCGCAAACAAATGGAAAAAACCCAGAAAGAATACTATTTGCGGGAACAGGTCAAGGCGATTCAGAAAGAACTTGGAGAGCGGGATGAACGTACTGAAGAGGTAGAGGAGTACCGTCGCAAGATTGCTCAGGCCAAAATGCCTAAGGAAGTAGAGAAAAAAGCCTTAGATGAGCTAAGTCGATTAGAGAAAATGCCGCCGATGGCAGCAGAGGCTGTGGTAGTCCGTACCTATTTAGATTGGCTTGTGACCTTACCCTGGACTAAAAAAACTAAAGACCGTTTGGATCTAAATTTGGCGCAGCAAATTTTAGATGAGGATCACTATGGGTTAGATAAGGTTAAGGAGCGGATATTGGAGTTTTTAGCTGTCCGCCAACTTACGTCTAAACTGAAGGGCCCTATTCTCTGCTTAGTCGGTCCTCCTGGTGTGGGTAAAACTTCTCTAGCTAAATCGGTGGCCCGTTCTTTAGAACGAAAATTTGTTCGTTTTTCCTTGGGTGGGGTTAGAGATGAGGCCGAAATTCGGGGGCATCGGCGGACTTACGTTGGAGCAATGCCTGGTAAGATTATTCAATCGATGAAGCAAGCGGGGAGTAAAAACCCGGTAATCTTACTAGATGAAATTGATAAGATGAGTACGGATTTTCGTGGAGATCCGTCTTCAGCTTTATTGGAAGTTTTGGACCCAGAACAGAACAATAACTTTGGTGACCATTACTTAGAGGTGACCTACGATCTTTCTGATGTCCTATTTATAACTACCGCTAACTTATTAGATAATATCCCTCGTCCTCTCCTAGACCGGATGGAGGTTATTACCATTCCGGGCTATACCGAGGATGAGAAATTAAATATCGCGAAGGGTTTCGTTATACCCAAACAGTTAGAGGCCCACGGCTTAAATTCAGAGAATCTTACATTCTCAGATAACGCTATTCTTAATATTATCCGAGAGTATACTCGGGAAGCTGGCGTCCGTTCTATGGAACGGGAAATCGCTGCTGTTTGCCGTAAGGCAGCCAAAGAGATTGTTCAGGGTAATACCGCTGGGATTCGGGTAACTTTAAGCAATATTGAAAAATACTTGGGGGTACCCAGATACCACTGGGGTGAGGCCGAAACTGAAAGTCTAATTGGTGTAGCTAACGGTTTGGCCTGGACAGAAGTTGGTGGCGATCTGATGAGTATCGAGGTTGCTGTAGTTGATGGTAAAGGTAAGTTGACCTTAACCGGTAAGCTTGGCGAAGTTATGAAAGAATCGGCTCAAGCTAGCTATAGCTATATTCGTTCTCGGGCTGATAATTTAGGTGTTGACCCTGATTTCCACGAAAATAAAGATGTGCATATTCACTGTCCCGAAGGGGCTATTCCTAAAGATGGCCCTTCGGCTGGGATTACTATGGCTGTAGCTTTAGCTTCAGCTTTAACAGGAAAACCAGTACGGAAAGATGTAGCCATGACCGGTGAAATTACTTTGCGTGGAAGGGTTCTGCCAATTGGCGGTCTTAAGGAGAAGTCTTTGGCTGCTCGTAGGGCTGGTATTACTACCCTAATTGTCCCTGACCGTAATCAAAAAGATGTACAGGAGATTCCAGCTAATATTAGGAAGGACATAGATTTTCATTTTGTAAACCATATGGATGAGGTTCTAGATATTGCTTTAGTTAAATAATAGGATGGTGCTGCAGGTGGACAAGCTACCGCAAGTAGGGCAGCTGATTCAAGTAAAAAGGGATTTTACTGAAGCGAAGTGGTATCCGAGTCGAGTTGAAGATGTTAGTAATACCTATATCTCCATAGCAGCCCCTCTAGAGGGAGGGGTTGTAGTTCCTTTTTCATCTGGTTCAAAAGTTCGAGTTCAGTTTGAACAGCCTGATGCCCTTTATTCTTTTGTGAGTACAGTTGTTTTTCGACGATCTGTTGAAACTTTACGTATTTATGATTTAGCCTTACCAGATGAAGTTAGCCGATCCCAGCGTCGCCAACTCTTTCGGCTTTCGATAGTTCTGCCGGTAGAATATGCTATTACCTTTTTACCTGAAGAAAATTTAACTATTGTACCAGGAATCTACGAGAAGGCGATTATTCGTGATATTAGCGGTGGCGGTGTACGTTTAGTAACCGACTTACAGTTGCCCAAAAGTACTAAAATGAACATTAAGCTACTTCTTGAAGAATCGGACTTGACCTTAACCGGGGAAATAGTTAATATTCATGAACAAGGGGATCAAGAAAAGGAACGGTATAGCTACGGGGTAAAATTTGTTGATTTAGATTATAATACGCAAGACCAAATTGTCTCGTTTATCTTCGAGGAACAGCGTCGCAGGCGAAGAAGAGAATTGGGTAAAGAGAGCTAAAAGGCGACCAGCACGGTCGCTTTTTCCTTAGAGGGAGGAATGAACTTGGGATATCGGATTACGGCTAAAGAACTACTGGCACCAGGGATTTTTCGTCTAATGGTTGAAGCGCCAAGGGTAGCGGCTAAGGCTCAACCAGGACATTTTGTAATCATTCGTACCCAGGAAGGAGGGGAACGGGTTCCCCTTACTATTGTTTCTGCCCAAGATGGTCAAGTCGAGTTAATTATTCAAGTTATGGGCAAAACCACTGCAGAGCTAGCAACTTACCAAGTCGGTCAGGAAATTACCACTTTATTAGGCCCTTTAGGGGTGGCTCCGCAGGCGCCAGCAGGACCAGGCATTATGTTATGTGTAGCCGGTGGTGTTGGAGCGGCTCCTATTCTCCCTCGAGCCATTGACTTACATCAGAAAGGTTGGCAAATCTGGACAATCCTCGGCGCTAGAAATGCTGATTTGCTTATTCTTGAAGAACGGTTAGCGGCGATTAGCGACCGTATGTGGATCTGTACTGATGATGGTAGTAAAGGTCACAAGGGTTTTGTAACAGACTTGATTCCAGAAGCGGCACAAGCTGGAATAATCAGAGAAGTATTAGCAATCGGTCCGACCCCGATGATGGCTGCGGTCTGTAAAGTAACTAAGGCGCTGCAATTGCCTACTACGGTTAGCTTAAATGCCTTAATGATTGATGGAACAGGTATGTGTGGTGCTTGTCGGGTTCAGGTTGGCAGTGAAACCAAATTTACCTGTATTGATGGTCCGGAATTTGATGGTCACCTAGTTGATTTTGCTGGTTTAAGTCAACGGTTACGTCAGTATTTAACAGAAGAGAAACAAGCCCATCAGAAGTTTGCTGAAGAGGGGGGGAACTGCCAATGCGGGATCGAGTAAAGATACCCAAAATTTCAGTGGAGCAGCGCCGTACTAGCTTCGAGGAGGTTGCTCAAAGTCTAGATTTGGCAGCAGCCCAGGCAGAAGCTGAACGCTGTTTGCATTGCAAGCACCGGCCCTGTGTTGCCGGATGCCCGGTAGGGGTACCTATCCCAGAGTTTTTGAGTGAGCTTAAAGCCGGTAATGTAGAGCAAGCAGCCAAATTAGTTTTAGAGAAAAATGCTCTTCCAGCGGTGTGCGGTCGGGTTTGTCCTCAAGAAAGTCAGTGTGAAGGGGTTTGTGTTCGGGGAATTAAAGGGGAACCGATTGCGATCGGGGCTTTGGAACGTTTTGTGGCGGAGTATCGCTCGCCCGACACTGGGCAAACAAAGCCAACCTTAACCGGGCCTAAGGTTGCAGTTATCGGTTCGGGTCCAGCTGGGCTTAGCGCTGCTGCTGATTTAGCTAAAGCCGGGTTACAGGTAACCCTTTTTGAAACGCTCCATGCGGCCGGCGGCGTTCTGCGTTATGGTATTCCAGAATTTCGTCTTCCCAAGCGGATATTGGAAGAAGAAATTGCTTATATCCAAGCTTTAGGGGTAGATATCCAATTAGATACGTTGGTTGGTAAAACTATTAGTTTAGATGACTTACGCCAGGAAGGATACCGGGCATTTTTTATCGCTACCGGTGCTGGATTACCTAGTTTTTTAGGTATTCCTGGGGAAAACTATAATGGAGTTTTTTCAGCTAATGAATACTTAACTAGAGTTAACCTAATGCAAGCTTATCAGTTCCCGGAATATGATACGCCGGTTAAGGTAGGAAAAAGAGTGGCGGTTTTGGGTGCTGGTAATGTGGCTATGGATGCAGCTAGAACTGCGTTGCGTCTAGGCGCTGAAGAGGTGCGTATTGTTTATCGGCGGAGCCGGGCTGAGATGCCGGCGCGGGCGGAAGAAATCGAAAATGCAGAGGAAGAAGGGGTTCTTTTCGATTTATTGGTAGCTCCGCTAGAGATAGTCGGTAAGGACGGGTGGGTTACCGGGCTTAAGTTACAGCGCATGACCCTAGGAGAACCAGGGCCAGACGGGAGATGCCGGCCTATTCCTGTAGTTGGTTCCGAGTATCTGCTAGAGGTAGACACAGTTATTGTAGCTATAGGGCAGAGTCCGAACCCGGTTCTTTTTTCAACGATACCGGGTTTACAGGTGGCTGCTAAGGGTAATGTTGTTGTGGATGCAAATGGCCGGACAAATATTGTAGATGTTTGGGCTGGTGGCGATGCCGCTACTGGAGCCGCGACGGTCATTAAAGCTATGGGGGCAGGGCGAGAGGCTGCTGCCGCTATTATTAGAAGCCTAAACGAGGAGGCGTAAAAGGTGTGCTTAGTGATATTGAAATAGCTCAACAAGCTCAGTTAAAACCGATTGGAGAGGTTGCGGAAGGGCTAGGGTTACTTCCAGACGAGCTTGATCAGTATGGGCGATATAAAGCTAAGGTAAGTTTAGCAGCCCTAGAACGGGTGCGAACTAGGCCTAAAGGTAAATTAATTTTTACGACAGCGATAACGGCTACCCCAGCTGGTGAGGGAAAAACCTGTACATCTATCGGGTTAACTCAAGCGTTAGGGCATTTAGGGAAAAAAGTAGCTGCTTGTTTACGGGAACCTTCTTTGGGCCCGGTTTTTGGGATTAAGGGAGGGGCTGCCGGTGGTGGTTATGCCCAAGTAGTTCCTATGGAGGATATCAATCTGCATTTTACCGGTGATTTTGCAGCCATAACTGCAGCCCATAACCTTTTAGCGGCTTTAATTGATAACCACATTAACTTTGGTAATGCTTTAGAAATTGATGTGACCAGGCCAGGGTGGGGCCGGGTCTTGGATGTTAATGACCGTCAATTGCGACAGATAATAGTGGGTTTAGGCGGCCGTGGTAATGGAGTTCCCCGGGAGTCTTTTTTCGAAATTACCGCTGCCTCAGAGATTATGGCTATTCTCTGTTTGGCCCAGGATTTTTCGGATTTAAAGGAACGTTTAGGTCGAATTATTATTGGGTACAATCGAGAGGGACAGCCGATTCAGGCCGCCCAACTACAAGCGGTGGAGTCGATGGCTATTTTACTAAAGGAGGCTATCAAGCCTAACTTAGTCCAAACTTTAGAGGGGCAGCCAGCCTTTATTCACGGGGGACCTTTTGCTAATATTGCCCACGGGAATAACAGTATTTTAGCAACCCAACTCGCCCTCCATCTAGCTGACTATGTAGTCACAGAAGGTGGGTTTGCTGCTGATTTAGGAGCAGAAAAGTTTTTTGATATAGTCTGTAACCAGTCGGATTTACGACCGGATATAGCGGTGCTAGTAGCCTCGGTTCGGGCTTTAAAGATGCATGGTGGTGTCGCCAAAACCGAACTAAATGGAGAAAACTTACCAGCTTTAGAGGAGGGACTGAGTAACCTCGGTGCCCATATTAAAAATATCCGGAAATTTGGGTTACCGGTGGTAGTAGCGCTTAATCGTTTTCCGAATGATACAGCTGCGGAATTGGATTTAGTTCTAAACTATTGCCAGGAGCACGGGGTTGCAGCGGCGGTCTCGGAAGTAGTGGCTCGTGGAGGCGCTGGAGGCGTAGAGCTAGCTCAGCAAGTTCTCAATGTTTTAGAAGCGGAACAAGCTAATTTCACCCCTCTTTATAGTTTGGCTGAGCCGGTTGAAGAAAAACTTAATCGACTGGCGACCCAAGTGTACGGGGCTGACGGGGTTCTCTATTCAGCTACAGCGGAAAAGAAGCTAGCTGTATTGGAAGAACAGGGTTTTAGTAGGTTGCCGATTTGTGTAGCTAAAACCCAGTTTTCTTTATCCGATAATCCGGAGCTGTTAGGGGCACCCCGAGGCTGGAAACTCAATCTTCGGGATGTTAAGGTTGCTGCTGGAGCTGGATTTCTAATTTGTTATACCGGTAAGATTCAGACCTTACCAGGGTTGCCCCGACACCCGGCGGCTGCAGATATGAAAATTACTGAGTCTGGAAAGATCAGCGGCTTGTTTTAGCAGGACAAGCCGGGATTAAGAATGAATATCTATTAGGTTAAGGCAAACAACACATTATTCAAGGGGGATTATTGGTGGAACAGACTTTTTTCTTTGTTAAACCAGAAGCGGTACGCCGTGGTTTGGTGGGCATTGTCATACAGCGTTTTGAAGCTAGGGGCTTGCAACTAGTTAAATTAGCGGTTAAAACCTTAGATCCTAAAGTTGTAGCAGAACATTATGCCCATTTAAAGGACAAACCCTTCTTTGGCGAATTAGTAGAGACGATCACTGATGGTCCAGTGGTTATGGGTGTACTAGAAGGTGTAGACGCTGTCAAAGTAGTACGCAATATTGTTGGGGCCACAAATCCCATGGAAGCTGCACCTGGTACTATCCGTGGGGATTATGGTACTGTGCTGCCCCATAATGTTGTCCATGCTTCTGATGCTTTGGATACAGCAGAGGTTGAAATCCAACGGTTCTTTGGTTAAATCGTAGTATTCAAGGAGAATATCATGGGAGAAATTATTGATGGACGTCGTATAGCTGCTGAATTTAGAACTAAAATTGCTCAGGAAGTTCACGAGATGCAAAAAAAGGCCGGTTGCACTCCAGGTTTAGCGGTAGTTTTGGTTGGGGAAGACCCTGCTTCTCAAGTATATGTACGATCAAAAGAGAAGGCTTGTTTGGAAGTAGGTTTTCACTCCCTGGTTCACAGGTTACCGGCAGATACTAGCCAGGACCAACTGTTAAAATTAATTGATGAACTTAATCACGACGCTAGAATTCATGGAATTTTAGTGCAGTTACCGGTTCCGCCCCAGATCGATTCAACTGCGGTAATTACAGCTATTGATCCCCGTAAGGATGTCGATGGTTTCCATCCGATAAATATTGGAAACCTGTGGGCTGGAACCCCCGGTTTAGTTCCCTGTACGCCCCGGGGGATTTTAGAACTAATTCGTTCTACAGGTGTAGAGATTGCTGGTAAACAAGGGGTAGTGGTCGGGCGTAGTAATATTGTTGGCAAGCCGATGGCCGCTCTGCTATTAGCAGCTAATGCTACAGTGACTATAGCCCACTCTAAAACAGTTGATCTTCCTGATTTGGCTCGTAGCGCCGACATCTTAGTCGTCGCCGTTGGGCGTCGAGAGATGGTTCGGGGCAGTTGGGTTAAGCCTGGAGCGGTTGTAATTGATGTAGGGATGAACAGATATCAAGGAAAATTATATGGTGACGTTGCTTTTAGTGAAGTGCAAGCAGTAGCAGGAGCAATTACACCGGTTCCTGGTGGGGTTGGGCCGATGACCATTGCTATGTTGCTACAGAATACGCTAGATGTGGCCAAAACAAATTTGGGGGTAACTGAGATAGATGCCTAATCGAGACAAGGTAGGGCGTCAGGAGCAATACCAGTCTTTATCTGCTGATCTTCAGGAACTTATTGCGCCTCGAAGAGTGGTAACTTACCGTGGGGATGAGTTAGCTGAAATAGAAGATTATGTAATCTCAGAGGTGCCAATTACCTTAGAACTTAACGGAAAAGAGTTTGTAACTCTACTCTGTGCTCCGATAATGCTTACTGAATTAATTGTTGGCTTCCTTTTTACCGAAACTTTAATTAAAGAATATGCGGATATTGTTAGTTTACAAGTAGACTTGGAAAAACAAAGGGTTACGGTGGAAACAGTAAACAAAAGTTCTTTAGCCGAAAAACTGTATGGTAAAAGAACTATTACTACTGGTTGTGGTCGAGGCACGATTTTTTATCACGTTTCAGATGCTCTACGGATGACTAAAAATGAGTCCCAGCTGACTGTAGAGGCAGAAGCGATTGTAGCGATGATGAAAGCCTGGCAAGACCAGACTAGTTTGTTTTTACTAACTGGAGGTACTCATGCTGCTGCTTTGGGTACAGTTACTGGTGAGATAATAGCTTTAGCTGAAGATATTGGGCGGCATAATGCGGTAGATAAGGTTTTGGGACAAGCTTTAATAGCCGGATGGGATCTTTCTGATAAATTGATTATGACTACTGGGCGGATCTCTTCAGAAATGTTGATTAAGGCGGCTAAGGCAAGTCTACCAGTAGTCATTAGTCGTTCAGCACCAACAGAATTAGCTTTGGCACTTGCCCAGGAACTCGGCGTTACGGTGGTAGGATTTGCTCGTGGACGCAGACTCAATATCTACACGATGCCCCAGAGGATTAAAGCAGATTAATTCAGCAGGAGTTTTCTCAGCTGACACCTAATATTTCCAGAATGAATCGAAAGGGGGAGTACCAATGGCTTATGTAATTAATGATGCTTGCATTATGTGCGGAGCTTGTGAACCTGAATGTCCAACCGCTGCTATTAGCGAAGGCGATACTCAATATGAGATTGATGCTGAAAAGTGTACTGAGTGTGGCGCTTGTGCTGATGTGTGCCCGGTAGGAGCACCAGAGCCAGCGGAGTAAGTAATGTTAAGAAATGGTGAAGGCGGGAACTCAAGTCGAGCATCCCGTCTTTTGTTTTTTAATAATCGTCTTTGAGGTGAAAAATGTCGATGTTGGTATATCTAATTCGGCATGGGGAGACCGCTTGGAATCATCAAGGCTTAATCCAAGGCCATCAAAATCCCTCCTTAAATCAGTTAGGTCGACAACAAGCGGCAATGGTTGCTACTTATTTAGAGGAACAGAAGTTAAATTTTACTGGTATTTATACTAGCGATTTACT
>DHRX01000110.1:0-1978 GCA_002408345.1 Firmicutes bacterium UBA5301 | reverse complement strand
ATACTAGCGATTTACAGCGAGCCCAGGAGACAGGAACAGTTATTGCACAGCGTTTAGGTTTATCAATTATATCCCGGGAAGATTTACGAGAACGCTGTTTCGGTCAATTAGAAGGGCTGACTTTGGCCGCTGCTAAGGCCAGGTTCCCTCAAGTTTTTGCGGGCTATGCTCAAGATCCGATTAATACGGCTTTTCCAGCAGGTGAATCAGTAGCTCAATTTAGCCAGAGGGTCGAATCATTTCTTGAATTTATTCGAAGTGGAGAGCTACAGTCTCCGGTACTGGTAGTCTCTCATGGCGGGTTCATTCGGATTTTTTTAGCGATAATATTAGGTTTGCCTTTACAGTATCGTGACCGTCTAGAGATTGGTAATGCTAGCCTTTCAATTGTACAGGTCGCGGCGGATAAAAACAAGCTTTTAGCCCTTAACATTACAGACCATTTGGCCCATATTTCTTAGCGTATTCTAATAGCGCTCTAGTCTCATTAGGTACCTCTTCAGAGAGTACAGAATTTAGTAAGAATTTTAAGAGTTTGCCGACTTTTGGTCCTTCTGGTAAACCTAATTCGGCCATGAGGATCTTTCCATCTACAGCCAGGTCCTGCAGTGAAAAAACCGGACTGTCCGTTAATATCTTTTCGATACGAGTGCGGAGCTGATTCCACGGTTTTAGCCGTGTTTTTCTGTTAGGTCCTAGAGCAATGATATCAGCTCTACGGATTTCCAGCAGGGGTAGGATTAGGTCGGGACCGATTTTAGCAATGAAGCGGTGTAACGACTTATCGCTAGGGTTGGTTGGCCAATAGAACATATGCTCCCTGACGAGACGGACTATCTGTTCCCGAGACTTACTGGGCCAAGCCCAGCGTAGTAGTATGCTGTCAGCGAGTTGAGCCGAGTAGTTTTGATGACCCCAGAAACGACGCTCCCCATCAGTTTGTTTATCCATAGCTCCTTTTCCCAGATCATGCATGAGAAGTGCTGTTCGCACCTCCAAGTTAGGGGCGGCATGCTTCATAGCAACTAGGGTGTGGCCATAGACGGTGTAAGCATGGTAACGGTTCTGTTCTAAACCATAACAGCGGGCTAGCTCTGGTAGAACATAGGGAAGAAGCCCGGCAGCCTGTAGCCTTCTAATCCCTTTATAGGCTTCAGGGTGCTGAAAAAGCTTATACATTTCCCCTCCAATCCGTTCTGGCGGTAATTTAGCTAGTCCGGGCCCTTTCAGACACAGAGCTTTAGCTAAAGATCGGTCGAGGGTTAATTCTAAAGTAGTTTGGAGACGGAAGGCCCGGAGAACCCGTAAGGCGTCTTCTTGGAGACGTTCTTCTGGTTTACCGACGCTTCGGAGAACCCCCTGGCGTAGGTCGACTAGACCACCAAAGTGATCAATTAGTCCTTTAGTAGGGTGATAAGCTAAGGCATTACAAGTAAAGTCACGGCGACTAAGGTCGTGGATAAGATCGGTAGAAAAATGGACATAATCTGGGTGGCGTCCATCGGTATAAGGCCCTTCAGCGCGGAAGGTAGTGATTTCAACTATACCGAATTTTTTTATCGGCACGCTAATTGTACCAAATTGTGCTCCAATCTGGTGGGAGTCAGGAAAAAGCGCAGCTACTGTTGGGGGCTGAGCCGAGGTAGCTATATCCCAATCCTGAGGGGCCTTTCCTAAATAGCAGTCACGAACGGCTCCGCCAACGATATAGGCGGTGTGCCCATTATCTTCAAGCCGGTAAATGATTTCTTGGATCGCCTTTGGTATGGTTAGCATAGGAAAACCACCTCTTAACTATTTTCCCGTTGCTTTAAGGGTTTTCCTTTCCCCTTGACATAGGTGTTTTTTACAGTATAATATGAAACTACTATAGTTATTAAAAGCTGTGAATGGGAGTAGTACCCTAGCCCGCTGTTCTGCAGAGAGGCGGTCTGAGGCTGGAAGCCGCTGGATATGGTAGGGGAAGTCGCCCTGGAGC
>DHRX01000141.1:37478-40819 GCA_002408345.1 Firmicutes bacterium UBA5301 | reverse complement strand
GTTTGACCAAGCCCAATTTTTCCCGGGCCATCTTCTCTACATACTCCGGCGACTCCACAGCCAGTTTCTTCTGTTCCAAGCGTGCTATTTCTTCGCTAACCTGCATTATTTCTTTCTGGGTGTCAGCAATCTGGTCACGCAACTGGAATATCCTAACTGCTCCGCTAGCATATCCAAACAACAACGATAACACCAAGCAGAGAAGACCCCCGAGTACAATTAACTTCCGCCTTTTAACCTGCCGGGCCCGTATGCGCCGCCTAATTTCCGCTTTTTTCCTGGCCTGCTGGGCCTGTTCTACATAGTCTGATTGGTAATCATAGGCTACTGACATTATTGATCACCTTTCTCAGCCGGATCATCAACTATTCCCCAAGATTCTAACGGTAAAATTGCAACCACCTGGTACCCCTTAGCCCGAGCTCGCTTGTACAAAGTGGCTACTGTCCCCGGAGAAATACCTAAAGTACAGGCGACTTCCTCGTTGGACTGACCCGATTCCTTTAAGATAACAACTTGGCGCTCACGAAAACTAAGACGCTCCAAGCCTCTAATTTCAATTTGCATTAGCTACCTACAACTTGTCCATGCACCCTAATCATTTAATTTATAGGATACATAATTGGTACATTTTTGGTACAAATTCTACAAGTTCAACTAGTTTCCTGCTTAAATCTGGTAACTGGTTCCCGTATTTAGCTATGCCGCTGAATCCCTCGACCTAAATACCGCATAAAATTGCGACTACGCGCTGAAAAAATTCGAGTTGCTCGATTGAGGCGTTTCCCGATCTGCGGCCGCTCTTGCTTTATATCTAATCCGCTGTTTCGTCTTTTGGACCGCCACTTTCTCATCAGTTTATCCAAACCTACTTTACGCCCCCAGCCAACCCCTAAATTAACCCCTTGATAACATAAATTTTTTGTCCCAGCGCTCATCAGATTTTTGCCCCGTAATAATACCTTTAAGAGCCAAACCAATAAACGCAAAATTGGCCGACTAAATACGGCAAAATAAAAAAGCAGCCCACTACAAGCGCCTGCTAGTAGGTGGAACCGAAACTCGCCCCAACTGCCAATAAGCAAAGAGCCATAAATAATTATCGCCGCCAAAAAAGTAAAAACTAGATCACCGATAAAAGTTGCTACGGCTCCGGCAGGAAAAATCCGCCCCCGACAGACCCTGTACAGGTCAAAGAGTAAACCCACTATTACCCCGGCAATCACCATTAGACCAAAAGCATTAGCCTGTTCAGCAAGGGAATACACTGCTCTCGCCTACTTAAACATTTTGGTAAAGAGACCACGACTACGTTTACTCATCGATTCTCCGGTATACTGCAGTAATTCTACAAATCCGTGAACAGCTAAATTGCCTGCTTCCAGGTTAAGCTGACTAATATGCAGCTCTTCACCACGGATAATTAAACCACCAGACCCAGTATCTAAAACAATCTCTTGATCATCGAAACTTTCTACGTTTACTACCCCTGTTAACCGTAGTTCCTCCCGTCTCTTTAGACTCAGCTGATGTTCACCGGCCTCCTGTCTTCTCTCCTCAGACACTTAGGCCCCCTCCTCCCCTCAACCATGTCTCTAATAAGTATGCGCCTTGCCTCTGCTTCATTCATTACTATCGTAGCGCCTAGATTGCTATTTCCATAACTGGACCAGTTTGATTCCCCGAAAATAATATCTGATAATATCTTCAGCACTTTTACCCTGTTTAGCCATGGTATAGGCCCCCCATTGGGATAGTCCAACACCATGTCCAAAACCACGGCCCTCCATTACCACCTGAGATCCTTCCACATTAATACGAGTTAACATTGTTGACTGCATCTTTTCTGGATCAAGACCGACCCGTAACCCGTTAGCATTAACCTCGCTAACCCCACCAGAATGGGTTAATCGTAAGGTCACAGCACGACCACCATTGTCCTTACGGCCCACTTTAATCTCCTTAAGCCCTTTAATATTAACACCGGTATCACGAGCCGCTTTCTCTACTTCCGTTACAGGAAATGTTGCCCGCCAAGTTTTAACCTTTGCTTCGGCTAACTCTTCACGAGCCGAGACCTGCTTTAAATAGGGGGGTTCTTGCCCCTTAGGCACTAACCCCATATCCACAGCTTTAGCTGTTTTGCCACCAGCCGCCGAGTGAAAGTAGGCTTTAACAAATTTGTCATTAGCAACCATTACCTTACCCCGTGTCTCCTTAACCGCTTCGCGGATAGGAGCCGTAATATTTTCAGGTTTATAGGCTTGCGCTGCTTTATGCGAGGCCGAAATTTCTCCAGCAGCCGGTTGGGTTCCGTCCTTAGTTAGCAATTGCAATGCATAACTCCGAGCTAAAATCGCCTGAGCCTTGTAGGCTTCCACCGGCCAACCGGATTTCATCTCGCCAGCCACTACCCCTTCAATATACTTTTCCAGCTTAACCTGTTCTTTAGCACCATTTTCATCTACTACGGTTATCGTCGGCTCCACGTTATATTTTTTAGTAATTTGAGAGCCTTGTAGTAACTTCCGTTCTGGACCTGGACAACCTAAAACAAATGTAACTAACGATCCTACCAATACCAAACAGATCGCTGCATAGATCAACGGAGAACGCAATTTGGACTTACCCATTTTTTCGGACCTCCTGATTAAATTGAGCTTACTTTCTTAGTCTGCTAACCGCTACCGTGTTTAATACAAAACGTATAAAGCGCATAAACATTGGCCGCAACAGACATTAATATAGTGAGCCCTAATTATTAAATTTTTTGGTACTTTTTTGGTAAAAAAGAGGGATGAAAAAGGGATTATGGGCCTCAGGGCGAATATACAGAGACGATAACCCACACTTTCCAGAGGAGGGAATTCATTTGAACAAGATGGAACTTATTTCCGCGGTCGCTGAAAAGTCCGGCATGACCAAAAAAGCCGCGGGAGAAGCAGTTGATGCTGTTTTTGCAACAATCACTGATGCTTTAGCCGCAGGTGACAAGGTTACTCTCATTGGTTTCGGTACTTTCGAAGTCCGCGAAAGAAAAGCACGCAAGGGTGTTAATCCGGCTACTAAAGAGGAAATCCTCATCCCTGCTGCCAAAGTTCCCGCATTTAAAGCCGGTAAAGGCCTAAAAGACCAAGTTAGGTAAGTTTTTATTTATCAGTTTCTTCGATATGGAAAAAGCCTCCCACTTACGGGAGGCTTTTAATATTTCTTTAATCAGTTGCTTCTTTGCTTTTCTCCCACCATTGCAGTAGGTCTGGCAAAGAACGCTCAGCCATCTTTTCATTACTAAGCTGGAGTTGTTCTTCAATCCAACGAAAGCGTCTTTCAAATTTAGCAAT
>DHRX01000141.1:36207-37307 GCA_002408345.1 Firmicutes bacterium UBA5301 | reverse complement strand
GCTAAAGCAAAAAGTACATCCCCAAGCTCTTCCTCAACTTTTTGCTGCCGTAGAGCACCCTCTGAGAATCGGAGCGCTTCTTTAAGCTCTGTTAACTCCTCCTCTAACTTGGCAACAGCTCCTTGCACATTAGGCCAAGTAAAACCGACTTTTGCAGCTTTTGCTTGGAGTTTTTGGGCCTTTGCTAACCCGGCTAGATACCGCGGTACCCCGTCTAATGCTGATTTGCGCTCACCAGTTAACTTTTCGGCCTTCTTGATCGCTTCCCAGTTACTAAGGACCTCTCCGACCCCTTCTACCTCAGTCTGTCCAAAAACATGGGGGTGCCGACGAATCAATTTTGTAGTAATCGCTTGGATGATGTCGTTAAGATCAAAATCACCATTTTCTAAGGCGATTTGGGCATGAAAAACTACTTGCAAAAGCAAATCCCCTAACTCATCACAAAGTTTTTCTGGGTTTTGGGTATCAATGGCGTCCCAAACCTCATAACTTTCCTCTAGCATGTAGGACTTTAACGAAACATGAGTTTGTTGTCGATCCCAAGGACAACCTTCTGGCGACCGTAATTTAGCCATGACCCTAGTCAATGGATCTAAAGGATAAACCGCTTGATCTCCATTAAACTCCGTATCAACATGGGGCCAGGGAACATAAACACTAGTCAGATAATCTACCCAGTCAAGGCGGTCCAATTCATAAAGAGGGATTTCAGCAATCCGTTCCTGATCAGAAATTCCTGCGGCCCGTACCACCGTAACTAAAGTTTCGCCGGCTAGTGTTGCTAATAGCCAGAGCTTAACTTCTGAGGCTACATACTGGGAATAAACTTGAGTAATTAAAAGAGGTTGGCCGGGATGCCTTGTTGGCAGGTTCAACCCATCTAATATAGTCAAGCCATCGGTGGGATCCAAACACAAACTAGCATAGATTGCATCCAACCCGCCCAGAGAAGAGATCACAACCACCTGAAAACCAGCCTCTTCGCCCCGGTTCAATAATAACCGTACTGTCCGTTCTGCTACCCAAGGATCACCAGGGACAGCATAAACCGGTTTTTTCCCTTCCAAAGCCAACCGAGCCAGGCTGTCCACAATGCC
>DHRX01000141.1:27208-36007 GCA_002408345.1 Firmicutes bacterium UBA5301 | reverse complement strand
CCGACAATACCTTGCTGAGCCAGCCACTCTACTGTTGGATGAACCTTGGTCCGAAAATACAGATGATTTGTCTGGCTTAGAACTTCCCACGCCCCTAGAGATAGAGCGGTAGGCTCACCATAGCCCAGGCCAACCACTGTCACCTGTTGTTTTTTTACCGTCAAAACTAAAACCTCCTGCAATTAAGCTCTTCCCTAGTATTGTGCATTATAGTCGGGTAATCCTATCACGAGCCGCCAAGAGGAGGTAATAAAATCTTTTAGGGATCCCACCAATACTCACTAAGGTCAGCACATAAACCACCAGCGCCGTTACTACTGCGCAACTGACGGTAAAAACCAAATTTATCCGGGCAAAAAGATAATAGGAATAAGCTTCTAACACCGGATAGAGCTGATAAGTAACCAGCCCCATAAGAGCAGAAGCGATAACCGGTTTAACCACTAACTGGGTCACCCGAGGGACATAACCGATATGCTTGTGCAAAGCCTTAAAATTAAGTAGAGCCGGAATAGCTACAGCTACTACAGCCGCTAGCCCTGCTCCTTTAATCCCTAATTGGGGAATACCGGTTAAACTATAGGTTAAAACCGCTTTAATTAAAGCACCGATTACTAAGTAACATACCGGATCCACAACTCGCCCCAAACCCTGTAAGATAGCCACCGCAGTTTCCACCAGAGCAATACAAACGGTAGAGAAAGCCACCGCCTTTAGCGGAACTGCGACCTCCGGAATTTTGAAGAGGAGGGTACTAATCGGTTGTGCTAAGACAAAGAGGCCGACCGATGCCGGCAACCCCACCGCCATACTTAACCATAACGAGTTATCGATACGATCATAGAGTAAACGCCATTCTCTTTTAGCTAAAGATTCTGAGACAGCCGGAATTAGAGCCATACCCAACCCAAGCGTTAACACACAAGGAAAGTGGACCAAAGCCATGGCCATACCCGTTAGCTGCCCGTAGAGAGACCTAGCTAACTCTTGAGTATAACCGATACTCTGTAATTGCCGGGGAATAATTAGGGCATCAAATGACTGGGAAATCGGATAAATTAAAGCCCCAAAAACAATCGGCAGGGCCAAGCGGTATATATTTTTAATTACCTCTGTACCCGCCATTTTCTTAGCTATCCGTCTTAATTGTCTAGAACCACTTCGGGTATAGGCCCGACCTTTAGTCAGATAAGCTGTCATTAAAATAAATAAGCCGATACCTCCACCCAAAACGGTACCTAAAGCGGCACCACTAGCGGCTAATTCCACGCTCTGACCCTGCAGCAAAAAGGCGAGCGCAACGATGACGATAACCCGAACCACTTGTTCCAGTACTTGAGCAATTGCGGAAAACCGCATTTGTTGCACACCTTGAAAATAACCGCGTAACGACGAAGAAAGAGCGATTAATACCACCGCCGGGCTAAGAACCCTTAGCGGAAGGATAGTACCAGCATCTCCAATAATCCGTACTGCAATAAAAGGTGCCAACCAAAATAAGGCAACCGCCGAAACTAAACCAGCACCAAACAAAAAACGGCTAGCCACCTGAAAAATCCGCTGGGCTCCAGCTCGATTACCTAAGGCTAGTTGTTCCGCGATTAATTTAGAAATGGCTACCGGTATCCCCGAAATAGCGATAATTAAAAAGATTGAATAGACCGGATAAACCATCTGGAGTAACCCGACAGCCTCTGGTCCAATCACTCGGGGCAAAACTATACGAGAAATAGCTCCAATAAAGCGACTAATCGCCCCAGCAACCGTTAAGAGTAAGGCGCCTTTGAGAAAGGAGTAGTTTTTTTCCGCCAAAAAAATCACCCCTGTAAGATCCTTCTAATCTTACGGGGTGAATAACCGGTTTAGACCTAAGCCCTTACTGCTCCATTTGTTTAGCCAAAAAACCTGCTGCCGTTTCCGCTAACTTCAGTTCTAATTCGCCGACTTTAGTCCCTTCATCGATACTGGCGATAATAACGCTACCAATAGGGTCACCCTCAGCTATGATCGGTACAATTACTTGGCTGATAAAACTCACATTTTCAATTAGCTCTGTTCCTTCCTGGCCCCCTTTGGCTTTGCTGGTATCCTCCACTAATTCATGCCGGCGTTCATCCATAATTTTTTCAGCCGCTGCCGTCAACCCTTTATCGATGAAGTCCCTGGCCAGACCTCCGGCAACCGCTATTACCGTATCCCGATCGGTAATTAGGGTGATCCGACCGGTGGACTCATGCAGAGAATCGACGTACTCCTTGGCAAAATCACCAAGTTCTCCGATAGGGGAGTATTTTTTAAGGATAACCTCCCCGCCCCGGTCCACAAATATCTCCAAAGGGTCACCTTCACGGATGCGTAATGTACGGCGAATTTCCTTGGGGATTACGACTCGACCCAAGTCATCTATTCTCCTGACTATCCCAGTGGCTTTCAAGGTTGCCCCTCCTTAGTAGTTTTCCGAATTTTATAAAGCGCTGGCAAAGTCTAACCGTTACATGCAAATCGTACCCTTTAGCTGGTAACTTTATTCCTAATTTCCTGCGGTCAAAGCAGAAACTGTATTATCAAGGAGTTCCAGAATTTGACTATTGGAAAGCCGGCCTTGCTTAAGCTTAATCTTTGGTACCGCTGTGTTTATCGGAACTACTCGCCCTTGCTGTTCCTTTATTATCGCGACCAACTTCTCCATTGGTAGCTGTAAACCGGTATGAAATTTAATCATAATTCCGTCTGGTATCGTTTGAATAGACGATACCGCAATTTTAGTAGCCGCCGCCTTGATCTTAATTACCTTAAGCAGGTTCAGCACCGGCTGCGGTGGTTCCCCAAAACGGTCGGTTAACTCATCAAGGATATCCCGCTGGCCGGTAACCGTCGGTGTCGCCACAATTTTCTTGTACATTTCTACCTTTTGCTTTAGATCAGGAATATAAACATCGGGAATATAGGCATCAACTTTTAAATCTAGCAAAGGCTCTGGAGGCGCCTGTTCGGCCTCACCTTTTAATTCTTTAACCGCCTCCTCCAAAAGCTGTACATAAAGGTCAAACCCAACGGCGGCGATATGCCCGTGCTGCTCTGGCCCCAGTAAATTACCGGCCCCTCTAATTTCTAAATCCCGCATAGCAATACGAAAACCTGACCCTAATTCAGTAAACTCTTGGATCGCTTTTAGGCGTTTCTGTGACTCTTCACTAATCACTTTATCTGCTTGGTACGTAAAATAGGCGTAAGCCACCCGGTTCGACCGCCCAACCCGTCCGCGTAGCTGGTAGAGCTGAGCCAAACCTAACTTATCAGCATCATAGACAATCAACGTGTTGACGTTAGGGATATCCAATCCTGATTCGATAATAGTTGTCGCTAATAATATATCTGCTTCGTTCTGCATAAAGGTATACATCACATCTTCTAAGCGCTGTTCATCCATTTGCCCGTGGGCAATTAACAGGTCAGCCTCAGGAACTAACCGTTGCAGATGGCGAGCGATCCAATCGATATCCTGAACCCGATTATAGACAAAATAGATTTGCCCACCTCTGGCAATCTCCCGCAAAATCCCTTGCCTAATCGAATCATCATCAAAAGGCATCACATACGTTCGTACGGGGTAACGCCCTTCTGGTGGGGTTTCAATCAAACTCATATTCCGCCCCCCCGCCATAGCCATATGCAAGGTCCGCGGGATTGGAGTTGCCGTCATCGTTAATACATCAACATTTAGGCGTAGCTCTTTGAGCCGCTCTTTCTGGGCTACACCAAAGCGCTGTTCTTCATCGACAATAACTAGCCCTAAATTTTTAAATTGAACATCTTGGGAAAGAATCCGGTGGGTACCTACCAGAATATCAATTTCTCCCCTGCTCAATGCCTTTAAAAGAACTTTTTGCTCCTTCGGTGTTTGGAATCGGCTCAATACCCCATGCCTGATTGGGAAGCCCTGAAAACGCTCGGTAATCGTATTATAGTGCTGTTGCGCTAAGATCGTTGTCGGGACCAAAAAAGCCACCTGTTTACCGTCCATTACAGCTTTAAAGGCAGCCCGCAGAGCCACCTCGGTCTTCCCAAACCCAACATCACCGCAAAGCAACCGATCCATCGGCATTGGTTGCTCCATATCAGCCTTGATTTCAGCAATACTCCGTAGCTGATCCTCAGTCTCCTGGTAAGGAAAAGCATCTTCAAAGTCTTGTTGCCAGACCGTATCCGGCGCAAAGATATGCCCCTGAACTAACTGTCGTTCGCTATAGAGTTTAAGCAGACCTTGGGCTAACTCCCGTACCGATTCTTTAACCCTATTCTTGGCCTTAGCCCAGTCAGAGCCTCCTAATTTACTAAGTTTTGGTGGTACCCCTTCTGAACCGATGTACTTCTGGAACAGATTTAACTGATCAGTCGGTACGTAGAGCTTATCATCTTTAGCATAAGTAACTTCAAGATAATCACGGTGGACCCCATCTACTTCTAGCGTCGTAATCCCTTGATAAATCCCGATCCCATGATTAATATGGACCACATAATCCCCTATATGTAAGTCGCTGTAACTACTAATCCGGGCCCCTTCCTCAACCGGTAAACGCCGGGAAGTAGGTTTACGCTTTCGCCCTAGCAGTTCGGTCTCGGTCAGAACGATTATTTTGGCCTCCGGTAACTCAATACCAGCGCTTAAACCACCTTTAACTAAAAAGATCTTCCCTTCCGGTAAAACCAACTGATCCCCTAGAGGACTGGTATCGATCCCATGGTCGAAAAGGTCTGATTTTAGACGTTTTAACCGCTCCTCCCGGCTGACCATTAATACTGGACTAATACCGCTATCACGCCACTCTTTAAGCCGTACCGCAAGCTGTGAGAAGTTACCATAAAACAGTTCTGCTCGCCGGGAAGTCAAGTGCACGTTACTCTGTCCTAACGGTGAAAGATACAGCAATTGATGATCCTTTGCTGCCCTCAAAAGATCGGACCAGTTGGCCAAATTTTTAGTGCTCGCCGGTACTACTTTGCCTGCTTCTAATAATAAAGCGTACTCTTCTCCTAATTCTTGCATCTCTCTATCAATCGCTGCTTTAACCTGATCTAGGTTATCAATAACAACTAAGCCCTGACGTAAATAATTTAAAATAGTCTCTAATTCCGGATAAAAACAGGCTTTAAACTGCTCAATCCCTGGGAAATAAGCAAATTCTTGAAGCTGTTCACAATTATGACCCATAATTTGTTCTAATCGATAGACCGCCTCGGTTAAGCCTAACTCCTGTAACTTATCTAGTTGCTGGGTTACTTCTGCCTTAATCCGCCGGGTAGTTTTTGGAACTAAATCACGGGGGTAAATACTATCCCGGGCAGGCATTAGTAAAATACACTCTTGGTTCTCTAATGACCGCTGGGTAGCTAAATCAAAGGTCCGAATAGAATCTACTTCCGTATCAAATAATTCAATGCGAATCGGTCGTTCCTCGGTTAGCTGAAAAAGGTCAATTATTCCTCCACGAACACTAAATTGACCAGGGCCGGCCACCATATCCTCACGCTGATACCCCATAGTAACTAATGCCCCTACAAATTCTGCTAAATCTAGTTCTTGCCCTAACCGAATCATCTGAGGAAATTGCTGAAAAGTATCATAAGGGATTAGGCGTCTAGTCGCAGCAGCCACTGGAACTATAACTACCCCTGATTCTGCAAAAAGCAGTAGCTTTAAAGCTCGTAGCCGCTCCATCATGATCGCTGGATCTTGGGTAACATGTTCGTGAGGCAATACCTCTAGCGCTGAAAAAATCTCTACTGGAACTTCGGGTATTAAGGTCTCCAAATCTTCCGCTAAAAGAATCGCGCTATATGGATCTGAAGTGAGAATAACCATATTCCCCGGGTTTCCTAGGCTTCTTCCCTTTTTAGCTTCGAGATAACGGGCTTCTGCTAGTGCCGCTAGAAGTAGAGAGCGGCCGGAAGAGTCTAAACCCGATAAGCGCAGTTCCCGTTCTCCCTGCTCTAAAGAGCGCCGGAGTTTGCGAAAAGGTTGAGCATATCTCAGTTGTCGTAATAAGCTTTGCAAAGATAAATCCCCCATTTTTGGTCATGCCAAAGAGGGCTCTGGCAACCACAGCCCCGGTCTACCTGCATATTTCAAATTTACAGCACTAGCAGCAAAATTATACGCCGAGTTTTTGGAGCAGCCAGTTCCATAAAATATGGGCCCCGATAGCAGCTACTAAACCAAACCACCAGTGACCAAACCAATACCAGAACTGAAAGGTTAGTACCCCTAAGAGTGTATGCAATACCACACTAGATAAGGCCGGTAAAATCCGACCTCCTGCTCCCAAATCCCAAAAGACCTCAGCGATCCCAAATAATAAGTGTACTGAAACAACAGGAACACCAAGCCACACCGCTGAAACGGTTTTAGCAGCCTCTTCTGCTACCGGTGCCCCCCAAACGGGATAAGCCTTCCCCCAATACCGGGTACCGGCCAAATTAAAAACGGCCGCTGTTATCAGCGCCGCAAATACCGCGACAATAGCCACCGGATAACCCTTTCTAACCTAAAGGTACTTGTTCCCCTTGACCACCACTAAACCGGGTAATACTCTGATACCCCGCCTCATTCAGCATTAGTACCGCCTGTTGATAGTCTTTCCCAACATCTTCAGGATAATGAGCGTCTGAAGCTAAAGTTACCGGAACCCCTTGAGCCTTAGCTAAGCGCAGAAATTCTGGTTCTGGATACATACGCCCTACCGGTTTGCGCAGGCCAGCTGTACTAACTTCGATACAAAGCCCCTTAACTCCAGCAATAGCCTCTAAGGTTTGTCCATATAGATCAGTCAGACTCTCTGTCGGAGCGTGGCCAAAAACCTTAATTACATCAGGATGGCTCAAAGAGTGAAAAAGGCCGGAAGTAGCAGCTTGCTCAATTAATTTAAAGTATTGGGTGTAGACTTGCCATAAGTCCCGGCGTTCCCATTCGGCAGCAAACTCTGGAATGTCAAAGCCCCAATCCCCTAACCAGTGCACCGAACCTAGCACATAATCAAAAGGATAATTCTTTATTATTTTCTCTATAATACCCTCTTTACCAGGGAAATAATCTACTTCTATCCCTAATTTGACCGGGAACCCTTCCGCTTTTAGGTCTAAAATCAACTGAACATATTCTTCCAGATCTTCGGTACACCGTTCCCGAGCCCAAGGGTTATCGACAATCTGTGCCGCCTCTGTAAACCGGTAAACGTGTTCACTAAAACCGATTTCTGCTATACCCTGTTTTTGAGCGGTCTCCCAAAACCGTAGAGCCCAATCCCGGAAAAAATCGCCGTTTTCCAAATGCATATGATAGTCTAATAACACACCTTTACCCCCTATATAGGGTGAGGATCATCGCTCCTAAAGCAAGATATGGCCCAAAAGAAATAGAATCTTGGCGTTTTTTCTTACCGGTAGCTAATAGGAAAATCCCCACTACTGAACCTAAAACCGCGGCTAAAAAAAGGTTATAGAAACCTGCTTTCCAACCTAAGAAGGCCCCAATCATTGCGTTGAGTTTAACATCGCCCATACCCATGCCCCCTTTGGACAAGAGTACTACGAGCCAAACCACACCGCCACCGACTATAACCCCAATTATAGCCGACTGCAGGGAAAAAGGCGAGACATAAGCGCCTAAATTATACAGAAGATGAACCGGATAAGACCCTACTAACTTCCAGAGGTCATTAGCCGCTCCCCAAAGTAAACCTGCGGCAATACCTGGGAAAGTAATAGCATTAGGTAAAATCCCATGGTGCAGATCGATAAAGCTTAAGACAATTAACAGCGCAAAAAAAACGGCAAAAACCCAAAATTGGGTTTGAAACCGAAAATTATGAAAGAGAAAAAGCCACAGAGCCATAGTCAATAGCTCAACAACAGGGTATTCCCAGTTAATTAAGGTAGCACAATAGCGACACCGTCCCCGGTTAACTATATAGCTAACGACAGGAACTAAATCCCGTGGGGCTAGCTGATTACCACAGTGGGGGCAGTGAGAACCCGGCAACAAGATAGATTCTTGCCGGGGAACCCGCCAGATAACGACATTAAGAAAACTACCGACTGTTAGACCTAAAAGAGTTACTACTAACCATGGTATCATCAGGGCTGGGGCTCCTGTCTCTCTGTAGTTATAATACGCGGGGTCAAAAAGATAACTACTTCGGTTTGTCTTTTATCCCGTTTGGTCGATTGGAATAACTTGCCGAATAAAGGTAAATCCCCTAACAAGGGTAACTTACTAATCGTTTCAATTTCGTCTTCCTGCACCAATCCACCAATAACTACGGTCTCTCCATTAGTCAACGTCATCATCGTCTCTACAGTACGAGTACGGATCTCTGGATACCCTTGTTCGGTGGTACCAATGATGCTACTTACCTCTGGTTTTACCTGAGCGATAATTAAACCCTGACTATTAATTCTAGGGACTACATATAAAATCACACCAGCTTCGATGTACTCGACAGTAGTATACTCTTTACCATCCTCATCTTTTTGGCTAATCACAATAGGGAATCCTATCACCAATGTTGATTTTAGCCTCCCGCCCATCTAGTACAGCTACCCGAGGATTAGCTAGCATTACAGAATCCCCAGACTCCTCCAAAACTTTGAGGGTAGCTAAAATATCACCAATTTTTTTCCCAATCGTAACATTAGACTGGAGAAAACTTTCTGTCGTAAACGTAAAATCATCGGTAGTTCCTTCCCAATCGATACCCAGGTTACGTAAAGCTTTAACTGAGATCTCCTCCACCCGAGCTT
>DHRX01000141.1:20252-27115 GCA_002408345.1 Firmicutes bacterium UBA5301 | reverse complement strand
GGACCCGAATTGATGCCGGTAGTAGCACTAACTCTAAGGCCTGTTGAGCCGCCTTAGTTGTAGCATAATCAAGACGGACAACTTTCGTCAGCTGCTCTACCTCCGTAGGCTTACCTTCCTCAACCGGTGAAACAGTTTTAACTGGAGGTATGCTTTCTTCCGGTAAATCCAAACTAGCAATTAAATCGGCAACGATCCCCTGTTGCTCTTTGGTACCTCTAACTACTATCGCTCGACTTTTGGGTACAATGATCGCATCTGTACCAACAACCTTCTCTAACGGAGCAATAATCTGGTCCGGTGCAATGTTTCGTAAAACAAAAGTCTTGGTCTCTAAAACCGGCTCAACTATCGTTGGGCTTACATCAATACTCTTAATTATTTTATCAATAGTCTCTATCTGTGATGGTAGTGTTTTAACGATTAAGGTATTACCTTTGGTATCAACTACAGCGCTAGGCTCCAATACTAAGCCCAGCACCTTTTTAGCCTCTGCCGCCGTAATATGACGTACTACATAAGTGGTAATCAGCGGTTCTTCTAACATCCCGGTTATCCGACCGACCGCAGCGACAACTATGTTATCGCCTACCCATTGGTACTCAAAACCGTTACCCTTTACTACTAAATCTAGCGCCTCTTTAAAGGGTACTTGGTTTAAAGTAACTGAAATTTCCCCAGTTACACTCTGATCAGCGACAATGTTGACCCCGCCGGTTTTAGCTAGTAACTGAAGTACATCCCGGATATCGGCACCCTTCACCTCTAAACTAACCAGTTTTTCATTAGCCTGAACCGGTATAACGAGGAAGAGTACAACTAACACCAAAATACTGGTTATCCGCCTAATATATTTATCTAGAGCCATTTTACTTTCCCTCCCATACCAGTGTCAGCTTTTGATCACCTTTGACTAAAAAGACTGTCTCGGCTGTAATCCCTTGCACTAACCAACCTTTAAATTCATCACCAACACGAACCGCTTGGCTACGTCCCTGACTATCAGCTAATATCGCCAAGTATTTATCATCTCCCAACCGGGCCAAGCCTTTGAGACTAGCATCGAGTTTCGGTTTAGGCTCGGGTCGTGGTTGCGGCGGTGACGGCCGGCGTTGTGGCTTTACTGGTGTAGCTTGAGGTGGTGCAAACGGGTTTGTTATAGCAGCAACCTGAACAGTCACTTCCGTCCCAAAAGAAGTTGTATCTTTAATTAGAGTGGTCATGTCAGCCCCGGCTATCGCTAAAGAACGGTCAATTTCAGCGTTAACCTGGGCTAAAAAGTTACTATCTTCAGGGGTAATAATGCTTTCCACCTGGTAAATCAGTTCAAAAATAGATCTAGCCGCTAGCACCCAGGCCGAAAAGGCGATAATTACCACTAGTAGTGGTGTTAGCAACTGTTTAACCAGGTGTTGTTTGATGGGGTCATGGGTAAACCAAGCCATCAAACCTCACCCCTTTCTAAGAAATACATCACTATAGTAAACTCACCAATTATTTCTGCTCCACGAGAATCCGCTGCCTTCAAGATGGCCTGCTGAATTGCCGTCGGATAAGGGAGCCCTTCAATAAGCTCTAAGAAACGCCGTTGCCCCCTAATACCGCTTTTGACGGAGACCGTTACCGGCTGTTCCCAGATTTCACCGGTACTTCGCACCGGTAGTGGGGTTATCTCGGTAATAGTCACCCCAGCCTTCTGTGCTTGGTCCCGGATCGCTTGTAGAAGAAGGAGGATCCTGTTTCCACCTAATAACCGGGTTTCTACCTGATCTACCTGAGCCTTCAGCTCGACTACCGCTTGGGCATAATTTTGCAGCTCATGCAGACGTCGTCGACCAACAATAATCTCTTGCCCAACTTCATTATAAGCCTGTTTAGCCTGGAGCAATGTTGTCTTGTTCGGTAAGTAGAACCAGAGGAAATAAGCGACGACACCAAGGAGTAAGACCAGAACTAATACTCGATACCAAGTTTGGGTTTCTTGGCGCGAAAGACTCATCGAACTCCCCCCTCGGTACTTGCCGAAATTGTAAAGGCAACCTCTCGATCTAAATAATCTGTTTTATCTAATCGGACAACCAGACCATTATCCTCTTCTAGCCATTTAATTAAAGCCGCAATATCTGTATAGGCTACTGCGTTCCCTTCTAAGTAAAACTGGTCATCTAAGTTTAAACTGAGACTACGTAACCAAACATTCTGGGGTAACTCGCTGGTAAACAAGGCTAAAGCCGGTTGCAGTGAAGCCGATTGCTCTAACAAGGGTAACGCTAAATCTAAACGTCTTTGCAGAGCCTGCTCGGCCACGACTAACTCGTTGTATCTTTTATTGACTTGGCTATATTGCTGGGCTAATGACCTTAGATTCGCAGTCTCTTCTTGATATAACTTGGTTTGCATCTTTAAACTAAAAAAATTACAAGTCATTATAAAGGCCAATACCCCTACCGCCACAATCGCAATGCGGCAGAAACGCTCTAATTCCCTGGCCTTCTGGTATGGCCGGGGTAATAAATTAACGCGAATCATTGGGACACCCCCAAAGAGCCAGTCCAATCGCTGTTGAGTATAATTCAATATCTGGAGAAAAAGTATCTGTAGGGGCTAAATTTACTAACGGGTTCCCTACCTCCAAAGCAACCCCTAGATTATTACTGAGATACTCTATTAAACCGTGAAGCTTAACCCCATCACCGATAACAACTACTCGATCGATGGGTATCCAACCATTTTGCGCTCGGTAGTAATCTAAAGACCGTTGAATTTCTTCAAGAAGTTCCTCTGCTACCCCCTGCACCGCAGCTGTTATTTGAATTTCCCGTTCCTCACCGATAGGGATAATTCCAGCCACGTCCACACGAGCTTCAACCGCCCGGATATGGGTAGCTTCAGCCCAACTAACGCCTAACCGCTCCATTATCTTTTGATCAAAATTAGCTAAGCCAATAGTAAAGCTACGGTTAACCCGAAGACCTCCATTTTGAAAGATAGAGACATCGGTAGTACTGTAACCAAGGTTAATAATCGCTTCTGAAAAAGTAGTTAAATCAACTTCAAACCCAGCCGCTGTTTCCCCTAAGGGATCACTGCTCTGCTGCCGAGGTGGGTACCGCTCCTGCCGGGCCTTTTCTCCTACGCCGATAGCCCGAGCCATAGCCAATGGCGCCGCATCGATCCCAACTAAATCTAAACCGGCTCGCTGACACGCTTCAACTAAGGCCATTATTTTCGGCGTATGGGCCGCTATTAACAAGACCTCAGAATCAGGCAGTTGGCTGTAAAAAGGTAACGGCTGTAGCGAAACTAGATCATAGGTAGCTTCTTCAATAGGATAGGGTAGGTATTGAGCCGCCTCCCATTTAGCCGCTTCCCTCAGCTCTTCCGGCTCCATCTGGGGCAAAAGGATGTTCCGGATGACTAACCCTGAGGACGGTACCATCGTTACCACTTGTTTCATCGGTAACTTGGCGCTACGGAAAAAATCTTTTAGGGTTGTAGCTAATAGACCGATATCGGTTACTTCACCAACGGCATTAATCGCCCCTGGCGGCACCGGAGCCGAAGCCCAGCGACTCAGGTTAAGCATACCGTTAGCCTCTTCTAACTCGATGGCCCGTAGGCTGTGGGAGCCATAATCAAGGCCGATGTATTTGCGCTTGGTAGTGAACACAAGGTATTCTCCTTCGCACAGTACTGGCAATTAAGAGGGTTCGACCGGAGCAGCGGTGGATTACAACTGCTCCGGTAATAAAACTACTAACTGTGGCTACAAGTAACTATCCCGTTGGTATCCACACTGTACGTGCCGCCTAACGGACATGTCGGTATTTCTTTTAAATAGCCCTTTGAAACCAAGGGACTTTTGTTGGATTCATCGTTCTTTAGATCCCCTGCTGTGAGGTTGCCTTCTTCATAAGAGTAGAGCTGTACTACCGACTCAATAGCGCTAATATTAGCTTTACAAGCGTTCTCTTTAGCTGTTTTCAAATTGCCGGTAACCCGAGGTACCGCAATACCAGCTAAAATACCGATGATAGCTACCACAATCAGTAGCTCAATTAAGGTAAAGCCTTCTTCCTTACGATATAACCGTAACATCACTGTCACCTCCCTTCAATGCTTTTAACCACCGATTTGCCCCATCATATCAAACATTGGTAATAAAACTGAAGCAATTATTAAGGCTACAACGCCCCCTAAAAAGATTACTACTACCGGCTCAATTAACATAGTCAGCGCCTTAATCTGGTTGTCCACCTCACCATCATAGAACTCAGCTATATTCAAAAGCAGCAGATCGAGGGCCCCGGTAGTCTCACCGATCTCTAACATCTGGGGAACCATCTCTGGGAAAAGCTTGGTTTTGGCTAGTGCCGCTGATAGGCTCCCACCCCGCTTGATCGCCTCTACCGCTGTCGCAAATGCTTCCTGGATCAATGTATTTTCAGCTAATTTCGTAATTAGCTCTACCCCTTGCACAATAGGAATACCTGCTGCCAACATAACTGAGAGGTTCCGGCTAAATCGAGTAATCTCCAAGCTCGTTAACAGAGAACCTATCACCGGTAGACGCAGTAACCACTGATCCTTCCATCTACGACCCTTATCGGTCTTAACATAAGCTGTAAGAGCAATGGCCGCAGCGATAATGGCCAAGAGTATGACTAACCAATAGCGCCCCCACCAGTTACCGGTTGCTATCAGTAATTTAGTGGAAACCGGTAGCTCTGCCCCTAAATCGCTGAACATATCGACAAAGTTAGGTAAAACCACCCCAAACAAAAGAATAACTACTATCACCGCTACTACTAAAACTACCGCCGGGTAGGTCAGAGCACTGACAATCTTCTGTTGCAACTCGTAGTCCCGCTGGTAATGCTTGGATAGGTTATCAAAAGTTGCGTCGATAGTTCCGCTAGCTTCACCGGCTTCAACCATCCGCACTAACAGCTGGGGGAAGATCTTCGGTTGTTTACCCATAGCGGCAGAAATACTATCCCCGGTCTGCACCGCTACAACCAATTGTTTAAGGGCTTCAGCCAAAGCCGGTTGGCTAGTTTGGTTTCGGACAACACTTAGGGCATCAGTAATCGGAACACCGGCTTTTAACAACGTTGCTAATTGGCGGCAGAAAATGGCTAAGTCTTGTTTAGATAATTTTTTAGAAATCAATTCTCTTTTAACTGTTAACCTCTGAGAAACCGGCTGTACCGAGGTGACAAAATAGCCATCAGACCGCAAGCGACTAGCTACCGCTGTCGGTGAGGCAGCATCAACTGTGCCCCGGTATACTTTTCCCTTAGAATCCCGTGCTGTATAAGCAAAGCGTGGCATGCCACCCCTCCTGTATCTTAGTCAATCGGCTGAATAGTCAAGTTATCACTTAAACGGCTAGCGATAGTTTCCCTAGTAACCAAACCCTGAGTCAACAGTTCTTTGTAGGCAGTATCAAAGGATCGCATCCCAATCCGACCGCCGGTCTGAATCAAACTTAATAGTTGGTAGGTCTTGCCTTCCCTAATTAAATTGCGGACAGCAGGGGTAGCCAACAAAATCTCTACAGCCGCTACTCGCCCTTGTCCATCGGCTCGAGGCAAAAGTTGCTGGGCTATTACCCCTTGTAGTACAGCGGCCAACTGTAATCTAACCTGGGGTTGCTGGTGCGGCGGAAAAGCATCAATAATCCGGTCGATAGTACTAACCGCATTATTGGTATGGAGGGTAGCCAGTACTAGATGGCCGGTTTCTGCTGCGGTTAATGCCGTCTCAATAGTCTCAAGATCCCGCATCTCACCGACTAAAATGACATCTGGATCCTGGCGTAAGGCCGCCCGTAACGCCGCTGCAAAAGAACGGCTATCGAGGCCGATCTCCCGCTGGTTAATAATGCTTTTGTTGTGGCGATGGAGGTATTCAATAGGGTCCTCTAAGGTAATTATGTGGCATTCCCGTTCATGGTTAATGATATCGATCATTGAAGCGAGTGTGGTTGATTTACCGCTACCGGTCGGCCCGGTGACCAAAACTAAACCCTGATTCCGGTGGGCTAAAGTCCGAACAATTTCAGGTAGTTTTAAGCTCTGGTAATCGGGGATTTCTGTAGGGATAACCCGTAAGGCAGCACAGCTAGACCCCCGCTGTTTATAGGCGTTCACCCTAAACCGACCGAGGCTGGGAATCCCATAGGAAAAATCTAATTCTCCCCGTTCATCAAATAAAGCTTTTTGGTGTTCCTGAAGTAGCTGATTAATCAAGCTACTAGTATCATCAGGGGTGAGTTTAGAGTAGCCTTCCAACACCTGTAGGGAACCATGCACCCGTACTATCGGTGGAACCGCCACAGCAATATGGACATCAGAAGCCTCTAACTCTACCGCCTGTGCTAAGATTTTATCAACGTTCATGGGCCCACCCTCCTCTTAGTAGTCTGTAAAAGCCACCCGCAGAACTTCCTCTAGGGTGGTCTCCCCTTGTAACGCCTTAGTAATCCCGTCTTCCTTTAAAGTAACCATCCCTTGAGCTACTGCGGCAGCCTTTAGGCTATCGGCATTGGCTTTTTCAGCGATCAAAGTACGTAACTTGGGGTTGAGAGCCATAATCTCCTGAATCGCCCGGCGTCCTTTATAGCCGGTATTATTACAACGGGGACAGCCCTTACCTCGAAAGAGAGTAACTGTCGGTTGTCCCTGTAAAACCTGTTCAGGATCGGGCAAACCCATCTCCAACAGCCCCTCCCTATCAATAACGTAGGCTTCACGACAAGCAGGACAGATCATACGCACCAAACGTTGCGCTTGAGCTACAATGACCGAGGAAGCAACCAAGAAGGGTTCTACCCCCATCTCAATTAACCTGGTTAACGT
>DHRX01000141.1:15126-20039 GCA_002408345.1 Firmicutes bacterium UBA5301 | reverse complement strand
GATTTCCCCGATCATAATAATATCAGGGTCCTGACGAACGATAGCTCGTAAGGAGTTAGCGAAAGTCAACCCAGCTTTACGATTGATGCTAACCTGATTGATACCCGGTAGGGAAAACTCTACCGGGTCTTCAACGGTAACCATATTACGTTCAGGGGTATTAAGCGCAGACAAGGTAGCATATAGGGTTGTTGTCTTCCCACTACCGGTAGGTCCAGTGACCAAAATCATCCCATAGGGACGCCGCATGGCCGACCGCCAAATCTGCAGATTTTGCTGCGAATAACCAAGGTTATCGAGATCTAATAGCAAATTGCTCTTATCCAGAATCCGGAGAACAATTTTTTCGCCATGGACCGTTGGCATAGTGGAAACTCGCAGATCAACCTCAGAGCCGTCGACAGTCATTTTAATCTGTCCGTCCTGGGGAAGACGGCGCTCTGCAATATCGAGACGAGCCAAGACCTTGAGACGAGAAGCTAGCGCCATTTGGGTCCTTTTTGGTGTCCGCATTACCTCTTGGAGAAAACCATCAACACGGTATCGAATACGAACATCTTTTTCCTGAGGTTCAATATGAATATCGGAGGCTTTCTCCCGAATACCCTGGCTTAGGATAATATTAGCCAGGCGAACAATCGGGGCTTCATCCCCCATCTGTCTCAGCTCTTCTTCGGTTTCTTCAACTACATCCTCAGTCTCATCAATAGTCTGGATCACCGCTTCCGCAACACCTTGGACCCCATAATGCTGAGAGAGTGCCTGGTTAATATCTGACTCTGTAGCCAAAACCAATTCTACATTTAAAGACGTTGCTTGACGAACAGCATCGACCGCGTAGACATTAAAAGGATCAGCGGTAGCCACAACTACCCGATCTCCTCTGATCTCAATAGGAACAATTAAATATTTGTAAGCTAATTCTTGGGGAATTAGATCCAAGACCTCAGGAGCTATTAACCGACCTGCCAGGTTGATATGGGGTATACCTAACTGATATTCCAACACCTCTACTAACTGTTGTTCAGTAAGGTAACCCAGTTCAATTAAGGCTTGTCCTAAACGAACACCTTGAGCATCCTGGTACGCAACGGCCTCCTTTAACTGTTCCTGAGTAATTAGCCCCACTTCACGGAGTAAATCACCTAATCTTTTTCGCCTTTTCGGGGCCAAAAGCATAAACCGCTTCCTCCAAAAATTGTAAAATTTACCTGTGAATGTATTTATTTGCTTAATTCGTTATTTTTTTAATTTATCCTGTAATAAAAAAAAAGGCAGGAGGATATACCTCCCACCTTAAAAAGTGGTAGCCAAGTAAAGGGTCTCGGTCTTACAAATGGTTGGCGGAGTTAAAACCGTAAGACTTAAATAGTATGCTTGGCCAATTATCTTGAAAAATTTCAACAAAAACTATTAAAAAGAGCCATTAGAAAAGCCTTACGCCCTTGCTGGGGTGTTACTTGGGCCACCACAAGATAAACTCCATCATTATTATTACATAATTAGTAAAAAAAGGAAGGGTCAAATGTCCCAATCTTTGTCTAGTACTGCAAAACTTCTCCGCACAGCATACGCCGCCGCCTCTGCCCGGTTAGAAAGGTTTAATTTCGTTAAAATATTACTAACATAGTTACGTACTGTTTTTTCGCTTAAAAAAATCTCCTGGGCAATTTGTTTATTTGTCTTCCCGTCTGCCAGTAACGAAAGGATCCGTTTTTCCTGTTCGGTCAGCTCAGCAACACGGTCAAACTCCTCCATTTTTTTCCTAATCCCCTGAACCACCTCGTCGACCTGACTAAGTGGAATAATCTTCTGCCCGGCATGAACCCGTCGAATATTTTGAACTAGTTCATCCGCACCGATCTGTTTTATCACATAACCGGCTGCCCCCGCTAAAATTGAGCTTTCTAAAGCTTCTTGATCGGCAAAAGAGGTTAACATCAATACCTTGATTTTGTCGTTATTACTCCGTATCTCTCGACAAGCCTCAATGCCATTACCATCAGGCATCCGAACATCCATTATCACTACGTCTGGGTTTACCTCTAACGCTTTTTGGTACGCCTCTGTACCTGAGCCGGCCTCAGCCACAACCTCTAGATCTGAATACCGGGCTAGTAATGACTTTAAACCTAACCGTACAACCTCATGATCATCTGCCAACAAGACCCGAATTGGTTTGGTAGTATCCACAGAATGCAGACCCTCCCCCACATAATTGATTTAGACTACCTTTCGGTATATACAAACTAACTATCGTTCCCTCTCCAGGTTTACTCTTGATTTCTAATTCCCCACCGACTAGTTTAGCCCGCTCTCGCATGTTACTAATACCTTGGTGCCCTAAGTTAAAGCGGCTACGCCAACCGCTAGGTAACCGAAATCCCCTTCCATTATCTTCAATCTTAAACCACAGGCCTCGTTTCCCATCCTGGGCTATTATCGTAATAGTATCGGCTTCAGCATGCCGCTTAATATTGTTTAACGCCTCTCGAATAATATTTGTTACCTGCTCAGCTTGTTTTGGACAAAGATGTAGTCTCTTCACCTCTAATAGATCCACTACAGTTTCTATGTTATCCGTAGCTTTAAATTCAGTAATTATCTCTACTAGCTGTTCGTAGAGGGTTTTCACTGCAGACTGGTCTAACCGCAGCCGACCAATGTACTCTCGGATTTCAGCAATCAATTTATTTAAATTAGCTATCGACTGATCGATCTCCAATTTGGCTTTAACCGGATCAGCCTCAATCAGATACTTGATATTCTCACAATCTAACCCTACCGCATAAACCGATTGGAGAATACCGTCATGTAAATCCCGACTAATTTGTAGCCGTTCATTTAGGACTAACTGTTGGCACTCGGCCTGTTCTAAACGACAAGCATAATCGGCTGCAAAGTATTCTAACAATCGGAAAATACAATAGGTTAAACAGAGCACTGTGATCGCCCGGAAAATTTGGACCGGTAGGTTTAGTAACTCATGAAAATAGTAAGCATTAATAATATTCGCTGGGAAAAAATCGGCTGCCGGTACTACTAAACCGCTAAGCAATCCGTAGGTCAAAAAAGCAATGGCACCTGCCCGTGCTGGTAACCTTGCCTCATATAAGATTTGCCCGACTAGTTCTTCTTCTAATTTTAAAAAGGCCAGGCCGCTCAATATTGCACCAGGCAACGCAAAAAAGTAGCGGCCTAAAGCTTCCGCGTTGGTTAAAAAATAATGTAATGTCGCACTACGGTAAGTAGTTACCCCTGAACAAAAACCTAATAACCAAAGCCCAAAAGCCACGGCAGGCAAGAAGCGAACATACCGATAAGGTCGACCGATACGTTCTCCATAGAGGCTCAAACCGAACTGGAATAGGAAGACGTAAGAAGCGATCAATAAACTTACATGACCGATTTCAAGGGTAGTTACAACTTCCCGAGTTATTGTCTGCATTTGGAGCGGAATAAAAATATAACCCCATTCCGCAAGGCCATGTAAAATGCCAAAAACAGCTAATGTCCAAAGGCTTCGAACCAGCCGAAATCGGCTTTGAGGATCAAATTGTAATACCGCTACAACACCAAGTAAAACAAAGGTTAGCCCGTAGATAAAGAAGACCAGAGCCATGTTTTGATCCAGAAACTGGTGGATAACATCCATGCTACAGGCACCCCCCTTACTTTTTGTTAAATTCGTTCATAGCCGTGTCAATACCTGCTTCCAAATACCTAAGGAGAGCCGCTACCCCCTGCTCTAGCGCTTCTTGGATTAAATCTCGTTCTTCTCTGCGAAAGCGAGAGAGAACATAGTTGGCCCAATCCCCTTCTAGCGGTCGACCGATACCAACCCGCAAGCGGGGAAACTCCTCAGAAGCTAATTCTTGAATTAAAGAACGCATTCCGTTGTGGGTACCTGCGCCGCCTTTAGCCCGCAGACGAATTGTCCCTACCGGTAGATCTAAGTCATCATAAGCAACAATAATATTACTTACCGGTATTTTATAGTAGCGGGCCAAAGCCGCCACCGCTAGACCGCTGCGATTCATATAGGTCTGGGGCTTAACTAGCAGAACTTGTTCCCCAGCATACTGAGTTTTGGCAATTAAGACCTGCCCCTGGGTTTTCGTTACTGCAACCTCTAAGCGTTCAGCAAGACGATCGATAACTGCAAACCCTACATTATGTCGGGTTTCAATGTATTCTCGACCAGGATTACCTAGCCCCACGATTAGTCTCACTTATCCACCTACTTTCCCAACAGCAAAAAAGCGCAACCCAAAACCAGGCTGCGCTTAATGATATCATTCAAATCAGACTTAGGCTTCAGTTTCAGCTTCTGCGCCGTTCTCTTCAGCCGCTGTTGTCTCTACGTCCTCTGCTTCTTCTGTTTCTTCCTCTGTTTCAATTACCGGTGCAACAATGGAAAGCACAACTTCATCTGGGCTGTTAGTAACCTCGATTCCAGCAGGCACCTTTAAATTTTCAACATTAAGAGTATCATAGAGCTTTAAGTCAGAAACATTAACTTCAATACTCTCAGGAATAATTGTTGGTAGACAACTAATCTCTAATTCACGAAGAATATGTTCAACAATTCCACCATCATGGGCCCGTTGTTCTTCACCAACTAAGACAACTGGAACAACCGTATTTACCGGCTCATCTAAAGCAACTTGTAAAAAGTCTACATGCAAAAGATGCGTAGTTATCGGATCGGCCTGAATCTCTTTAATAATAACAGGACGCTTCTCTTTCTCACCATCAACACTTAGTTCAATTAGAGCATTACTTTGACCCGAGTGTACTAACCTAGTCAAAGGTTTCTCTGAAATAGCTAAATGTTTATTGTCACTTTTATGACCGTAAACAATCGCCGGTATAAAACCCTCGGCACGCAATTTACGGGCAGCGCCCTTTCC
>DHRX01000141.1:1368-14911 GCA_002408345.1 Firmicutes bacterium UBA5301 | reverse complement strand
ATATTATATCATCAGGCCTTCTTTCCGTCAAACGGGCAAATTCACAATTATTGGGGCTTTTTCCGCTGCCGAGCCCAACCATCCTTATTGCATTGACGGCTCCGAGCTACCCCCAAAGATTCAGCCGGAACATCCTTGGTAATTGTTGACCCTGCAGCAACATAAGAACCTTCGCCAATAGTAAGTGGGGCTACTAAGTTGGAATTGCTCCCGATAAAGGCTCTATCGGCAATGTAGGTTTTATGTTTGGCTACCCCGTCAAAATTACAGGTAATTGTACCAGCACCGATATTAACCTGTTGACCTACTATAGCATCGCCCAAGTAAGTATGGTGAGGAACCTTACTACCTTCACCAACTTGTGAATTTTTAATCTCAACAAAATCGCCGACCTTAACACCATCTGCTAGTTGAGTCCCTGGGCGGAGATAAGCAAAAGGCCCGATCTGACAGTTGCTACCAACTTGACAACCCCTAGCTATCACTACACACGGATAAATAATGGTGTCTGGCCCGATTTCTGTTTCCGGGTCGATATAAGTTGTATCAGGATCCATAATTGTAACACCATTGAGCATTAATTCTAGAGCTTTCCGGCGCCATAGTGTTTTACCGGCTTCAGCTAGTTCAACCCGAGTGTTTACGCCTAAAACTTCAGTAGGCTCAGCTGCAGCCAAGGCCCCTACCTTTTTCCCAGCTTGGCGGAGAACAGCAATTACATCAGTAAGATAGTACTCACCTTGAGCGTTATTGGCATCAATAGCTCCTAAGGCTTCATACAGCTGGGTACTGTCAAAACAGTAGACCGCAGAATTAACTTCTTTAATCAGCCGCTCTTCCGGGGTAGCATCTTTCTCTTCTACAATAGCAACTACATTTTCTGCAGCATCTCGAATAATACGGCCGTAGCCATGGGGGTTAGGCAACAAAGTAGTTAATATAGTCGCGCTATACCCGCCGGACCGGTGGTATTCCAGAAGACTTCCCAAAGTTTCTGTAGTCAATAAAGGGGCATCTCCTGGTAAGATCAGAACTGGGCCGGTATAATCTTGGAAAAGATCTGCCCCTTGCTGAACAGCATGTCCCGTTCCTAGCTGCTCTTTCTGGATTACAAAGTTCAAGGGAAAAGGAAGATCAGCCAGTTTCTCTTGAACTAAACTGGCTTTATGCCCGATAACCAAACAAATTTGTTCCGGTTGTAAAGCTTTTACCGCGTTGATCCCATATTCCACTAATGGGCGCCCCAAAAGTGGGTGAATCACTTTCGGTAAATCCGACTTCATCCGGGTACCTTTTCCGGCAGCAAGAATAAGTGCACTAAATTCCATTTGGAGCACCTCCACGGTCTATAAAATACTATGGCCCCGGACGATTCTCCTCTTATTTGATTTAATGATGTGTTCCTTCTACAACCTCTATACCTTTAGCCAAAATACTCTGCTTAATTTCTGCCAAATGCGGACACTTAGGATAATCCCCTTCTAACAACATACAAGACGAAAGATGAACCGTATCTAGCCCATACTTTTTTAGTTTCTCAACCATTCGTGAAACTCGGCGCCCAGAACAACCACCACAGGTAAGCATGGCGATTAACTCATCATCAGGACCGTAACCGGCAAAATGGATCTTCTTTTTATTCCAAGCGAGCATACAGGCTATCCCAGGACAGGTTTCGGAAACTGTTTCACAACGGATAATCGCGATTTTATGCGGCTTTTTATCTCCTTTATTTACTCTATCTACTTCAACCTTTTCTTCTTTCTTGCCTCCAAAAATGCTGGTAAAGTACTTATCTTTTACTGCCCGAACTAACTCCGGGGTTATTTCATTGATTCCATGTTTAAGGGCTTCATCTTCCACAGCCTTGCGAGCCATTCCACGTACAAACCCTGGCACACCGCTCATGGCAGCTTCGGCTTCTGTCGACCAGTTCAATTGGATCACCTTCCCCTAAAAAACACAAAGCTGACCTTTCTAGTTATATATAAACGGAAGGTAATCCTTCTTTAGTTCCCGCTACACGGAATTTGGAGTTAGCGTCGGCGAATTTGGGTCATCAACCGGGCTGGTGCCACCGGTTTTAAGGTATCTAGCATGTTATGAACAAAGTTAGAACCCCGGGCCACAATCAACCCTGTTAGCAAATAATCAATTGCCGGGGTGTTAAAAGGAATATCCATTAGTTGAAAGAATCCGGTTTGGGTACCAAAGCTAATAAAAACCCCAAATAAACCAGCAACCAAGTTACTATAAATACCGGTAAGGTTAGGAAAAACGTTCTTCACCATATTAGTTAATACTTCAGTAAATAACGCTAAGGTCAAAAGGGTAAATGTCGCATTATTAACCATTTGCGCTCCCTCCTCTGCCTACACTATATGGAGGAACGCCTGACCAATATGTCAAAGGAGCAGGCTAAAAACCTGCCCCTTTGAAAATAGCCCCGACCTCACTAGATTGAATGGAACTCCCGGGGCCCACAAGAGCTGCGGAAAAAGCAGTCGGCCTTACCGGTCATCTCACTAGTGATCACCACTCTAGCTACAACGACTCGTACGTCCACTACCGTTTTTTCCCGCCAAATGGTAGTCGGTGTTGTGCCCACAGGTTCCAGGATAGGAACAACCCGGAGTACAAAGTTTTCGATATCTAATTCATCACTAGGGCTTACCGGCGCTTCGATAAAGGCTGTAAAATCAATGCTTTCTCTATGAAATAGTACCTCACCGTCAGTTCCGGTCGGTAAAAACTTAATAACTTTATGTACTCTAAATTGTTTGATTACCTTTCCGGAAATAACGTGATCCCCCAAAAACTCTACTTGGGTTTCTATTGCTTGGATGAAGTCAGTCGGTTCAGGCAAAGTTATTGTCCGCACATCGTGTAACTGTACGGTTTTATCTGCAACGACCTGCAGCTTCTTGAATTTCCGCCGCACTAGTTTCCCGCTGCAAACAGGTTGCTTTTTCTTCACGGTTCTTCCTCCTTTAAGCAGTCAGTGAAATATTACTTCCTGCGCTAATATCATATTGAGACTGTGGACAAGGAGAACCAGGCCAAAAGAATATTTATCGGTTTTTAAAAGAAAAAACCCCCGGTTACGAGGGTTAATAGTTGACTATGGCTGGGGCGGCTGGACTCGAACCAGCGAATACCGGCTCCAAAGGCCGGTGCCTTACCGACTTGGCTACGCCCCAAAAAATTGTTTCGGCAGATATTGATTTTACCAGAATCTTTTCTGACTGTCAAGAAGCTAGGAAACGCTAGCTAACAGTTTTTGATATTCGGCTAAAACCTTATTTTGAATGACCTCACGAGCCTCAGCAGTAATGGGGTGGGCAATATCCCGGTAGTTTCCATCTGTAGTTTTTCGGGACGGCATAGCCACAAAAAGCCCATTACTTCCCTCGACTACCCGTAAATCATGGATCATAATCGCCCCATCAATAACAATACTGGCTGTGGCTTTAATTTTAGACTCTTTATTACGCACCGGCCATACCCGGACTTCTGTAATATTCACGTTATTTTTCCTCCTTATACCTGACCAGTATCGATAGTACCAGGGTCGTTCTCACTTTTAACGTTCTCTTTAAGCGTAACATTTCCTTCTATAATCTTCCGAGCTAATTGTAAATCACTAGATTTATCAACGTCAATACCGATTTCTGGCCAGCGCGAAATTAGGGCTTTGCCTTGAAAACCAAGGATTCCACCAACCCGCTCTTCAATCTCCTCTAAACCTAACCGGTTAAATAACAACTTTAAAATAAAGGAGAAACCTAATAAACGGGCTAACTGCCAGGGTTTCTTACGCATCGCTACCGCCCGGGCGATTTGATTCTGACATTTATAAACACACTGGGGGTTGACCAAAATCAAGTTTCCGCCGGTAAAAACCCCCTCTTTTAAACGCACATAAGTTCTACGTACTCCTGGATAACTGGCCTCATTATCCTCCTTACTAACAATAGGGTAATAGATATCCTTCTCTATCGTTCGGGCTTGAGTTAGAAAATCGACTACCGCTTCCGGCGTTAATAAAGGAATATCACCGGTGGCTAGCAAAACTTTGTTCGTAGTCTGCAAGGTATCCAGACCCCGCAATAGGTTCTCAACCATGGTTTCCCCAAGCTCTACTACTTCACAACGGTCACTAGATAGTACCTGGTTTAGTTCTTGCGGACCGACTACAACAATCCGGTCAATCTCAGGAACAGCCCTTAGGGCTTGGACCACATACTGCACCATCGGTTGGGAATTTATCGGTATCTGGGCTTGATAAGCAACCCCCACATTTGGCCCTAATGCTTCTGAAACTCTTCCTCCAGCTAAGACTACCGCATCCAGTTTTGGCATGGTCGTACCCCCTAGCAGTTTTCTTGCTGCTCACTAATAACTTCCATTAAACTATTTTCTGCATTTTCAATGTGTTCATAAGCTAAACGCCGGGCCAATTCGGTATCTCCTTGAGCAATAGCTTCAACAATAATCTTATGCTCTTCCCAAGCCAACTTCATCCGACCAGGATGGGCTAGGCTTGTGCTCCGGAACCGCTGGATCTGTTCTCGCAGGTTCGCGATAATCTGCACCAACCGGTCGTTATGGGAGGCAGACATCAACTGCTCATGGAAGGTGGTATCTAACTCAATACAAGCCTGTATATCCCCTTTATCGGCACATTCTCTAATTTTAACTAGAGACCGCTCCAAAGCTTCAATCTCTTCAGGGGTGCAGCGCCTAGCCGCCAATTCTGCAGCTAAACCTTCTAGAGCAGCTCGAATTTCAAAAACATCAGCAATATCTTTCATGGAAATCTTAGCTACATAAGCGCCACGGCGGGGGATCATTAGTACTAAGCCTTCTAATTCCAGTTTCCGAATGGCTTCCCGTACCGGTGTACGGCTAACCCCTAATTCCTCAGCTAGCTGAACTTCCATTAGCCGTTGTCCAGGACGTAACTGACCGGAAATAATAGCTTCCCGCAGAGCTTCAAAAACTAGCTCCCGCAGGGGTTTATAGTTATCTAAATTTAGCTCACCGATTACCTTCTTCATAGGGTCACCTCACGCTTACGCTGTCTCTTGTCCTTTACCCCAAAAGGTTGTCGCAATTACTGTCGGATATTTTCCTTCTAGTTTCTTCGCAATTCCCTGGGCTTGTTCCAAATCGGAAGTTAACCCAAAGATAGTAGGACCACTGCCGGTCTGGAGCACACCTTGAGCGCCAGCTTGTAACAGCGCTTCTTTAATCTCAACTAAAGTTTGATATTGGGGTAACGTCACCGATTCTAGTACATTACCTAAATTAGCGCATATCCCTGCCAAATCCCCGGCAACAACGGCATCTAAGATCTCTAGGGTGTTCGGATGAACCACCTTTTTTAAATCTAACGATCGATAAACTTCGGCTGTCGAAATACCAAAAGTAGGCTTAACCAATATAACACCAAAATCCTTACATTTGCTAGGGACCGAAGTTACTTTCTCTCCAATCCCTCCAACTAACGCCGTTCCCCCCTGAAGACAGAAAGGCACATCTGCCCCAATCTTTTGGCCAATTTCTCCTAATTCTGCTGGAGTTAAACCTAACTTCCAAAGCTGGTTGAGACCCCAAAGGACAGCGGCCGCATTAGAACTACCACCGGCTAAACCAGCTTCCACCGGAATATTCTTGGCAATAGCGATCTGCAGCGGCATATAATTACCGCTGCGGCGCATGAGAATCTTAGCGGCATTGAAAGCAATATTTTCTTCATCAGAGGGAACCTCTGGGTTGTCTACTGTAACCCGGATCAACTGGGTTGGGTTAAGCGTCCTAACCTCTGCATCTGGATTAGCCGTTAGTGTCACTAAGTCGTGCAGAGCCAAGGACTGCATAATACTCTCTAATTCATGATATCCGTCAACTCGGCGGTAGAGGACATCCAAAGAAAGGTTAATCTTAGCATGAGCTCTAATTGTAGTTGTAAGCATAATGTCATATATTGACCGTAACGTTAGATAATTCCTGCGTATCCCCTACCGAAAAAGTCCGGAAATCATAGTATACCACTCTGAATTGACCTCCACAAGCTGCACCACTATCATCTTTCCCCATTTTACTGTTATTCAAAGCATCTAGCTAGGTACCATATGAAAGACCCTCAACTAACACAATCATGTTGGTTGAGGGTCTTCGTACAATGTTACGCCGCCGATTTAGTTTTTCTTAGCCATATGCAACGCCGCAATGCGGGCAAAAATCATCCCAGCACCCAGGGTAGCACCAGCCCCCGGATATCCAGCTCCAGCCGGGGACCCTGCAGTATTTCCTGCGGCGTAGAGGCCATCAATTACCTTTCCGTAAGGTGTTAGTACTTGGGAGTTACCGTTAATCCTCAATCCGCCACATGTCCCTAATGAGCCAGGATAGACTCGCACGCCATAAAAGGGAGGCGTCTTGATTGGACCCAAACAAGGGTTCTTGAGGTCCGTTCTCTCCGAATCACCGTAGGTCAAGCGATCAAAGGGCTTCTCACCCCGGTGGAAGTCCCGATCCACACCCTCTTCCGCAAATATGTTAACTCGCTCAACCGTTGCCATAAGCCCTTCAGCATCAATTCCTAGCTTCCCTGCTAATTCCTCCAAGGTGTCAGATCGATTCATCCAAGGCTGTTCCACGCCAGGCTTTTGCCGACCAAACTTATACCGCTTGCGATACTCGCTGTCGACAATACAGAACGCCGGGATGTTTCGCCAGTCCATAATAGAGTTATCCCACCAATAGAAATTACGGGTTGTGGCGTCATAGTTGGCAGACTCGTTACAGAACCGCTGGCCAAACCGGTTAACATAGATCGAACCTGGTTTTGCCCGTTCCCCTCCGCCATCAAAGGAACCCATTTTCTTGCCAGCAATGGTTATTTCTTTTACCGGCCACCCCCAAACTTCGTTCATATTCCGAAGGTCAGCTCCGATGGCCATTCCCATAAGAATGCCATCACCGGTATCAGTAGGAACTGCAGAAGGATAATAGACAGGGCCAGGGAGGAAATGTTCGCGCATTTCCTTATTGTGATCGAAACCACCTGTCGCCAGTAAAACACCCCGGCGGGCCCGGATAGAAATCTTACCTTTGGCCGGGCTCTTAGCCCACACCCCAACAACTGCACCACTTTCATCGGTAATTAAGGATACCGCTGGGGTCTGGAGATAAACAGGAATTCCACGGGCATCAACAGCAGCCCGTACCGTACGCATTAGCTCACGGCCAAGGCCTGGAGGAATAACCGATCTTCCTAGCTTGCGGGAATGGTCAATCGACCCATGATAATAGTCGGCATACGGGACCTGGATTTTGGGCTTGTGCCCGTTTTGAACTAGGTAGTCAAGTGTGGGATTAGCATTATCGATGTACGCATGAATCAATTCGTCGCTTGACTGCCCAAAAGACGCCTTTTTCATATACTCAAAGGCTTCCTCAAGTGAATCCTCAATACCCGCCTCTTTCATCAAGTAGTTATTGGGCACCCACAAGACCCCACCCGAAATTGCAGTGGTTCCACCCCACGTGGCTGCCTTTTCTAAGATAACAGCGCTAAAACCAGCATCTTTCGCAACCATCGCAGCAAGCGCCCCGGTACCAGAACCAACAACCACTACGTCAAATTCCTCATCCCATTTGGTTGGCCTAGGTGCCGGTTCGTGCGCTTTAACCTGCTGCCCAAAAATGTTGTCCAGGAAACCACCTACGCCAAGAGCCATGGCGACTGCAGCTGTTCCTTTAACAAAAGTTCTCCGGTCTACCTGAATCCCTCCAGCGTTTTCTTTCACGACTCCTTTACTTTCCATAAAATCATCCCCTATCTTTATCTTTGCTTTATTGCCTAGCACGAACTTAAAAAACAGAAGCCCGTTTTACTCAGTTCGCCGCTTCTGGCATCTTAATTTCAAACTCGTGGCATTGATTACATACAAACTCGCTCTCCCCATGTGGCTTATGGCAGGCCACGCAGTCAAACTCGCCTAAGTGGCTAACGTGAGGATTCGGTTCCATCTTAGAGGTAAGTCCGGCCACCTCGGAGTAACTACCGTGACACGATAAACACACCCCGTTTCCTTCAAGCTTTTGGGGAACCTCCGTATCATGACAGCTATCGCAACCTAAGCCGTGGATCAGATCTTTTTGCGTAGTCTGAGCCTGCGCCGCAGACGTACCCCAAATGAGGAAAGACACCAAAAAAATGACTGCCGTTACCTGTTTCATCTCTACATCCATCCTTTCATCAACATAATCAATAAGCTCAGAAAAAAGAAAAACCAACCTAGTCTAGTGACTAAGTTGGTTCTGCTTCAGCCAGACCTGCACTTGTTCAGTGCAACTTAACCGAAATGCCTAACCAGCTACATTAGATAAAACTTCAAGACGCCAATATCTTTTTTATAATCTGAATTTCCTCTAGTGACCCGACAAACCTCTAAACCAAGTTCCTCTCTCAAGCGCTGACACAACTTATCACCTGTAGCATCGATGAATGCTTCCCGAATTTGATCGATAAGGTCTACCCTTCCAAAGTCCAATAAATTCCGTTCGACCGCGGACAGCATGCCCACAAGCCGCACAGTAATTACAGATCCTTTGACCTGTACGTTGATCTCGGTCGGACCGCGACCAGAGTAGTATCGGGAACGGCTACTGATAATTTCCGCCAACCCTTTACGCATCTGACTGTCAACGTATTGTACTTTTGCGACCTCCTTTTTTTAAAATACGTGTATATTTTACGAAATCATACATCATCCTACATTATTTGTCAAGAGCCTGCCATTAAAAACGACCAGCTAAAACAGCTAGTCGATGTTTTTGAAAATCTAATAATCTCTGAATAACCCCTACCGAAAAAGTCCGGAAATCGCATTGCGGACCCAGCGAAAGAAGCGAACCAAGAAATTAGCCTGAGAGACATCCTCATTTGTCACGACCGTTACTACTCCGGCAGGGTTTCCGGCAACACTGACCTGAAGTTGACCGATAGCCGTCCCGGCTTCTAAAGGTGCCCGGAGGTTTTCCTTAGGAACAAACTCTTTCTGAACCGCATCGGTAACCCCTTTAGGAACCAAAACTGTTAGGTCAGCTGCTGCTACCGCCGGGTTTTCCAACCGCCGAGCGCCGGCGATCCGGACTGTAGCCACCTCTTCCCCTTTACTAGCTACTAACTGAGGGGTAAATGCATTAAAACCTAAGTCGAGAAGGCGGATCGTCTGGCTTAACCGCTCCTTCTCGGTTTCCGTCCGCATCACTACTGAGATTAACCTAGTCCCATCCCGCTCAGCGGTAGCTGACAAACAATAGCCAGCTTCTGTAGTATGACCGGTTTTGATCCCGTCTGCCCCTGGATAAGCGCCGATTAGGGTATTGGTGTTATGTAAAACAAATTTACCGTTTCTAATAGAATCAATCCGAGTTGTCGTCCACTCTAAAACTTTAGGGTGTTTAAGTAGCTCCCGAGACATGATCGCAATATCGTAAGCGGTAGTCAGATTGCCCCCACCGTCTAAAGGCAAACCGCTAGAATTATAAAAGATCGTATCCCGCATGCCTAATTCCTGAGCCCGTTTATTCATCGCCCGCACAAAGGCCTCTTCAGTTCCGGAGAGGTACTCTGCCACCGCCACAGAGGCATCGTTACCAGAGGCAATGGCAATAGATTTAAGCAGGTTCTCTAGGGTGATTTTCTCTCCCGTATGTAGATAAACTTGGGAACCTCCCATAGACTCGGCGTAGGGCGAAACAGTAACGATATCATCTAGGCTAATCCGCCCAGAGTCTACCGCTTCCATAATCAGCAGCATCGTCATAATTTTAGTAATGCTAGCCGGGGGCATCTGGGTCTGGGCGTTTTTCTGCCATAAAATCTGACCGGTCTTAGCATCGATTAGAATTGCCGACTCTGCTGGTAGATCAAAATTTAGTTCTGCTAGGACCGGAACCGTTAACAGTAAAAGCGATAAAAATAGTAAAATTGTTGTAACAAAAGTACGACTTATACGTAAAAACCTCAACACCAAAACTCCTCCTAATCCTAACTGGTGTCAGTATAACACTCTGTTTATTTCTCCACAAGTTCACATTACTATCATCTTTCCCCAATTAGAGCAGTAGAATTTAGTATCTCTTTGGACAGGTGGAAGTACCCGTGACTAAAAAAATTTTAATCATCGGCAACCCCAACGTTGGCAAAAGCGTTATCTTTACCGAACTAACTGGGATCTACGTAACCGTTTCCAATTATCCAGGAACAACGGTGGAAATAACTAGCGGCAATCTCTTACTTAACGATCAAACGATAGAAGTAATTGATACCCCGGGGCTCTACTCCTTAGTGCCGATTACCGCCGAGGAAAAGGTGACCCGGCAAATCCTTTTTGCCAACCCTGATTGCCTAGTCCTCCAAGTAGTCGATGCCCGTAATTTAACACGTATGCTTCCCCTAACATTCCAACTGATCCGGGCTGGTTTCCATCTTGTCCTGGCCGTCAATATGCTGGACGAGTCCCGCCGGGAAGGGTACCACCTAAACTTAAGTATTCTCGGCCAACGCTTAGGTATACCGGTAGTCGGTACTGTGGCCACCCGAGGGGAAGGTATCGATCAACTTAAAGAAGTACTTACCCAGGTTTGGAAAGGCCATCTTAACCCCCGATCGGCTTTTCGGCCCCAGATTGACCAGGTTCTACAAGAGAAAGCACAGATTATATCCGCACAACTGCATAGTTCCTACTCGATTACTAAAGAGTCTTTAGCTCTTCTACTTTTACGTGGTGATACCGAACTCCGCCAACTAGTCCAAAAAAAAGAAGGCCCTTCCCGTTGGCGCCAGATTGTTACCCATCTAATCTCAGTCTCTGGGCTCTACGATTGGGGGCCTAGTTATCAGCTAGCGGTAGATGAACACGCTGCTGCTGAAAAGGTTCTTGTAGGCATCCTGACCCGGCGTTCCCCAGAAACTCAGCGCTGGCAGGAACGGTTGGCTCAATTAACTGTAGCCCCCTGGAGCGGCTTCCTAATCTTACTAGCTGTCGTTTATTGTGGGCTCTACTTATTTGTCGGCCGTTTTGGTGCCGGAACCTTAGTGGATTGGCTAGACCAACACCTTTTTCAAGGCCTCCTTATTCCGGCCTGTACAGCCCTGGTCGCCGCCATCCTTCCATCCCAGTTCTGGCAAAGTCTTTTTATCGGCCCTTATGGCATTGTTACCCTCGGGGTCCGCTACGCCATTGCCATCATTTTACCAATAGTAGGTTCTTTTTTCTTCTTCTTCTCCCTGCTGGAAGATTCCGGTTACCTACCTCGTCTAGCCCTGCTCATGGATCGGGGTTGTAAAAAGCTGGGGCTTAATGGTCGAGCCGTCATCCCCCTGGTACTCGGTTTGGGTTGCGATACTATGGCTACCCTGACTACCCGCATTTTAGAGACCAAACGGGAAAGATTTATCGCTACTTTCCTTCTCGCCTTGGCTATCCCCTGCTCAGCTCAGCTTGGCGTCATTCTCGCTTTGCTCAGCCCATATCCGGGTGCTGTTCTCCTGTGGATGGCCATGGTTCTCTTTACATTCATCTTAGCCGGGCATCTTCTAAACCGGTATCTTCCTGGCCAGGTCCCTTTGTTCTTTCTGGAAGTACCACCTTTACGCTGGCCACGGTTGAGTAACATCTTAATAAAAACTTATTCTCGAATGCAGTGGTATTTCCTTGAAATTTTCCCGGTGTTTTTAGGAATATCGGTAGTCATTTGGCTCGGAGAACAGACCGGTATTTTCCAAAGTATTCTTGGTCTCTTCCGACCCCTAGTCTCGGCCTTGGGGCTTCCTCCGGAAACAGCGGTTGCTTTCTTTTTTGGCTTCTTCCGTCGGGATTATGGGGCTGCCGGTCTCTTTGATTTGGCCCGCTCGGGGATATTGGGTCTCCGCAACCTGGTTACTGCTGCAGTAACCCTGACCCTCTTCTTACCTTGTATAGCCCAGTTTGCGGTGATGTGGAAAGAGCGGGGACCGCTGCTGACATTATTTACAGTAGCGGTTATTATTCCGGTTGCCTTTATGGCTGGGTTTTTAGTTAACTTACTGCTCTTATTGTTTAATGTTTAGGAGTGAAGAGATGGAACCGATCCCATTAACTCGCTTAGCACCAGGGGCTTCCGCCCGAATTGCCGGGGTGCGTAGCCGTAACCAACAGCTGGTACATAAACTAGGGGCCCTTGGTGTACTGCCTGGCCTACCGGTCACTTTACTGCAGGACTATCCGGCCTACCTTATTCAGATTGACCAAACCCAACTGGCGTTGGACCAAGATACCGCTAATTGTATTGAGGTGTTGTTAATATAAAATATGTAAGCCGAAAACTTTATCTAAAGAATAATTCAATTATGCATTGATCATCATAAATGGCCACAAAAAAAGAAAGCCGGACTCATCCGACTTCCTTAGGTGTGGTCCGAAGACATCCACCGCAATTCCTAATTATAGTATACCATACAGGGTAATAAGATTCCTCTATTTTGCTCAACCTTTGAGCAAAAGGTTTTTAAATACTTACGAACGTTCGCAACGCTTTTAATTTATTCCGCGTATCCGTTGGGAGAATTGCCGAATATATGCTTATGGGGAGTTGCAACCTCAATTCCTCGGACAGCCTTTCAAACTCATTAATCATTCTTTTCATCTCGGTGCGGGGTACTTTAAGATTTTTCAGGATATAAATGATTAAAATAAGGTAGTCAACAATACTTTTGAAATCAATTTTGCTTATGTTAGTATCGCAAGCAAGGCTATCTATTAGTTGATTTCTTATTTTGCTCGCTCGAAACCTTGCATCAAAAATTACATTGTTATGAGCAACCGCATTGCGAAGCTCCTTAATAACGAAAATAATAACGTGTGGCAACTTAGCATCCGAATCATAGCGTTGATTTAGTCCCAAGTCTAAAGATATTTGTCGCCTCACGCTTAAATTCAAACAGGAAACGAAACTACCAAAAGTTCCGAGGGTAAACGTCTCGAAAATTGCCCATATTGGCACCGACGAATCTTTATGATAAAAATGCTCAACCACCTGAGTCCCACGTGAATAATTTTTGGTTAGCTCACCATAAACGGTGTCCCGCAAAGTAAAACGTTTCCTTATAGCTTTACGATATTCACTACTTCCCAGAGTGTGTTTTTTATAGTCTGTTATCAGAGTGCTATAAATGTAGTTAAACTCCTTACTCTGACTTTCTCGTAAGACAATTTCTAAAACATAGTTTTTTAATGCCGTTTCAATGAACATCAAGTGCGGATAAAAAAGAACTTTTAGCTTCATGTCAAAATCATTGATTGCTATGAGCTGGTCAAAGTCGGTATAGGCAATTCTGTTTGCCGGATCACCATCAAGCGAGTTTGTAAATTATGCATGGTATTTTAGGGCGCTACTTCACCAACTTAAATACCTCTTCCAAAGGTTTTCTCGGCCGCTGCGGTGGGTTTTCAGCCGGAACCCCAACCGGTACCAAAGCCACTAA
>DHRX01000141.1:885-1197 GCA_002408345.1 Firmicutes bacterium UBA5301 | reverse complement strand
AACAGCTGGTTTATCGCATCTGCCGCTACTACCGGTCCACACATCCAGCACCCACCATAACCCATAGCATGGGCTGCTAAAAGTAAGTTCTGAATAGCCGCACCGATACTCTGGTAATCTGTCCGACCCCGCTGGTGATCAATCTCGGCTTGACTCAGACCATGATCCCGCATGATTGTATCGGCGGCAGAAATATAGGGTTCCATAAAAACCGCAAAGGTCACCGGGGCCTGGGTAAAGAAGAGACTGTAGTTTTTGATCCCGAGAATCCGCCGCTCCCTTCCCTGGCCCTCGGGCCAAGTCGCCATCTCA
>DHRX01000141.1:0-748 GCA_002408345.1 Firmicutes bacterium UBA5301 | reverse complement strand
CCTCGGGCCAAGTCGCCATCTCATCTACAGCAGCACTAACCGCCTCTCCCATCTGAGCTAACACTTCTTTATTAGTCACCGCTACAAACTTCCACATCTGTTTATTGGTACCGCTAGGAGCTAAGGTAGCTAGCCGTACTAGCTCCCGGATATCTTCCTCACTAATCGGATCTGATTTAAAGCGCCGGATACTCCGCCGGCCCTCAATTCCAGCAATTAAAGACATCGTCATCTTCTATCCCGCCTTTTCTACAGCTCCTACTCTTGGCAATGCTACTCCTATTGCAGCAAACGCCTTCTCTACCGCTTCTTTTGGTGTTTCTGCCCAGATAATAGGGGCAGACCGACGCTCATCAAGATATTTTCCTTCTTAGGCTATAGATTTAATACGATCAACCCAGCCTCCGGTACCTTCTAACGCCACTACCGGCCGACCGCTGGTATAAGCTAAGGAAAGCTCTGTCAAAGTCCCATTCCCCCCGCCGATCATAATCAGCACATCACAGGAATGAACCAAGACCGTACTACGGGTATCTAGACCTAAGCCTGTAGTAATCGGAATATCTACATAAGGGTTACAGTCCTCTGTTCCTACTCCAGGCATAATCCCCACCGTTGTTCCACCATGGGCTTTGACCCCTCTACAAGCCGCCTCCATCACACCACAACGGCCACCACTTAAGAGCACTGCACCACCTAAAGCAATCCAGGCCCCAACCTCTTCGGCCTTTTCCAATAAACCTGGGGC
>DHRX01000172.1:12576-12945 GCA_002408345.1 Firmicutes bacterium UBA5301 | reverse complement strand
CTATGTGGCAACTAAAGTGCAATTTTTTGCAGGGGTTGGGTCAAATGCAGTAAAATCTGGACCCAAAGCCTTAATTATTAATAATGATGATTCAGTTAGTCAACGAATAAGAGAGGTAGCTGCGGTTCCGGTATATACTTATGGTTTCCGCAACCAACCTGATATTCGTGCTCAGGAAGTGGAGTTGACTCAGAAAGGGATCCACTATTCTGCACTTACTCCAAGCGGAGAAGTGGACTTAAATCTCCGGCTCTTGGGGCAATTTAATGTTTATAATAGCTTAGCTGCTGTAGGTGTCGGTTTAGCAGAAGGAATTGACCTTTCTTTGATTAAGCAGGCCTTACAGAAGGCATCAGGGGTAAAAGGTCG
>DHRX01000172.1:3148-12453 GCA_002408345.1 Firmicutes bacterium UBA5301 | reverse complement strand
AAGGCATCAGGGGTAAAAGGTCGAGCTGAGCTAGTTGATGTTGGTCAAGATTTTGCTGTAGTTATCGATTATGCTCATACCCCTGATGGTTTAGCTAATATCCTCCGAACAGCTCGGGATTTTACAACTGGCAAACTAATTGTGGTCTTTGGTTGTGGTGGCGATCGGGATCGGACAAAACGTCCGTTAATGGGTAAAATTGCTGGAGAGTATGCGGACTACACTGTAGTGACCTCAGATAACCCCCGCAGTGAAGAGCCGGCTCAGATTTGCGGAGACATTCTACCTGGTTTAGCTGAAACAGCTAGCCCCGGCAGCTATCGAGTTGTTGTCGAGCGGCGAGAGGCTATCCGGTATGCTTTGCAATTAGCTGGTGCCGGGGATGTTGTGGTTATTGCAGGTAAAGGGCATGAAGATTACCAAATATTTAAGGATACAGTTATCCATTTTGATGACCAGGAAGAGGCTGCTCAAATACTACGGTCCTTGATGGGGAAAGAAGCGGAATTAAAATGAAACTGACGCTAAGTGAAATAGCCGGTATTTGTCAAGGTTTACTATATAACAGTTTGGGAACAGAAATTGTTTCCGGGGTAACTATAGATAGTCGGCAGGTTAAACCCGGTGACCTTTACGTACCTATTAAAGGCGAAAAGTTTGATGGGCATCAATTTATTGCTGCCGCTGGCAAGAACGGAGCGGTGGCTGCTTTTTGCGAGCAACAGCAAGCGGATTTAGTTCAAGACCTAAATTTACCGGTAATCATTGTTGAATCTGCACTTCAGGCTATGCAGGAGTTAGCGGCTTGGTATCTCAAACAAACTAAGGCACGGGTAGTAGCTATTACCGGTAGCGTCGGGAAGACTTCAACTAAAGATATGGTTGCGGCTGTTTTACAGACTAAATTTAAAGTGTTAGCAAACAAAGGAAATTTAAATACTGAAATTGGACTCCCTTTAACTTTGTTTGCATTGAAACCAGAGGTGGATTACGCTGTTTTAGAGATGGGTATGCGTGGTCCGGGACAGATTACGGAACTCACTGAAATTGCCCCTCCTTTTATTGGAGTTTTAATTAATGTAGGAGAGAGTCATATTGAACTGTTAGGAAGCCAGGAAGCTATTGCTACAGCTAAGGGAGAACTGTTAGCAGCGCTACCGGCTCAGGGGTGGGCAATTTTAAATGGGGACGACCCTCTAGTACGCAGTCAATCTAGCCGATCAGCAGCGCCGTTAATCTATTATGGGTTCAGTTCGCAAGCGGATCTACAGGTAACGGCGACTGATTTAGAGCAGCTCAGTGATGGTCGGGTTCGTTTTATGCTGAAAATTGGTTCTGAACAAACCCTTGTGACTTTAGCAGCTCCTGGTCAACATAACGTAAAAAATGCTTTAGCCGCTGCTGCCGTTGGCTATTCTTTAGGGCTAACCGGTTCTGAAATTGCTTTCGGTTTATCTCAGGTAGATTTGACCCCAATGCGTTGCCAAGTGCTAGAAACGCCAAGAGGTTATAGGATTATCGATGATACATATAACGCCTGCTACGATTCGATGCGAGCCGGTCTTGATTTATTAGCTAGCCTAAAAGAAGAGGGTAACCGGAGTATTGCTGTTTTAGGTGATATGCTAGAACTAGGGGATAATTGTATACCAGCCCACCGCCGGGTGGGCCAGTATGTAGTTGAGTCTGGCGTTGATTATTTAATTACTGTAGGAACTCGCTCGCGTCAGATCGCTAATGGAGCGGTAAGCAATGGGTTGTTAACTGATCATGTGCGGAGCGTACCTGATACGGATTCAGCAGTAGAAGTATTGCGTTCTTTAGTTCAAGCAACTGATGTAATTTTAGTTAAAGGTTCTAGAAGTATGCAGATGGAAAAAGTGGTAGCAGCTATGGTGGGGGAATCAAGTAATGAATATTGATCTAGTTTTGCCGGGACTGTTGGCATTTTCGCTAGTTATCGTATTAGGAAAGCCGGCCATTGCTATTTTGCATAGGCTTAAGTTTGGTCAGAGTGTCCGTTCTGATGGCCCTGAAACCCATCTTAAAAAGTCTGGTACACCGACCATGGGTGGATTGTTAATTCTTTTTGCTACAGCAACAGTGACTCTTTTACTTCTGAATCAGGATGAACCGGCGCTCTGGTCTTTGGCAGCGATGCTTGGTTTTGGTGCTATCGGTTTATTAGATGATTTTATCATTATTATTCGGCGGCGTTCCCTTGGTTTAAAAGCACGGTATAAGCTGCTAATCCAGTTTTTATTAGCTTTAGTGATAGGTTTAGCGGCAATTAGCATCAAAGGAACAGTGATGCAAGTACCGATTATTGGCGCCTGGAGCGCACCATTGTGGTTTTACCTTCCTTTTACGGCTCTCGTTATTGTCGGCACCTCCAATGCTGTTAATCTTACCGATGGTTTGGACGGGTTGGCTGCTGGAACAGCGACTATTGTTAGCTTAGCTTTTGCGGTACTAGCTCTAGCTACAGATTTTTCTGGCTTAGCAGTTTTAGCCGTTACAGTTGCCGGGTCTTGCCTTGGTTTTGTCTGGTATAATTCACCGCCAGCCCAGATCTTTATGGGTGATACCGGTTCTCTGGCTCTAGGGGCAGTAATCAGTTCTATAGCCATATTTACCGGTACAGAGCTCTATCTTGTTGTTATTGGTGGAATTTTTGTGGCTGAAGCGCTTAGTGATATTGTGCAAGTTGCTTCCTTTCGCTGGCGGGGCAAACGGGTTTTCCGGATGGCACCGCTCCACCATCATTTTGAATTAGGTGGTTTAGCCGAGACTAAGGTAGTGGCTCGTTTTTGGTTAATTAGTTTAGTTTTGTCTTTAGTAGGACTATTATTGTTTTTTCGGCTCTAAACTTCATTAAGGAGTGAGAGCGATCGTTATGAGAACAAAAAAAAGGCGTATGGCTCCAGATTACTCGTTGTTTGCGATTACCGTCGCTTTGTTGTGTATTGGGATTGTTATGGTTTATAGCGCCAGTTCAGTCCGGGCTTATGCCCAGTTAGGTGATGCTGCCTATTATCTTAAACGCCAGATTATGTGGATCTTGGTTGGTTTAGTAGCTATGTATTTTACTTTTACTGTTGACTACCATGCCTGGGCTAAATTGGTTTGGCCGACATTAGTTCTTTCATTGGCGGGTTTAATCGGCGTTGTTGCGCTTGGAGAGGTAATTAGCGGTTCTAGACGTTGGATTGAGATTGGTTTTGTTAATTTTCAACCGACAGAGTTAACTAAATTAGCCTTAATATTATTTTTCTCCTATTTTTTTGCCCGACTACCTCGAGAAGAATTATTTAGTTTCCGGAGTTCTTTAGTTCCCGCACTGGCTCTGTTAGCGCTGGTCGATTTATTAGTTATGCTCCAACCTGATTTTGGCGCAGTAATTGTCCTCACTGGGGTCTCCTTTATTATGTGGGTTGCAGCTGGGGTACGTGTCTTATATTTAAGCGGCTTAGCTATTACAGCAATTCCGGCTTTTGTGGCCTTGGCGTGGGCTGAGCCTTACCGAGTACGGCGTTTAATGGCCTTTTTGAACCCTTGGGCCGATCCTAGTGATAGCGGTTATCAAACTATTCAATCCTTATTGGCTCTAGGTTCAGGCGGTTTGTTTGGTCTAGGGTTAGGGCAGAGCCGGCAGAAGTATGCCTACTTACCGGCAAACCATACTGACTTTATTTTTGCTATCCTCGGTGAGGAATTAGGTTTACTAGGAACTTTAACGGTAGTTCTACTTTTCTTTTTATTTGCTTGGCGAGGCTACCGTATTGCCATGAAAGCACCTGATTCTTTTGGGGCACTGTTGGCAACAGGGCTTACTTCAATGATTGTTTTCCAAGCAGCGCTAAATATGGGGGTTATTTCCGGAGCGTTACCGATTACCGGAATTACTTTGCCGTTGATTTCATATGGGGGATCTTCGTTAGCCGTTACTCTAGCCAGTATTGGGATCTTACTAAATATATCGACCTATTCCCCTAGGTAGACAGAAGAGGTGTAGTATGCGTTATCTTTTTGCCGGTGGTGGCACCGGTGGACATATTTACCCGGCCCTTTCCCTGGCCCAAGCCCTTACCGAACTTGACCCTGACGCAGAGTTTTTATTTGTTGGTTCCCAACGAGGGTTAGAAAAAACAATTATTCCGAAGTATGGGTATGCATTACGTTACTTGGATATCCAGGCTTTACAACGCCGGTTGTCCTGGGATACCTTGGTAACTTTGTGGAAGGCTATCGGCGCACTCAGGACTTCACGGCGCTTAATTACTGATTTTCAGCCGGATGTAGTTATTGGAACAGGTGGTTATGTTAGTGGGCCTCCGGTTTTAGTGGCTAGCTGGATGAGGGTACCCATAGTTCTCCAGGAACAAAATGCTTTACCTGGTGTTACTACAAAATTGCTCTTTCCCAAAGCAGATGCTGTGTTATTAGGATATGGGGTGGCTCAAAACCGTCTTTCTTCTAATAAAGGAGCCCATCGTGCTAGCGTTTATGTAACCGGTAACCCTATTCGAGCTGATATTGGCAGAGTAACTAGGGAAGAGGGTTGTCGTCAATTAGGCCTAGATCCCCAGAAGTTGACCTTACTAGTATTCGGAGCCAGTCAGGGATCTCGGGCTATTAATAATACTTTCTTTACTGTCTGGCAGAAACTGGCTCTCCGCTCGGATTTACAGGTTCTCTGGCAGACAGGAGAAAGCCAGTTTGCTACTATAAAAGAACGTTTACCGCAAGTGGAAGCAGCTGAACCCGGCCTAATTCGGTATGGAAATTTACAGCTGAGAGCTTATATTCACGAGATGCCGGCGGCTTTGGCGTGTGCCGATGTTGTGGTTTCACGAGCCGGGGCCATATCATTAGCTGAAATTACCGCTAAAGGATTACCAAGTGTATTAATCCCGTTGCCTACGGCTGCCGAAAACCACCAGGAGCATAACGCTCGGGCCTTAGAGAAGGCCGGTGCTGCTTTGGTGCTTCTTGAGAAAGATCTTGCTCCTGATGTACTTTTTGAGAAAATACTGCTTATGGTCGAAAACACCTCTTTGCGTCAGCAGATGGCTGAGGCGAGTAAAAAACTTGGTAAACCGGAAGCTGCTCAAAATGGTGCCCAGATTATTTTGAATTTGGCTACTCGTAGATGACATTATGATATTAGCACCCTCTTAGTGCTTAGAGAATAGAATTGCATTGAAGGAGATTGACAGTGGTGGAAAGCTCTTGCCAGCGGAAAGCCTTGGCTATCGCCGACAAAATCGAAAGCCATTTAGGTTTAAAAGTAAAGCTCAGTGAGCCAATGCACAAGCACACCTCTTTTCGAGTTGGTGGCCCGGCTGACTTTTACCTAGAGCCAACGACGGTTCAGGAATTATCGGCGGTCATCGACTTACTGTTAGAGGCTGGAGTTTCTTTTAAGATAATTGGCAATGGAACTAACTTATTGGTATCCGATAACGGCTATCGTGGAGCAATTATTCGCTTAGGGCCCCGTTATGCCAGCTGGTTACGGGAAGGTAACCAACTTTGGGCAGAAGCGGGAATTTCTCTGCCAGTTCTGGCTAAAAGGGCGGCCAATGAAGGTCTTTCTGGATTGGAATTCCTTTCTGGAATTCCCGGGACAGTGGGTGGCGCTCTTTATATGAATGCAGGGGCTTGGGGTTCCACTATCGGAGCCAAGGTAGTAGCGGCCTGGGTTCTGAAGGGGCAAGAAATGGTACAGATATCACGAACAGAGTTGGATTTTGCTTACCGGTATAGTAACCTGCAGAAACAAACTATTCTGGCTGCCCAGTTTCAGTTACAGGAAGCTACTTCAGCAGAAATCCAAGAGCTGATGGCCGGATACCTCCGGCGTCGCCAAGAAAGTCAGCCCTTGGGTTTGCCTAGCGCAGGCAGCGTTTTTCGTAATCCGCCGGACTTAAAAGCGGCAAAAATTATTGATGAATTAGGGTTAAAAGGTATGGTTATTGGAGGGGCCCAGGTTTCACCGGTACACGCTAACTTTATTGTCAATTTAGGCTATGCTACCGCTAGTGATATCTACCGCCTAATCCTTGAAGTTCAGAGCGTGGTAGAACAGGAAACTGGTATTAAGCTTAAACCAGAGATTGAACAGATTGGATTTACATCTCCTTAATGGGGGTGAAAGTGATTAAGACTTACATTATTGAGGGAGCCCGACCTTTAGAGGGCACTATTACTGTTTCTGGAGCCAAAAATGCGGTTTTACCGCTAATGGCGGCTGCTTTAATGGCTAATGGTCCGGTAATTCTCCGACAAGTACCGCATATTAGTGATGTTGGTATAATGCTAGAGATGTTAACAGCTTTGGGTATGACCGGTACTTGGTTAGATTACAATACCTTGCAGCTAATGCCCGGCCGGGAGTTAAATGTTACCGCTCCGGAAAAACTGTTGCGGGAAATGCGGGCGTCCATATTAGTAGTAGGTCCGCTGCTAGCCAAGGAAGGAAAAGCAGTTGTCTTTCCACCAGGCGGTTGTAATATTGGTCCTCGTCCTATCGATTTTCATTTAAAGGGAATGAAAGCTCTTGGAGCCGACATTCAAGAGGATGAGGGCCGAATAATATTTATGCAACGGAAATTGCGAGGCGCCGAAATTATGCTGGATTACCCCAGTGTTGGCGCTACAGAAAACATTATGTGCGCAGCTTCTTTAGCAGACGGGAAAACAGTTATCCAAAACGCAGCCAAGGAGCCAGAAATTGTGGAGCTCCAAAACTTTCTTAACCTAATGGGTGCTCGTGTAAAAGGGGCTGGAACAGATCGAATTACTATCCAAGGGGTTGAGAGTTTGTCTGGAGCAGACTATACAGTTATACCCGATCGGATAGAGGCAGGTACTTTTTTAATTACTGGGGCTATTACCGGTGGGGATTTAGAAGTAAAAAATGTTATTTTAGAGCATATGGACGCTATTATTGCTAAACTGCAGGAGATGGGTTTTAAACTAGACCGAGGGTCAGATCGAATTCGGATTCAAGGTGGAAATCGGGGGAAATCTGTTTTTTTGCGGTCGATGCCTTATCCTGGTTATCCTACAGATATGCTTCCGGTCATGTTTCCTCTTTTGGCTGTAGCAGATGGGGTAAGTATGGTCTATGAATCGGTTTTTGCTAATCGGTTTAAGCATTTGGATGACTTAATCAGAATGGGGGCCCAAATTAAAACAGAAGGGCGTTTAGCTATGGTCACCGGTGTTGAGCGGTTACACGGGACAACTGTTCGGGCTACTGACTTACGAGCAGGTGCTGCCTTGATTGCAGCAGGTTTAGCAGCCAAAGGTAGGACGGTAATCGAAAGTGCTGATCATATCGATCGTGGTTATGAAGCTATTGTCGAGAAACTTCGTCAGGTGGGTGCGGAAATTATTGGCAGTAGTGGTTAGGGTTTCTCCTGGGATTTGCGTGCTATAATTGTTTCAGCAGGAGGGTTAGTTGTGGATTCAAGGGGAAAGGCAGGTAAAGCAACTCTAAAACCAGAGGCGTTACGAGCTCTAGTTGCGCTTCTTTTATTAACCAGTGCTATCTGGGCCTTTTCTCTCTCCCCAGTTTTTCATATTAGCAACATTATTGTTAGAGGAAACTATTTTTCTGAGCCGGATTTTTTGGCTGAAACTTTAGATCCCGACAAGCTAGGCAATATTTTTTTAGTTTCCGCAAAGGGATTAAAGGGTCGACTCCAGAAACATCCTTGGATTCAAGACGTAAAGATTAAACGGCGATTACCGCAAACCTTAGAAGTGTACTTAACAGAAACTCATCCTGTAGCAGCATTAGTTACTGGTAATGGCTTTATTCTGCTTAATGAAAAAGGGTTGGCAATTGCCAAATCAGACCAGCTTTCCCCTTATGGTGTACCTGCTTTGACTTTGGACATGCTCGTTCCCTTTCAAATAGGAGAAGAGCTCAAGATACCGGGTTTGAAAGGGGCATTGCAGATTTTAAACCAGTTTGCTCTTACGGGGTTGCCTATTTCTATAAGCGAAGCGAACCTCTCCTTAGATTTGCAATTGGTTCTCTACTGTAAGGGCGGATCAATAATTGAGTGGGGTAGTTTGGAGAGGCGTCAGGAAAAAATCGACATATTGCAAGTCATTCTCAGCGAGGGAGCAGCAGACTTGGATGGGGCTTTTCTAATTAATCTAAGTAATAGTACTGGCCCATCTGTTAAGTTTGAACCTGTCAAATAGGATAATAAAGGAAATATTCAGGCCTCGCCGAAATTTATGATGATGAAGGAGGGTCTCCGGTGCCTGAGCGAAGAGTTATAGCAGGGTTAGATATAGGAACTTCTAAAGTTTGTGCCATTATTGGTGAAACAGGCTGTTACGGAGAGTTAAATATATTTGGGGTGGGGACAAGCCCTTCTTACGGTCTAAAAAAGGGTATGGTTGTCAATTTGGATAAAACCGTTCAAGCTATTGCTGCAGCGGTGGATGCCGCAGAAAGAATGGCTGGCATTGAGGTTAGTTCCGTTTGTGTTGGCGTTGCCGGAGGTCATATTACTTCTTTTAATAGCCATGGAGTTGTGGCTGTGGCTAATTCCAACGAAATCACCGAACAAGATGTCCACCGAGTTCTTGAGGCGGCTAAAGTTATAGCTTTACCTAGTGACCGACGGATTATTCACGTTTTACCAAGGGAATTTATTGTTGATTCTTGTCGGGGCATTAAAGACCCAGAAGGTATGGCTGGTAAAAGGTTAGAAGTTAACGTCCATATCGTTACTGGAGCTGTGACAGCACTCCAGAATATTATTAAGTGTGTGGAACGGGCGGGGCTAGAAGTAGAGGATTTGGTTTTACAGCCGATTGCTTCTAGTATTAGTGTTTTGACCCTAGATGAGCAAGATTCAGGGACAGTACTAATTGATATCGGAGGAGGTACTACTGATCTTGCTGTATTCTATGAAGGTTCAATCTGCCATACCGGCATTATTCCTGTAGGCGGTAATCATTTTACTCAAGATTTGGCCTTTGGCTTACGGATTCCTTTTGCCGAAGCCGAACGTTTAAAGTTGCAGTATAGTCAAGAGCCTTTTGAAGAGATAGTTCGACCTCGAAGTGAGGAGCTTTTTATACTGGTAAAAGAAGAGCTAGTTAAGTTGCAGGAGCTTAATATTGTTCCGGTACAATGTGTTTTAACCGGCGGATCTTCCCAGCTGCACGGGTTAAAAGAGATTGCCCAAACTATTTTGGATTTACCGGTCCGTATAGGCTCCCCTTCTGAGGTAGAGGGCCTATTTGATATGATCAATAGCCCTGTTTATGCT
>DHRX01000172.1:0-3035 GCA_002408345.1 Firmicutes bacterium UBA5301 | reverse complement strand
GATCAATAGCCCTGTTTATGCTACCGGAATTGGATTGCTTCTCTACTCTGGGAAATATTGTCCTCCCGACGTAGCAGAAGCTTCTGTCGATAGTCTTTGGCTTAACTTAGCAGATCGGATAAAGCAGTGGTTTAAGGACTTTATACCTTTAGAATAGAACTGGGAAATTATTTTCAGGGAGGCTATTTACTCATGATTGAACTAGACCTTTTACCAGACCAGTTTGCCAAAATTAAAGTAGTTGGGGTCGGTGGTGGAGGTTCTAATGCTGTTGACCGGATGATTAACGCAGGGTTGCAGGGGGTAGAGTTTGTGGCCCTTAATACTGATGCCCAGGCTTTGCAACTTTCAAATGCTCATAGCAAGCTTAAACTTGGTGAACGTTTAACAAAAGGTTTAGGTGCAGGCTCTAATCCGGAGATCGGTCGCGAGGCAGCAGAAGAATCACGAGAAGAATTAAGTCAGTTATTAGACGGGGCAGACATGGTATTTATTACGGCTGGCATGGGTGGTGGCACTGGCACTGGTGCAGCACCTATTATAGCCGAAATTGCTCATGAACAAGGTGCTCTTACTGTTGGTGTAGTTACTAAACCCTTTTCTTTTGAGGGGCGCCGCCGAATGAGTCAAGCTGAAGTTGGGGTCAATGCTCTCAAAGATAAAGTTGATACATTAATTATTATTCCCAATGATCGACTGCTACAAGTAGTAGAGAAAAATACTTCTATTTTAGAAGCATTTCGAGTAGCCGATGATGTCTTGCGCCAGGGTGTTCAGGGTATTTCTGACTTAATTACGGTTCCCGGCTTGATCAACCTTGACTTTGCTGATGTTAAAACAATCATGTCTGATGCTGGTTCTGCTTTAATGGGTATTGGGGTCAGTACCGGAGAACATCGGGCTGCTGAGGCGGCTACTGCGGCGATTAGTAGTCCATTACTTGAGGCTTCCATTGAAGGTGCTAAGGGTGTGTTACTCAATATTACCGGTGGTGGCGATTTAGGCCTTTTTGAAGTTAACGAAGCTGCCGAGATTATTGCCCAAGCTGCTGACCCAGAGGCTAATATTATTTTTGGCGCCGTTATTGATGAAAACCTTAAGGATGAAGTTCGAGTTACCGTTATTGCTACAGGATTTGATGCAGTTCGAAAACAAAAGAGCGCTGCCATAAAAGAGGATGGTTTGGAGATCAAACCATTTGCTAGTGAGGATTTAGACATACCGGCTTTTCTGAGAAGAAGGTAACGTCGTTTTCTTTAAGTAACAAAGAAGGAAAACCCGCTACTTAGATGTATCGATTTAATCGGGGAAATGCCATGGCATACCGGATAAACTTATTGGCATATTTAATATTATTTTCACTTTTAATTCTACAAGTTTTTATTTTATTATGGGCTACTAAGATGGTTGCTCGGCTTAATGCTACAACCGGTCGCCTCTTAGCCGGGGCGTTGTTCTTAGCTAGCTACGATATTCTTGTAGATCTTATTAATCATGGCCTATTTGTTGAAGCTACCTTTTTAAGTATGCCGTTAATGGCATTTGTTTTTTCCTTAGTGACTTTAGTATTTGTTTTCCGTCCTCGGACTTTGGGAGCCGGGTTGAAAATCGGGGGCTACTTTTATTTCTTAGCGTTTTTCTCGGCTGGTACTGGATTGGCGGTCCAGAGCTTATCTGGTTTTGTCTGGGCCGGACCGCTGGCTTCGATTTTAGTCATCCTATTAGTTGGCGAATTAGGCTGGGGGATTGTTCAGAGCTGGGTTTGGCAAAAGACCTTATTAATACCGTTAGAGATAAACTTTGGATCTGCTACCATTCGAACGACAGCCTTCTTGGATACCGGTAATGGTTTGCGCGATCCGTTGACCCGTGTTCCAGTGGTAATTGTAGATTGTTCTGTATTAGCCTATTCTACAGATGCTGAATTGCAGCTGTTAGGTCAGGTTGTAAGCTCTGGTCAACTGGCTGATGTTTCTCAATTATTGGGGAATTCTACGTTGGCAACTAAAATTAGATTAATTCCCTACCGTTCTCTGGGGACGCGTAACGGACTGTTAATAGGGGTAAAGCCTGATTCAGTTAAGGTTGAATATGGTGGTGAATTTTTGATTGTTAAGGAAGCTGTAGTGGGAATTCACGAACAAAATTTAAGTGATGATGGTTCGTATGGAGCGTTAATTCATCCCGAATTGATTCAAACCATGGTAAAGGAGAACGCCTAGGGTGAAGAAATTTTGGTTGCATGTTCGTATTAAAGTACTTAATTTCTTAGTTCGCTTTAATCTGCTACCTAAAGGGAGAATTTTTTATGTAGGTAGTAGTGAAGTCTTACCGCCGCCCCTATCTCAGGAAGAGGAAAGAGACTTATTAGGAAAGTTAGCCCAAGGTGATGGCAGTGTTAAGACCGCTCTTATTGAACGCAATCTTCGTTTAGTCGTCTATATTGCCAGGAAGTTCGAGAATACTGGGATATTTATCGAGGATTTAGTATCTATCGGTACTATTGGACTAATCAAAGCTGTTAATAATTTTGATCCCCATAAAAATATTAAGTTAGCAACCTACGCTTCCCGCTGCATTGAAAATGAGATTTTGATGTATCTGCGCCGGAATAATAAAACTAAAACCGAGATTTCTTTTGATGAACCGCTTAATGTAGATTGGGATGGTAATGAGTTATTACTTTCTGACGTTCTTGGTACGGATAATGATATCGTTTATCGTGGTATCGAAGAGAATGTTAACCGAAGCCTACTTAACCTAGCTATGCATAAGCTTAGCGCTAGAGAGAAAATTATTATGGAACTACGCTTTGGGTTGCAGGATGGTAACGAGAAAACCCAAAAAGAAGTGGCTGACAGCCTGGGAATTTCTCAGTCCTATATTTCGCGGTTAGAGAAACGCATTATTAAAAAACTTAGAAAAGAGATCCGACGGATGGAGTAATTTGTATAGATAGATTTTATGCAGATTATACTAAGGTAGGTCTAGTTTGTGACCTGCCTTTTTTATTTTCCTCTTTGAAGGAGGAGCTA
>DHRX01000173.1:1570-5398 GCA_002408345.1 Firmicutes bacterium UBA5301 | reverse complement strand
TTATTCAGGCTAAATTGCTTGATTCTAACCAGGTGTTAGTTAATGGAATAAAAGTTGGAAAAACTAATTTAATCTTTTTGGGGCCTAATATTCGTAAGGAAATGATTATTGAAGTTTCTAATTGGAGTTTACAGGATGTACAGGATTATTGTAGATACCTTTTACAAGAAGAATTAAACATAGTTAAGGTTAATGAACAAGTTTTTGTAACGGGGAAAACACACGAAGATTCTGAAGCCTTAGAAAAATTGCTAAAGTCTAGGTTCCCCGGAATAGCTGTCCGCTTATCTCAATATCAAGAACAACTTAATATAGCTAAAATTGAAGAAATGTTGCAAAATATTTTTCAAAACCAGACGTTAATTATTAACCAGTTAGGGTCGGATTCATATATACTGCGAGGACGGCTAGCTAATTCGGAAGAAAGAACCAGGTTAACTAAAATTATTGAACTTTTTCCTGGGCGCATCGTTAATCTTGTTGATCTTCCTCAAAATTCCCAAAATGCTTCAGGCCCTGAAGAAACCATAAAAGCGTTTAGTGAAGTGCTTAATTCTATTTGGCCTAATCAACTCACCTGTACTCTCAGGGATGACCTTATTATTATACGCGGAATTTTGTCAGAAAAAGACTATAGGCAATATCAAGATGTTCTCGGTTTATATTCTAAAATTAAAGTAATTTCCTTAGTAGATAAGCAACAATCAACATTTCAAGATGAATATTCTAATAAACAAATCTCAGTAAAATTGCACTTAGTAGAGTTAAACAGGGAAGATCTACAAGAGTTAGGTTTTGATTGGGACAAGTCTATTAGTTGGGCTGCTGATAATGCCGGCTCGGGCCCGCTACAGATTGGTAATTGGGTCAGGCAAAATGATTTAGTTAGCAGACTACGGCTATTAAGCTCGCACGGCAGGATTAAGATTTTGGCTGAACCTGAGCTGATTACTTTAGACAATCAGGAAGCAACCGTCCATGTGGGTGGAGAGATTCCTGTGGGGAATGAGGAAAGTGGTGTTGAATGGAAAAGATATGGTATTCATCTTACTATTACTCCTAAAGTAGTTGGGAATCAAGATATTATTCTTTCTATTCAAACCGAGGTAAGTAGTTTGGACTGGACTAATGGCATTGAGATTAACAAGGCCTCTTTACCAGCAATTACTACTAGTTCTTTTACGACAACCCTTTGTCAACCACCTGGAACAAGTTCGGCATTAGGCGGATTATTGGAGAAGAAAAATACGGTGACAACTACAGGGGTCCCTGGCTTAAATAGCCTTCCTTTAGTTGGTGGCCTTTTTTCATGGGATAAGAATGAGTCCAGCGAACGTGAGCTGGTTGCAGTTGTTTCCGTCGATTTTATTGGACCTGGCGGAAATCAATTTGATGAATTTAAAGGAGAGATTGAAAGTGGAGAAAATTGTACAGGAAAAGAACCTGTTAACTTTAGTTTACAATGAAATTTTAGAAACTATAGCAAAAACAGAAGCTACGTGGCCCCAGTACAGCTCAACGGATATTGAGGGAAATTTACGATTGCTAGCTATAGAAATTGCTGATGAACATCCTGAATTTAACCGGATGTCCTCTGATGAGCAGGATTTATTTCTTGATTCAATTATTAATGAGCTAACTGGCTTTGGCCCCATTAGCCAGTATCTGGAAGACGATACAATAACTGAGATTATGGTTAATGGAATCACAAATATTTTCATTGAACGAAATGGTTTAATAAGTGCAGTGCCCGATAAGTTTATTTCTAAAAATCAGTTAATGCGTATTATCAAAACAATAACAAGCCCTTTAGGTAGGAGAATTGATGAGCTAAACCCTATGGTCGATGCTCGTCTTCCCGATGGATCGCGGGTTAACGTAGTTATTCCCCCTATTGCCATTGATGGCCCATATCTAACTATTAGGAAATTCGGGAGAAAGGCTTTTACCCTTGAAGAACTAGTCAGTTTTGGTACCCTTTCTCAGGAAATAGCCCAATTTTTAGCTACTGCTGTTAGTAACAAAGACTCCATAATTGTTAGTGGCGGAACAGGGACTGGTAAAACAACATTATTAAATGTTTTAGCTTCCCGTATTAGTGATGATGAACGTATTATAACCATCGAAGATGCGGCTGAGTTAAGAATTACCAGTGACCATGTGGCTAGACTGGAAGCGCGTCCCCCAAGTCCAGAGGGAAAGGGTGAAGTAACTATTCGGCATTTGGTCCGAAATGCCCTACGAATGCGGCCAGATCGAATTATAATAGGGGAAGTTCGAGGGTCCGAAGCCCTTGATCTTATTCAAGCCTTAAATACTGGACACCGCGGTTCTCTTAGCACTGTTCATGCAGAAAACCCTTTACAAGCACTTTACCGGTTGGAAACCATGGCTATGTTAGCTGGTTATGAGATTCCTCTATCTGTCATTCGTAATCAAATTTCTGGAGCAGTAAAATATATTGTTCATTTGGATCGTATTCGAACAGGCCAGAGAGTAGTCTCTTCGATTGTTGAATTAGTTGGGTGTAGTAAAGGTGAATATGTCCTTAAAGAACATTACAAAGCGAAAGCGGTAGCGTAATGGATAGTATTTCTATTCGTTTCAGGGCTAAGAAAATTCCAGATGACGTGGCCGACCTCCTTGATTTTTGGTCTGGTGGAGTTAGTTCTGGTTTAAATTTACTTCAGGTTATTAACTTTTCTGTAGATGAAGTTAATCCAGTCATGAGATCATCTGTTGAAGGACTTGCTCGTAGGGTGAAATTAGGTGTTTCTTGGCGAGATGCTTTCGACCAATGGAAAGTTGTTAAGTATTGCCCTGAGGTTAATTTAATTGGCGTTATTGTTGAAGAAAACGAAAAGATTGGGACAGATTTGAGTACTGCATTAAAGCGGGTTGCTAGAATTATTAGAACGAATCAAAGAATTAAACGAGAACTAGATGCTTTAACTGTTCAAAGCCGTTTAACTTGTTTGATATTAATAGGAGTTCCCCCTGTATTACTAGCCATTATTAATTTTTTCACGCCAGAGTATCTTGAACCTCTTTGGTATACTATCCAGGGAAATGTAGCTCTTATTATTGCTTTTCTTCTGCAGGTAATTGGCGTAATTATGGTCAATAAGCTTTCTAAAAATAAAGGATTGCTATGAATATAGTTTCGTTAATGCTCCGGGTATTAGTTAGTATTTCCCTTACTGGCTGGCTGATTTTGGGTACGTTGTTTTTAATCTGGATTGATTTTAAGAAAAGAAAAAGACAACGCGCTTTGCATATTAGCTTATTACTGCCTAATGTTGTTGAGGTAATAGCTTTATATCTATCTGTTGGGTTAGCAATTCAAGAAGCCATCACTAGAGCAGCTGCGGTTGTTCCTAAGCCGGTGAATGTAGAGTTAGATTTAGTTGTCCAAAGCATAGGGCTAGGAATGCCTATTTCTGATGCGATGCACCTATTTGTAGGGAGAACAGGGTGTCATGATGGGAAGACACTAGCCCTCCTTTTTCACCAGGCTGATCGATTTGGTAGTGGAACAGTAGATAAGTTGCAGCAATTTGCAGAAAACCTGCGGGAGAGACGGCTTAATGATCTTGAGCGAGTAGGAAAGGCTGCTCCGATTAAAATGTTAATACCTTTAATCTTATTTATTTTCCCGGCGTTGCTTATTGTCCTATTCGCTCCTATCCTGATAAAGGGTGGCCTAGTCTAACCGGACAGATTGTGGTAACATATCCTTGTCGTGGTAAGGAGGTTAGCTGTGCCAGAAGTAGTATCCTTTGAGCATTTTGCCCAGGTGGAGATTAGAGTAGGTCAGATCGTTAAGGT
>DHRX01000173.1:0-1302 GCA_002408345.1 Firmicutes bacterium UBA5301 | reverse complement strand
ACCAACTTTCCACCTAAACAGGTGGCCGACTTTAGATCAGAAGTTTTGGTATTAGGTGTCGTCTTAGCTAATGACGATGTAGTTCTTATTAAGCCTGACCAAAATGTTCCTTTAGGGGAAAGGGTTCTTTAATGGCCAAGATTTTTGCGGTTGCACTTAGTTTACTAGGCGGTACAGCCATTGCAGTACAAAGTAATATTAATGGTCTTCTCGGTAAAACAGTCGGCAACATTGAGAGTACCTTAATTTCTTTTTTAGTAGGAACGTTAGCCGCTAGTCTGCTAGTACTAACAGTTGGTACCGGGGATATCCGTTTAGTAGGCCAAGTTCCACCGTATCTGCTGGTTGGCGGCTTATTAGGGGTAATTGTGGTCTTTGCAACTATTACTGGAGTTCAGGCTATTGGAACTACTGCTACTTTAACTTTGGTAATACTCGGCCAGTTGATTACTGCTCTGATTATTGACCACTATGGTTTACTCGGTGCGACTCAGATTCCAGTAGATTGGGTTCGGGGCTGTGGTGTTATTCTGATGTTAGTAGGTGCCGGGCTCATTATTCACTAAGACCAGATTTCGGAAGAGGAAAAGACTAGAGAATAGATAATAAGTATATTAATAGAACAGTTCTGCCAAGCTAGGGGAGCCGAAATGGCTGAGAAAGAGCTGAAATCTCTTGACCCTTTGAACCTGCTCAGGGTAATGCCTGCGGAGGGAAGCCAGTAAGTAGTCAGTTTTTACTTTCTTCCTAAGGCTCCAGCTAGCAGTGTGGAGCCTGTTTAATTAGAGGGGGATTGAACTGACGATGCAGAGAATTAATTTGAGGGTTATTGCCCAAATCGGTGTGGCCCTAGCGCTAGCTGCGGTTTTATCTATGGTGAAATTGTTTCAGATGCCGCAGGGCGGATCGGTTTCTTTGGAGACTTTACCAATTATTATTATGGCCTTATTATATGGGCCGCGAATTGGTATCTTAACCGGGTTTATGTATGGTCTCTTTCAATTGTTGTTAGGTCCATTTATTGTTCATCCGATTCAATTATTATTAGATTATCCGTTACCATTTGCAGCATTAGGTTTAGCTGGGATTTGGAAAAAACGGCAACCGTTAGGGATAGCAGTGGGTTTCGCTTTTCGTTTAAGCTTTCATGTAATTAGTGGTGCCGTCTTTTTTGCCGAATACGCTCCAGAAGGGGTTCCAGTTTGGCAATATTCTCTAGGTTACAACTCATCCTATATCGTACCGGAAGCTATCTTAATCGGGTTACTTGGAATTTGGCTGTCAAGGAGCATCGAACGGCGT
>DHRX01000073.1:12068-14694 GCA_002408345.1 Firmicutes bacterium UBA5301 | reverse complement strand
AAAAGTACGGCAAAGTGTAAATTTTCAAAAAAATGTTGACATTTAGGGACTCCGGCTAATATAATTGGGTTTAATTTATAAAATTGGTTTTACTAATGGGCTATGGCTAAGGAGTTGGAAAGATGGAAGCTTATTTTGAGGTTCTCTTTTTTATGCTAGCCGGGCTCTTGTTTTATCCTTTCACAATGGTGTTGGCCAGATTGTTTCGGCCCAGCAGTCCAAGTCCGACCAAGCTAGAAAACTACGAATGTGGCGTTCCGCCGATTGGGCAAGCCCAAGTACAATTTCATCCTAACTACTATCTGTTGGCGTTGCTTTTTGTAGCTTTGGATGTTGAGGCGGTTTTTCTTTTTCCTTGGGCGGTACATCTTAGGGAATTAGGCCTTTTTGGACTAGTTGAAATGTTCATTTTTATTGGCATTATTGTTGTAGGGATAGTTTATGCCTGGAAGAAGAAGGTGATCCAGTGGCACTAATTCCGCCGGCTAAAAAAATAATTTTACCGGAAGAAGCTGTTACTGACCCCAAAATCCCTTTGGCTCAGCTACCATTACCAGACGGAGTTAACTTGAATATCAAACGTTTGGTCCAGTGGGGACGTAAATCGTCAATCTGGTATCTTTCTTTTGGTATTGCTTGTTGCGCTATTGAAGGGTTAATGTCGGCAGGGGGACCCCGTTTCGACTTAGACCGGCTGGGTATGTTCTTCAGAGCAACACCACGCCAAGCTGATCTGATGATTGTTGCCGGTAACGTTAACTTGAAGATGGCAGATGTAGTCAGAACCCTTTATGATCAGATGCCCGAGCCCAAGTATGTTTTGGCTATGGGTAGCTGTGCCTGTAGCGGCGGGCCTTTTCGGGGTTCCTATAATATGATCGATGGGGTTGACCAAGTTATTCCTGTCGATGTCTATGTGCCAGGCTGTCCTCCCCGGCCTGAGGCGGTAATCGATGGGATTCTTCGTTTACAAGAAAAAATCATGGCTCAAGCAGAACAGGAGGATTAAGATGTTGACTGAAATAGAGAATTATTTCGTTACTTGTCAACAACTCCGTGATGAAGACGGCTTTGACCTCCTGATCTCCTTAACCGCTGTTGATCGTAAGGACTTCTTGGAGGTCGTTGTCCACTTGGCTCGGTCTACAGATATGAGTCGGGAGATAGTAAAAACGGTGGTTAGCGGAGAGGGGCCAATGGTGGTCCCCAGTATAACTCAAATCTGGCCCGGAGCGGATTGGCATGAACGGGAGTGCTATGATCTTTTCGGGATAAAGTTCCAAGGGCATCCTAATCTAAAGCGGATTTTACTAAAAGAGGATTTTGATGGGTATCCCTTGCGAAAAGACTTTCAACCTGTTGAAATAACGTCACAAAGATAGGGTGCAGTGTCCAATGCTTGCAGAGATTCCAGGAATAAAACATGAACCTTTAGAGGATGGTCGGCTACTAATCAACATCGGTCCGCAACATCCTAGTACCCATGGGGTACTCCAGGTATTGGTGGAGTTAGAGGGGGAGGTTATTCTCTCTGCTCAACCGGAATTAGGTTATCTTCACCGCTGTTTTGAAAAAATCGCTGAGAAGTGGACCTATCCCCAGATTGTACCGCTTACCGACCGGTTAGACTATATCAGCGCTATCTTTAATGAATGGGCTTACTGCCGGGCGGTAGAAAGCCTTTTAGAGATAGAGGTTCCTGAGCGAGCTGAATATCTCCGGGTAATCATGGCTGAATTAAATCGGATTACGAGTCATTTGATCGGTGTCGGAACTTTTGGTTTGGATTTAGGGGCCACAACCCCGTTTACCTGGGCCTTAAGGGTACGAGAAGAGTTTTTGAATTTGTTTGAACTAGTTACCGGGGCCCGGCAGATGAACCACTATCTCCGAATCGGCGGGGTTAAACAGGATTTGCCTGAGGAGTTTCCAGCTTTAGTTGAGAAAGTTTTCGTTTTACTTGATGAGTTCCTCGAAGACTATCAGACCTTACTACTCGACAATCCAATCTTTTTAGTTCGAACCAAAAGTATCGGGGTTCTTGACCCTCAAGTTGCTTTGGCCTATGGAGCAACAGGGCCTTTTCTAAGGGCATCTGGGGTTCCTTTAGATCTACGGGTTAGTGAGCCTTATTCGGTTTATGATCGGTTCTCTTTCCAAGTGCCTACCGCTAGTAATGGTGACTGTTATGACCGGACCAAGGTGCGTTTAGAGGAGATGCGGGAAAGCGCGAGTATAGTCAGGCAAGCCTTGAAGCAACTGCCAGACGGAGAGATTAGGGCAAAAACTCCTAAGGTTTTGAAGGTTCCAGCCGGTGAGGTTTACACGGCAGTAGAGTCAGCCCGTGGTGAGATGGGGGTTTACCTAGTTAGTGATGGTGGGACAAGCCCTTACCGGTTAAAGTGGCGTTCCCCTTCTTTTGTCAACTTAAGTACTTTACCGGTCCTAGTTAAGGGTGCTAAGTTAGCGGATTTTATCGCTATTTTAGGTAGTATTGACATTATTTTAGGGGAGGTGGACCGGTAGTGTGGCAGCAGTTGTTCTGGTCAGTAATCAAGTTTCTCCTAATTTTGGCTTTTCTAAGTTTTAACGCCTTGTTCCTGGTCTGGTTGGAACGGAAGGTAGC
>DHRX01000073.1:0-11855 GCA_002408345.1 Firmicutes bacterium UBA5301 | reverse complement strand
GGCCGACCGAAAGGTTTTTATCCTAGCACCACTAGTGATGATTATTCCGACCCTTTTATTACATATTGTAATCCCGTTTGGCCCGCAGTTAATTGTTAAGGATCTGCAAAATGGGGTGCTTTTTTTCTTTGCTATTTCTGGTTTTACTACTTTGGCTATTGTTATGGCCGGATGGGCGGCGAATAATAAGTACTCATTGATTGGTGCGATCCGGGCGATATCCCAGCTGATCAGTTATGAATTGCCGTTGATTATTAGTGTTGTGGCGGTAGTTATTTTAGCAGGATCAATGAGTACTGAGACTATAGTTACTAGCCAGGCGAGTTGGCCCTACCTTTTTTTACAACCGTTAGGGTTTTTAGTCTTTATGATTGCGGCCTTGGCTGAGTTAAATCGGGTTCCTTTTGATTTGTTAGAGGCTGAATCAGAGTTAGTTGCTGGTTATAACACTGAGTATTCTGGAATGCGCTGGGCTTTTTTCTTCCTGGCTGAGTACGGTAACATTGCGGTAATGAGCGCAATGGCTGTTACGCTGTTCCTCGGCGGGTGGCAGGGGCCATTCTTACCTCCGTTAGTTTGGTTCTTAATCAAAACTTACCTAGTGGCTTTTGTTGCTCTCTGGATTCGCTGGACTTTTCCACGGGTTCGGCCCGATCAATTAAGCGTCTTAGGCTGGAAGTACCTTTTGCCAGCATCCCTGGTCAATCTAGCCTTTACCAGTATTTATGTTGTACTTGTTTAGAGAAATGTGCTGAGGTTGGTGGTTAAAATGATCTCCCGCATCGGGAAAGTTTTACTGGCCCTGGCCCAAGGGATGGGGCTTACTTTTAAGAAGTTATTAGGGCCCAAATATACTATGCAGTATCCGGAAGAACGTTGGCATGTAGCGCCAACCTTCCGGGGAATGCCGGTCTTACTACCTAACCCCGAGACCGGTACCGCTAAATGTACGGCATGCGGCATCTGTGCTCGGAACTGTCCTGTCGATGCGATTGCTATTGAATCGGAAACTGGCGAGGATCGTAAGAAAAAATTGACGGGCTACTCTGTAGATATGGCTCGGTGTATTGTTTGTGGTCTTTGTGCCGAAAGTTGTCCTTTTAATGGTTTAACTATGGCTAACGAGTACGAATTGGCGGGATACACACGGGAACAGCTGGTCTATACTTTGCCGGAACTCTTAGCGATTGGTAGCCAGTATACTTTTAATAACCAAAAAGATGTACCGCAAAGTGTATTTACCGCCTATTTTGCCGAAGGCGGCTTCTGTTACCTCCAACCTACTGCCGACGAAAAATTTGTACCACGGGTCCCGCTTCTTCCAGGTAGCAGCCGGGTGACAAAAGAGGTGAGCCAGAGATGAGCTTTGAACAGGTGCTATTTATAATAGTCAGCTTGATTCTTTTAGCTTCGGCTCTGGGCGCCGTATTTGCTCGGCGTATTATGCATTCGGCCTTATTAGCGGTGGCGGCCTTCACCGGGGTTGGTGGAATATATGCTATTCTGGGTAGCCACTTTTTAGCGGTAGCCCAAGTTTTAATCTATATCGGGGCCGTAGCTATTGTTCTGTTATTTGCGGTAATGCTTTCACAACAACGTGAAATATCGGGTAGCAATCCGGTTCGGAAACAAAAATTATGGAAAAACTGGGTAACTTGGGCTGCTTTTGGGGTTGGGTTAGTTATGGTTCTCTATTTTACAGTGAATTTAGCCACCCCAACGGCTAGCCAGGAAATACCTTTGATACATACAGAGCCGGCTACTAGTTTAGAAGGGCTTAGTGAGCTGCTTTTCCGGGAGTACTTGGTCCCCTTTGAGTTAGTTTCGTTACTACTGCTTTTAGTTGTAATCGGAGCGGTAGTTATAGCCAGAAAGGAGAATGATCCCCAGTGATTCCACTGTCTTGGGTGTTGGCATTAGCTGGCCTACTTTTTGGTATCGGTCTTCTAGGGGCGCTGCTCTCAACTAATGCAGTGCGAATGCTGATTTGTATTGAATTAATGCTAAATGCAGTAAATATAAACCTGGTAGCCTTCTCCCGTTATCAGGGACAAGCCCACGGTGAAATAGTGGCGTTATTTGCTATGGCGATAGGAGCAGCTGAAGCGGCTGTTGGTTTAGCAATCTTTGTCGCCGTAGCTCGCAACTCTAAAGTTATCGATATTGACAAGATAAATCTATTGAAATGGTAGGGGGTGAAGTAGTGTTATCTTTGGCCTGGTTAATTCCGGTCTTTCCCGTTTTGGCCTGGTTAATTATTGGGCTTAGCGGTCGAAAGATGCAGAATCGCGGTAGCGGTATAGCGATTCCTGCTGTCTTAATTTCTTTTCTTTTTAGCTTGGCTGTATTGGTCCAGGTTGCCCAAGGGCAAAGCTACCATACCTCCTTTACTTGGTTAGAGTGGCCGGGTTTTCAGATTACCTTTGGTTTTCAGGTTGACCCACTAGCAGCAATGATGTTGGTAGTAGTAACCTTAGTTAGCCTTTTAGTTCAGATTTACTCTTTAGGCTATATGCAAGGGGATAGCCATTATTCCCGGTATTACGCCAACCTATCTTTGTTTACCGCTGCGATGCTGACACTGCTTTTGGCAGATAACTACTTATTACTACTAATCGCGTGGGAGTTGGTGGGGCTCTGTTCTTATTTATTGATCGGTCACTATTTTCGCAATCCAGGGGTTCCTCAAGCTGCCAATAAAGCCTTCCTAACTACTCGGGTTGGCGATTTTGGCTTTATGATTGCTTTAATGGCCATCTTTAATGCTACCGGCACCTTTAATTTTCAAGAGATTTTTGCTTTAGCCCAGACCGGTGCAATTTCTCAAGGAACTTTAGTTTTGGTAACGGCCGGTCTATTTTTAGGGGCAGCTGGGAAATCAGCTCAGTTTCCTTTTCAGGTTTGGTTACCTGATGCTATGGCTGGACCAACTCCGGTTAGCGCTTTAATTCACGCGGCCACAATGGTTGCTGCAGGTGTTTATCTGATCGCTAGATCTTTGCCGCTGTATTTAGTAGTACCCCAGGTTATGCAGGTTGTTGCTTGGGTAGGTGGAATTACTGCCCTCTTGGCTGCGGCGGTGGGGTTGGTCGTTAATGATATCAAGAAAGTATTAGCCTATTCAACGATTAGTCAGTTAGGTTACATGATGTTAGGTTTAGGTGTTGGTGCTTTTTTTCCTGGCGTCTTTCACCTAATGACCCATGCTTTTTTCAAAGCGCTACTCTTTTTAGGGGCTGGCAGTGTTATCCATGCGGTGCATACTCAGGATATGCGGGAGATGGGCGGATTAGGCCGGCGGATGCCCTATACTACCCTCGCTTTTCTAGCCGGATCCCTGGCTTTGGCTGGGGTTTTCCCCTTTGCTGGTTTTTACAGCAAAGACAGTATTTTAGCGGCGGTTTACGCTTCTGGAAATAGCGTTCTCTTTTGGATGGGTGTTGTCGCTGCGATCCTAACCGCTTTCTATATTACTCGGGCGGTAGTTCTTACTTTCTGGCACCAGCCCCGGAGTCAAGGAGCTGAGCAGGCTCAAGAGTCTAGTCCGGTAATGACGGTTCCACTCCTTATTTTAAGCGGATTTGCTTTAGCGGCAGGCTGGTTAGGGGCCGATTTTTCTGGGAATATCCTAGGTGGCTTCTTAGGTACAGAGTTCCACCTGCCCCGCGCCATTCACCACTATGTGACTCGAATAGCTACGGTGGCAGCGTTAGGCGGTATTGTTTTGGCGATTTTCACTTATCTGTTCCGCTGGTTCCAGCCGTCAGTTTTGACCCAACGCTTTCCCCAATGCTATCAACTGTTACAGCAGGCTTATTATTTCGATCGGTTCTACAATCGAGTCTTTGTTACAGGTACGATTCGGGTGGCTGAGTTTGTCGCTTGGTTTGACCAGACGGTTATTGATGGTTTAGTAAATGCTGTGGGCAGGCTTGGTAAGAACTTAGCTCTGCTAATAGCTAAAATAGATATTCTGCTTATCGACGGTTTTGTAGTCGGATTTGGTCATAGCGTAGGTAGGGCGGGGGACCGGGTCCGCCGCTGGCAAAATGGGTTAACCGCTAATTATCTCTTATCTCTTGTGTGGGCGGTATTGATCAGCATTTTGACCTTCAAGTTATTGGGTTAACAGGCGAAGGAGAGAGAAGTAAAATGAACTTACCATGGTTAAGTCTAGCGATAATTTTACCCTTGGTCGGGAGTCTTGGTATTGCGTTCCTACCGAAAGGGAAGACGAAGGGATATAAAGTAGCGGCGCTGGCCGTTTCCTTGCTTACCTTACTGTTGGTGGTGGTTATCGGAACCCAGGTCGACTTTGGCCAATCTGGTGTTCAATTAGAAGAGGTTTTGCCGTGGTTACCTCAGTATGGGGTGAGCTATCATTTAGGGGTGGATGGGCTCTCTTATCCGCTAGTCTTTTTATCGGCGCTTCTAACTGTTTTAGCGGTGTTAGCCTCCTGGGAGGTAAACTATCGGTCTAAGGCCTATTTTTCCCTACTGATGCTCTTAGAAGCTGGCTTGATCGGCGTATTTTTAGCGCTAGATTACATCCTCTTCTACATCTTTTGGGAAGTAGTCTTAGTACCGATGTACTTCCTGATCGGAATTTGGGGTGGACCGAGAAAAGAGTACGCGGCCCTTAAGTTTTTCATCTATACTCTTTTTGGTAGTGTAATTATGCTGGTCGGTATTTTGGCCCTATACTTTGCGGCGGGGATTAACAGCTTTAATATCATTGAGTTGACACAGATAACCTACTCTAGTCATTTGCAGTTTTGGGTATTCCTGGCCTTCTTTATCGGTTTGGCCGTTAAAGTGCCGGTATTTCCCTTCCATACTTGGTTACCAGATGCTCACGTAGAAGCCCCAACGGCGGTGAGCATGCTTCTGGCCGGGATTTTATTGAAAATGGGTACCTATGGTTTCTTCCGAATTTTACTACCGACGTTACCTGATGCGTCCCTTAGTTTTGCCCCGATCTTGGCTGTACTAGGGATTATCAACATTGTCTACGGTGCTTTAGCTGCTATGGGGCAGGATGATCTGAAGAAAATGGTGGCCTATTCATCGATTAGCCACATGGGTTACGTACTACTAGGTGTTGCTGCAATGACGCCGGCTTCCTTAAACGGTGCGGTCTTCCAGATGTTCTCTCATGGGATTATTTCTGCTTTGCTTTTCTACAGTGTTGGTTTAATCTATGAGCGGACTCACACCCGTAAAATTTCGGAATTAGGTGGGTTACTCGTAAAGATTCCGGCGATCGGTGTAGTGCTGGCTATAGCCGCCTTTGCTTCTTTGGGACTCCCTGGTTTTAGTGGCTTTATAGCAGAGTTCTTTGTGCTGATGGGTGCTTTTGTTAACTTCCGTAACTTAGTTTTTATTGGTGGTCTGGGGTTAGTGCTGACCGCTGCTTATTTGTTATGGATGATGCAGCGTGTTTTATTAGGCGAACCACGCGTAGATTGGCCGCAGTTTGCTGACCTCAAAGGTTTAGAGCTGGTGGCAGCGGCCCCGTTAGTAATAACGGCAATAGTGTTAGGTGTTTACCCAGCCCTATTGGTTAACTTGGTTAGTCCAGCGGTTAGCGGTATCCTAGCTCTCCTGGGAGGGAATTAAGGTGGAGTATCGTCTGCTCTTACCGGAATTAGTTTTAGCGGTAGGCATTTTAGCCATTATTCTAGTAGATCTCTGGACCGCCGTTGAGCGTAAGCGTTGGACCGCTTTTGGTCTGGCTGCTCTTACTTTTGGGGCTTATCTAATAGCGGTTACCTCCTTGGTTGGTGTAAAAGAAGTGGCTTTTGCCGGGCATTTACTGGTTGATGACTGGAGCACCTTTTTCAAACTGTTTTTCGGAATTACCGGGTTGCTCATGCTCTTGCTATCTTTTGAATATGTCAAGGAGCGGGCTTTACCTCCGGCCGAGTTCTTAGCGTTATTAATCGGAGCTTATCTGGGGATATCAATATTATTGGGATCGGAGAACTTGCTAACCCTTTATATTGGATTGGAGCTAATTTCCCTAACTTCGTATTTATTAGCTGCTTTTCTCCGTCAAGATCCGTTATCAACTGAGGCTGGTCTTAAATATTTCCTTTTGGGTTCGATAGCCTCAGCGGCTCTACTTTGTGGTATTAGTTTTCTCTATGGGGTTACCGGTTCGTTGAGTCTGATTGTTTTGGCCCAGCATTTAGCGGTAGCCCAAGGGATGGTTGTAACCGGTACAATCCTTCTGTTAAGCGGGCTCCTCTTTAAGCTAGCTGCGGTTCCGTTTCAGGTTTGGGCTCCTGATGCTTTACAGGGGGCACCAACCCCGATAACTGCTTTCTTTTCGGTCGGTGCTAAGGTGGCGGTTCTCGCCTTTTTTGGCCGTTTTTTAGCGCTTTTTGCCGGAGAGTTTGCCCAGGAAATAAATTACTACTTTTTACTGATCGCCATAGCCAGTATGACTATCGGTAACTTAGCAGCCTTACGGCAAACTAATTTGAAGCGGTTAATGGCCTACTCTTCAATTGCCCATGTCGGTTATCTACTAGTAGCCTTCGTTTTAGGGACCCCGGCGGCTTACGCTGCGCTCCAAGTTTATGTAGCGGTATATGCAGCTGCTAATCTAGGCATCTTCGCTATTATCCTTTGGGCGGAAAGCCAGGGAAGAGGTTTGGAAATTCAAGGCTTCCAGGGGCTTGGTCGGGTACAACCCCTCTTTGGGTTAGCCTTAGGGGTTTTTGTCTTTTCGCTAGTCGGGATACCCCCTACAGGTGGATTTATGGGTAAGTTACTACTCTTCATGGCTAGTGTTGAGGAGGCTCACTATCTTTTAGCTGTAATTATGGTCTTAAACGGGGTATTATCGGTAGCTTATTACTATCGGATGCTGCGGAGCGCCTTCTTTGAGGAAGGGGAGTGGAACCTACAGGAAGGAGATGGCCATGCTTTAGGAGCGGTAGTTTTGGTTGCAGTAGTGGTTATTCTCTTTACCGGAGTTTGGCCAGGTTGGTTACAAGGGTTAACTAGTTTACCGATGTAGTTCGGAATATTAGATTAGATCAGCATTAAGGCCGAGAACAAGCTCTCGGCCTTAATTCATTTGCTGGCATAATGATTGACTACTTTATTTTGCTTTGGAGTACTCTACAATATCACCAGCAGCAATGGGGGGGGCACCATCTGCCATTTTCTCTATGGAGGTAACGGTGGCATTGAGGTCAACACTCATTACCCGTAGAGTTCCCAATGGAATGCGGACAGGGTTAGGTAACCCTTCAATAATTTGTAGATGGTAGACATCAAATTTGGTTTTATCGGTGACCCCATCAACAGAACCTACGTCAAGGATAATATAGTTACCGGTTACAGCTGCAATTTTTCCCGTAGCTGTAGTAGTTGCGGTAGTAGCTGGACCGGATGACCGGGATTGGGCATTCTTTAAAGCCGGTCTAAACTTGGTCATCAAATCGTCGATAGATTTACCCAGGGCCTTTCCGAGGACTGAGTTTTCAAATTCAGAACTGTTAAAAGAGATGCCTTTGAAATAGTCTACTGATAGGGAAGTACCCGAATCTTTTCCTACGCCTTCAAAGGACGCTAGTACCTGTCCGGTTTGTACAGAGATGAGGCGGGCAGAGAGTTTAACATTAGCATTTGATCTCTTTACAGATATAAAGGAAACAGAGACCCCACCTTCGTTTTTAAATCCAAACTCATTGAGTGTTCCGACTAATAATAAATCGGCACCTAATAAGCGACCGATTTCAACGGCTGTACTTAGATCTACAGCTCCTGACTGTTGCAGCTCCTGTTCAGCAAGGATATCTTGAATCCGAGTGCGGTCGACAATAGTCAGGTCTGGTTCGTTAGCTAGTTTATCGGTAATCCGCTGGGCAATACCGTCTAACATTTCATCAGTGCCCCACCACCACCAATTATCTAAGGTGCCGCCTATTTCAAAGGGCATAACGGCAATAGTGCTGTTGGTAGCCATTATATTAGGGGCAAAACCACTAATTAGCACTAAGGCTAATAATACTGTTATAATCCGCTTTTTCATTAATCTTGGCCTCCTTGTCTTTATTAGCCGGTACTAAAAAGGTATTGGATCAGTAGGCCGTTCTGCGCCGGTTACTTCTGTGGCCTCACCTTTATAGACAGTTATTTCGTCAGTCCAGCTTCGACGGATAAGGTTGTTGTATAGGCTCAATTTTCCTCGGTTTACTCTTACTTTTGTGGTCATATCATAAACGATATTTGGGGCGTTTCCGGTAGTTAATTGGAGTAACATCGCTATTTCTTGCTGTTGTTCTAAGGTAAGTTGGTCTACACTAGTAACCCCGTAGGCTATTAACATGCTCATTACCATCTGTTGGGTCATTGGATCTAGTTTGTCAAGCGCAATAGCGTTTTTATTGGTTTGGCCTTTGGTAAATTGGACTTCAAATTCAGTCGGGAATTCCCAACAGCCAGAATATTCAGGTGGGCCGATACGGACATTTTCAGTAAGTATTTCAAATGCGGTATATTCGTAAGCGTTAGCTCTAACGGTCCCTTGTAGGAGGGTAACAGTTACGGTGTTTGGTGTTACCCAATAATAAGAGGTGCCATCGTCGGATCCGCAATGCAGATCGGAGTAAAACTTACTTTTACTATTTGCTCCTAACCAGACTTGTGTTCCGTTTTCTGCGGCATATTCTATGGCAATTTCGACGGCAGAATTATCTCCTGTACTTACAATATCATCTGGGTGTAGAACGGTTCCTACTTTAGCTACGTATTGAGTCCCGCTTGGTTTTATTATTACCACTGAACCTTGCAGGCTTTTTATTACAGCGATTTCCGGTCGATCTCCTGGATCACAAGGGCGTTGAGCCAGAGCTCCTACCGCTCCAAAAACCAATAAACAGATAACAACTAAAAAAACAGCAGAACTTCTCATCGTACTCAATAAACCACCGCCTTTTACACTTATTGGCTTTCTCTAATTAGAATATACTATCGTAAGGTAAGATCAGCAACATATTTTGGTATATAACGACAAAAAGATAAGAGCTATGGCGGCTTAATAGCCGCTATAGCTCTTATTTACTGAAAATCAATAATTATAGCATTTTACCGTAAAAATTGGTTCGTGACTAAATCCTCGACCGGACTGGTTTGGGGGATCATGCCCCACCCATACATTAGTTGCTGGGATTTTGCCCAGGCTTGGGGGGCGGAATAGCCTAAACCGTGTTTTTGAGTAGTGGGACTCTGCCACAGCTGCATTGATTCTAATAACACCTGGTACTGTACCGGGCTGTTGGTAGCATCAAGTTCAGGGATGTACTGTTGGCAGATCTGCATAGTCTCTTCAGGGTGAGCCAGGGCGTACTCCATACCTTTCAAGGTAGCCTGGATGAATGCTCGGGTGAGCGTCGGGTCCTTTTGGGCTTTGCTACCGGTAACTACGCCATGGCCGACTAGATCAAAGTACTGGTCACAATTAATTACATTAATATCTAAGCCTTGCTGGCGCAACTGGACAGGTTCGTTGTTGGCAAACCCGACTATTGCATCAACTTTTCTTTCGCTAAGACTAGCTACTTGGGTGTATCCGATAGGTCTAATGGTAACTTCATTTTCCTTAAGCCCAGCCCCGGCTAGAACCGCTTTAATAGCGATATAGTTAGTTCCATAAAACCCGGGGATGCCAATAGATTTTCCCTTTAGGTCGACTGGAGAGGTAATCTGTTGATCAGCCAATGAGACAATTACTGCTGGAAACCGGGCATAGAGAGCCATACTGTAGGAGACAGGGATACCCTGGCCCCGGGCCACGATGACTTCATCTCCACCGGCGATGGCGAAGTCGATTTTTCCCGCAGCTAGGAGCCGCATAACATCATTAACTTTGCCATAATCCATTGTTACATCTAGTCCTGCTTCCTGAAAGAACCCTTTTTCTAGAGCTACATACCAAGGGGCAAATTGCACGTTAGGGATATACCCCATGACTAAGTGTACTTTTTTCGGCTGTTCTGTACAACCAGCGTTTAAAACCGATATTCCCATGACTAAAATTAGTATAATTAGCAGTCCAGCAAATAATTTTTTCACTAAAAATCTCCTCCTAAATTTAAAGTTGATTATTGGAAGACCCTAAGCCCTTGCCATTAGCCCAGGGAACAAGCAAACTTTGGACAAGCAATAATAAGAGGTGTAAAGAAATTCCTAGAATAGCCAAGGCGATCAGAGCCACAAAGAGCAGTGGTGTATCCAACATGCCAGAAGACATATTGACTAAATAACCTAGGCCCTTATCGGAACTAGCGAATTCACCAACGACAGCACCGATGACAGATAGGGCCAAGCCAACCCGGAAACCGGCTAACATAACCGGTAGAGCGCTAGGAACCTCTAGTTTGGTAAAGACTTGCCAGCGAGTGGCCCCGAGTATGGCCATAAGCTCATAGGCCCGTGGATCAGTACGGCGTAACCCGACAACTAAGTTAGTCAAAACCGGGAAAAAGGCGACTAAAGCAGCAACTAAAATCTTAGAGGTCAGGCCGAAACCAAACCAAATAATCAGTAATGGAGCCAGCGCAACGATAGGTATAGCTTGGGAAGCTGATAAAAATGGAGCTACCGCTTCCTCTAGCCACGGAACCTTGGCTAACAGATAACCTAACGGCAAGGCTACTATGCTACCGAGAAAAAAACCGCCAAGAGCTTCGTTGGCTGTGACCCAAAAATGTTGGAGTAGCGGACCTTCTCGAGCATAAGTGTACCCTCTAGCCAGAACGGTACCAGGAGAAGGTAAGATATAAACGGGAAAAGACCGAGAAAGCCACCACCAGATGAAAACGATTAAAATAGCCAAGATTAGCGAGGCTACTCTGCTATTAACTTTTCTTCTAATACCCATCGTACCCCCCCCCAGCAGCTAAGACCGTACGGATTTTTGTACAGATAGCGGTAAATTCATTAGTAGAAAGAATTGCCGAATCCCGTTGGTCTGGCAAAGAAACCGGAATATCAGCAACGATTTGACCGGGGTTTTCGGTCATAATTAAGACCCGGTGAGACATCCAGACCGCTTCGGTAATACTATGGGTTACCAAAATTAGAGAGAGGTTTTTTTTACGGGCTAAACGCCACATCTCATAACAAAAGCGCTCTCGTCGTAAAGCGTCTAGAGCAGCAAACGGCTCATCTAAGAGTAAGAGTTGGGAATGTTCAACCAGAGCTCTAGCTAAAGCTACCCGTTGTTTCATTCCTCCAGATAGTTCTTTTGGGTAAAGGTTGGCCGCCTCCCCAAGGCCTACATCTTGTAGGGTCTGTAAAGCTCTTTGTGACCGCTCTGGTTCGTTGACACCTTTAATTTCCAAAGGTAGAGCTACGTTAGCGAGAGCTGTTCGCCAGGCAAAGAGGGTCGGTTCCTGAAAAACAAAGCCAAGGTGGCGTTGGGATGCCTGGATAGCGCCGGACGTGGGTGGCAGTAAGCCGGCAATTACTCTAAGTAGTGTCGATTTTCCACACCCACTAGGTCCGACTACAGCTACAGATTCCCCGGTATTAACTTGTAAGTTGATCCCTTCCAGAACATTAGTAGTTCCAGTATAGGAAACGGTTACATCCCGGCACTGGACTACACGTTGGCTTTCCATGCCAAATCACCCCTGAGTAAACCAATAAAAAACGCCCTGAACAAAATAAGTTCAGGGCGTGCACAAAACCAAATCAGCTGGTTCCTTCTTTCGTCCGGACTGTACCGTCGGTTCCGGAATCGCACCGGATCTGCCTTACGGCTCGTGGACTAGCAGTATACCTGCATTACCACCGGTAGGGACTTGGCCAAAGCCTCACCCTGCCCTGAAGGAAAT
>DHRX01000121.1:16942-25588 GCA_002408345.1 Firmicutes bacterium UBA5301 | reverse complement strand
CCCAAAAATCGGCTATTTAGGGTTAAAAAACCCGGCCTGCTCATCTCCTCCCACCTCATTTAAAGTAAACTATGCGACATATACGATTATTCTACCTAATATTCATTTTACCTTCTCGGCCCTTATCAGATGGCATTTACCTAGTTTGCCAAATTTTTTGTAGCGTAGCTAGATTCGTAGCAAAATCACCATGGCTATCCTCAGGAGTTTCTAAAATAACTGGTAAATCCACTAATTCTTGACGGCGCATCATCTCTCGAAAACCACCCTCGCCAATAAGACCGGAGCCGATATGGGTATGCCGATCCAAATGGCCGCCGAGCGCCCCGATAGAATCATTAGCGTGAATTAACTTTAAACTCTCTAAGCCACAGGTACTATCAAGTTCGTGCAAAGTCTTTTCCCAACCGCTAGCAGTCCGTAAGTCATACCCAGCCGCAAAGGAATGACACGTATCTAAACAAACCCCCAACCATTTCTGAGCTGCTGGTACTTGTCCCATTATATAAGCTAAATTGCCCCAACTACTACCAATTTCGAACCCTGCGCCAGCCTCAATCTCCAATAAAACCCTAGTCTGAAGATCCATTTCCCCTTGAATTCTAGTTAGCGCCTGGGCAACATGCTGAGCCCCCTCTTCCCATCCGGCACCGCCATGGCTGCCAGGATGAAGTACCATAAAGTCAGCACCGATCATTCCAGCTCGTAAAAGGTCTTCTTTAAGACGAGTATATGATTTACTCCTAATCTCATCCCGAGGTGAAGCCAGATTAACTAAGTAAGTAGAATGAACCGCTACATATTTGATATCCGTCTCTTGGCGAGCTAAACAAAAATTTTGAGCTTCCTGTGGATTAATAGGCTTCGCCCGCCAACCCCGGGGGTTACTAGCAAAAATTTGAATAGCTCGACAACCTAAATCCTGACCACGCTGAATTGCTTTATCAAGACCACCAGCAATAGAAACATGGCAACCAAAATACATATCTGGTCTCCTTATTCCGGCCTCCCCAATCTATCAAACCAAGTAAGAACTGGAGAATTAGCGATAATTTGACTAAAGGATATCTTCTCCGCCATATAATTTAGACCTGCTAATACTGTAAAAGCCAGAATCGAAACTGCTACATTGTTGAGGATTAAAAAATGGAGTCCAGCTAAAGCACCTAGTAGGTTGGCCCCTGTATCCCCGAGCATAACTGAACTTTGTAAATCGTACGGCGCCAAAACCATAATTACAGCCAAAGCCGGTACACCAACCGCAGCTAGCTGCCGAAAAATAGGCAGACTAACGCCGCTGATTATAAAGAAAAAAGGAATTACCAGTAGAAAATAGCTTTTAATAGCCCTGCCTGGTCGTAAATCTAAAAGATTAACCAAGTTGGCGCTTAACGCAATGTTCAGAGCCCCCAAAATAATAGGTAACCAACCTCTTCCTAACTGCATTGCAGCTGTTACCGCTAAAAAACCACCACCTAAAGCTTTCAAGCCACCGGTTGTTAAAGTACCCTGAACTAAATTCTTAATATGGCGCCGAAATCCCCCGTGTTCTTCTTGTCCCCCTAAATCATCGAGAAACCCTAATAAAGCAAAACCCCAAGCTAAGGTTAAAGCTGTTCCGACCTGCCGGTACCCTGCTACTAAGAGAACCAGCCAAGCCACGCTGAGTCCAGGCAAAAACATCAACCCAGCAGAAACCGGAATTAACTGGTCATTATAATTAGGAGCAACCCAACTAACCCGCTGAAAAAGTGGGATCATCAACATAACGAAAATCTTAGTAATAATTGAAGCCGCCAGTGCTACCAAAATAATTAGGATTTTACTTCACCCCGTAATTGCCAAATGGTACGACAAATATCTCTAAATTGTCGAGAACGGTGCCGAAATCCAGCAAAATTCCGAACGGTATAAGCATGTTCCATAGGTACCGGCAGCGCAACTATTGGAATTCCCTTTTTGATAGCCCTGACAGTGAGGGCAAACTCTAAACCAAACCCCTGGCCCAAAGGAAGTAGGTACGGTAAATCAGAATAAAAGAAAGCTCTTTGCCCCGAAAGAAGAGCCGGAAAATGTTGCCGAGTCAACCAATAACAGCCCCAGTTAGCTACTTTCCGAACCACCCCAACCCCTCCGCTACCTTTAGGAGAAGTTAGACGAGCTACTACCATCCTGGCCGTCCCGGTTAATAAGGGGTCAACTAATTGGGGATAAAAATAGGCTGTTTCAGCTAAATCTCCGTCAAGTAAAACGATAATTTCCCCGGTAGCCTGGCGTAACCCTACCTCCACCGCCTTAGCTTTCCCCTGATTAGTTGGTAAGCGAACTAATTCCACCGGAAACTGAGCCGCAATTTCTGCTGTCCGATCCCGGGAACCATCATCAACCACAATTACCTGCCGCTGCCGTTGTCTTTTGAAAACGGCTCTCAGAGTAGCTGCCAGCCGCAATTCCTCATTGTACGCTGGAATAAGCACCGTTATTTGATACACGGTTAATCTCCTCAACTAACTTAAAGATCAAGCGGACTTTTTCTTGGGACGTACTTAAATTCAAATTAATCGGTTGAGCCCAAAGACCAACCTGGGTAAAGTAACTACGCAACCGGTTAACTTTATCATCTTGCCCCAACAGCAAAATACGCCGAGCAGGAAAGAGCTCTCGACCAGAAAACTGGATATAGCCTCGATATTCTAACTCGACTAACCGTGGCCCCCGTAAACCAGCTGCTAAAATTCCGGTTAGCATCTGGAAATCCTCGTTTTGGGCCTGGGCCCAAATTTCTGGTTGTAAAGTTACTTGAGTCAGTACTTTTCCACCGCTTTTTTCCAACAAATTCACCAATTCCGTTATACTCTTACGATCGATCGTTTTTTGCTCTAAATTAATTAAGGTAAAAGTTTCGCCAGCCAATTTCCCTTCAATTGACCAAGGCAAGATCCAGTCTGCAAACTGCTTTTCTAGGTTTAATTCGCTCCTAAGTAAGTTAACCGATTGAACCAGTTTCCGGTTCTCAGCCCGTAAATTATTAAAATCATGTTCCAGGCGATTAACCAGCTCAGCCTGGCTCTTAACTAGAGAATCTTCAGCAAAGAGAGCACCGCCAATTAGAACACCTAACCCCAGCGCTAAAAAGATAGCTACTAACGTAAAAATATGGTGACGATAATCAATAAGCACTCCGCTCACCCTAAAACCCCAGGTAAACCTGGAGGTACATTACTAACAACCGGAACCAGGTACGTAGCGGTTTAGCGGTAGTCAATAATACCATTACAGGCACAGCCGCTGCAATTAGCATAGGAATAACATAAGACGAACGAATTCGGCCTTTGTAAAGTTCGTAGACGCCTTTAGCATCAACTAGCTTTTCGCCCACTTTCAGTCTTACCAAAAAGGTGCTAGCCATACCAGGACGACCTTTATCGAGAAAATCCACCATATTAGAATGGGTGCCTACAGCTACAATAAGATCAGCGCCTTGTTCATAAGCTAGTAATAAGGCCAAATCTTCGCTAGTGCCAGGAATCTGCCAGATAACACCTTCTAAACCTAACTTAGCTAAACGTTCGGCACCTGGGGCCCGCCCATCCATATAACCGTGAATAATCAGTTCTGCACCAGATGCTAATGCTTCATCGCTAACACTATCCATATCACCGATTATTATATCTGGTTTCCAACCCAGCTCCAGTAGTGCGTCTGCTCCACCATCTACACCGATCAATACCGGCATAATTTCTGAAATATAGCTACGTAGCGCTGCTAAGTCTGCCCGATAATTCTTACCCCTAACCACTACTAGGACATGCCGACCGGTAATTTTAGTTGTAATTTCGGGGATCGGATACTCACCAGTAATTAACCCCAATTCTTTGGCTGCGTATTCTAGGGTGTTTTGGACAAACTTCTTTAACTCTACATTCAGGTTTTTCCGGACTTTAGCTTGATCTAATTGCACATTTTCCCAAGAATAAGGTACAAGAGCTAGATTTTCTTCTCCCCAGCATATAACGTTTGTTTCAGGGTAAATAACAACTTCCTGACCATTCCAAGCAGCTAAATCCGCCTCTGGCGCAACCTCAAATAAAAGAACCCCTCTTTCTAGTAGAAAAAGGGGTCCACTATTGGGATAACGTCCAGAAGTAAAGGAACGGCTATTAATTACCGCAGAAACCTTGGCCTTAAATAGGGAAAATGCCGCCACTTCATCCAAATCCTGGTGAGTGATACATGCGATGTCCCCGGGCTTTATATGGTTCACTAGCTCTTTAGTCCGCTCTCCCACCCTAGCCACACCCTTAATTGGGCGGGACATCTCTTTACCCCCTATCTAACTGGATAACCGTAATAACTCAGAAAGTCGAGCAATAAAAGCCGTGTTAGTTGGTTTTCCTTTGTCGCTACTAACCGTTGCACCAAACAAATTATATAAATAGTCTAAATCTCCGTTGATCCAAGCATACTCAATAGCATGTCGCATAGCCCTTTCCACTACAGCGCTAGTAGTATAGTACTTTTCGGCGATAAGAGGGTACAGCCGCTTAGTAACACCGGTCAAGTACTCAGAATTAGTAGCGACCATAAGTACTGCGTCCCGAAGAAAAGGATACCCTCTTAACGAAGCAGGTATCCCAATTCGCTGAATAGCCTCCTCGGTCCATTGGATTAAAGCAGAGTTTGGCGAGTATAAACCGGTTGGCCTTAAGCTGTGCCCCAAAGCAATCTGGCGAATTCTTCTTAATAAAACGCCTGGTTCAAAGGGCCTAATAATATGAAAGTCTATGCCTGATTCAATAAGCTTATAAGTCTGATCTATCTGACTTGGTTCGGTAATTGCAATTACCTTGGGGCTAACTTTACCCTGAACAGAATCTGTTAACATCTTATTGAATACCAAGCTATATTCTAGGGAAATACCAGTTAAATCTAATATGATAACATCTGAACTAACTACATCTTCAACTAACTCTAAACCAACATTTCCTCTAATTAGAGCAGTAATACTACTCAACCCATTATTACCTGTACCAATGAGTAGCACTCGGATAATTTGCATCAGGTCAACCTCCAACTACACGTTCACTTTCTGGCAAAATTATCCTCCTTACCTAGGCCGCCGCATCTCCTCGGGACGGTAAAGTCTGCTCAAACAGGCCCCCTTCGTGGGCCATCCATTCAGCAAAAACTGCATAGCCCCGGGTAGGATCATTAACGAAAACATGGGTTATAGCTCCAACAACTTTACCATGTTGAATTATCGGACTACCGCTCATCCCCTGGACAATTCCCCCAGTAATCTGAAGCAGCTTAGGGTCGGTTATTTCAATAACCATCCCTTTCGCGCTAGGTTTAGACTGTTTATTAATTTTAATAATCTCAATATCAAATACTTCAACCTGGTCGTGTTCGACTACGGTTAAGATCTGGGCTGGCCCAACCTCCACTTCGTGAACTAAGGCCACCGGTAAAGGTTCTTGTTGGTAGTGAGGCAACCGTTGGAGCTCTCCATAAATACCGATCGGTGAATTCTTCCCGATATTACCTAAACTCGGTGCTCGGTCTTGAAATAAGCCGATTTTTTCACCTGGCCGCCCCTTGATCCCCGGTCTAACTCCAGCAATAATAGCGGCTACAATTTTCCCATCGGTAATTAGAGCTTCCTGACCTGTACGGGTATCGGTAATCATATGGCCTAAAGCAGCATACTTTCTGGTATCTGGATGGTAAAAAGTTAAGGTTCCAACACCAGCAGCTGTATCCTCTAAATAGATCCCTAACCTCAGCTCCTTATTACCGTTAGAATCTATAATCGTAGCCGGCTGAACTTGAAAAAAATGTGGCTCTCCACCGCGCACTACTTTTACCGTAACTGAATTGCCTCGATAATACCTTAAAGCCTCTTCGACATCGAGGGGGTTACTAACCACGTGTTGGTTAATCTGTACTAACAAATCCCCAGGGAGTAAACCGGCTTCTGCTGCTGGAGAAAGATAGGTACCATCTGGCATTCGCACTTTAGCTAACTGAGCAACAATAAGCCCTTGGGCAGCCAGCATAACCCCGATCGATTCTCCGCTTGGAACTACCTTTAGTTCCGGAACAACAGAAACAACCCGATTTTTTAAGGGAATAAACCCAAAAAGGCTTAAGTCAAATGTACTCTCTCCGGCTTGTAGCGGATTAATAGTCAACTTTTTGCCCGACTGGATTTGAAGGATTCCTTGGGCCTCAGGTGCAATTTCGACTTGTAATGGCCATTTAGTAGTATAGCTCTGGACTCTTCCTTGAATCATCCGGAATTCTTTAGGTATGCCAATAAAGTCTTCTAGATGGTTCCAGCTATACCAGCCAATAAAGAAAAAAAAGAGCATTAACCAAAATAATTGTTTTGAGGAGAAGTACCGCTTACGCCACAAAAAAATCCCTGCCTTATTGCCAACTGGCCTTAGGTTCCCCTCCTAGCTGGTGGTTTATGCCTGGCAACTCTGGCAGAGATCAGCTCTTATTCTTGTATTTTTCCACTTGCAGTAGAAGATCACTAGCAGCCTTTAACGTAGCCTCGGTAACGGTAATACCGCCTAACAGTCGTGCTAATTCATTAATTCGCCCTTGCCGATCTAGTAGTTTCACCTTAATTCGAGTATTACCCTCTAGATCTATCTCCTTTTCTAATAAGTAATGGTGATCGCCCATAGCTGCAATTTGAGGAAGATGGGTTACGGCAAAAACCTGGTAATTTTGGGCCAACCGATCTAACCGTTCGGCAATAGCTTGGGCAGTTCGCCCGCTAGTACCGGTATCAATTTCATCAAAAATAAGAATAGGTACCCCTTCCGCTGCAGCTAAAGCGCCCTTAAAAGCCAGAAGTAATCTAGATAATTCCCCACCAGAAGCTGCTTTTTGTAGAGGTCTTAATGGTTCCCCTGGGTTAGCGCTAAAGAGAAACTCTACCATATCAAGACCATCTTCACCAAACCGATCACCGCTAGCTAAAGGTTCTACTGCCACTTCTAAGCGGGCATCAGTAAGACGTAGTTCAGCCAAACTTTCCTCAACTTCTGCCTTCAGCCGTTTCGCGGCTTCTTCTCTTAGCCCTCGCAAACGTAACCCTAATGTCTCAGCAACCTGAGCCACATGTTCAATCTCCGCATCCAGTTTATCCCGGCGACACTCGCTATCCTCCAAATGTGCTAATTGCTGCTGAGCTTTTTGCAGATAACTCAAGACATCTACCAATTCCGGGCCGTACTTATGCTTTAAGTTTTCAAGTAGGACTAAACGCATTTCTAGCTTGTCTAGTTCAGAACTATCATAATCTAACTCTTCTAGGTAAGAACGTAGCCGATCAGTAAGTTCTTCTAAACCAGACAAAAAATGAGCCATATTATTAACTGACTCATTTAAACCACTATCAATTCTAGCAACCCGCTCTAGACAAGCCGCTGCCTCCTGAAGCGAATCTAATGCTCCAGGGACTTGGCTAAAGCCTTCCTTCATAAGACCAAAGGCCCGTGCGCTTTCTGCAGCCAGTTTTTCCGCATTGCGTAAGATATTACGCCGCTCCAAAAGCTCTTGGTCTTCGCCCTCTCTGAGGTTAGCATCATTAATCTCTTGTATTTGAAACTGCAGCATATCGATCTGCCGTAGCCGCTCTTGTTCAGATCTAGTTAACTCAGCTAATTCCGTTTGGAGCTCTTTATAACGCCGATAATTTTTTTGATATTCAGCTTTCAATGCTATTACCTGGGAGCCAGCATAGCAATCTAAAATACGCAGATGTTGCTTAGGGCTTAATAAAGAATAGTGTTCACCCTGGCTTTGGATATCCATAAGCATACTACCTAGTTCAGTCAGGTCAGCTAGGGTTGTTAAATGGCCATTGACCCAACAACGATTAGGCCCATTAGTTTGGATCCGCCGGGATAAAATAAGCTCCTCACTAGCACCGATCAGACCTTTCGTTTTTAAGAAATCCTGAGCCTCCGTTAGATTAGTGATACGAAAAGCCCCTTCAATAACAGCTTCGGTCGTACCAGTACGCACTAATTCTCCGAATCCACGGCCACCACTAAGTAGTGAAACCGCCTCAAGCAAAATTGATTTACCTGCACCGGTTTCACCTGTGAAGACTGTTAGCCCAGGACCAAACATTAATTTTAATGAATCAATTAAAACAAAATTCTCCACGTGTAGCTCGTAGAGCATACTGTTTTACCCTCTCAGTTTGTTAAGTTTTTTTTCGATATAGACAGCAATTTTCTCCATTCTCTTTAAATCAACCGATTCTTCTCCTGGTTCTCGCCCATCCGCTAATAAAATTAAGGTACTATCGTCACCTGCAACAGTACCAACAATCTCCGGCCAGCTTAACCCATCAATAGCGGCAGCAACTGTATTAGCTGAACCCGGACCTGACTTGACAATAATTAAATTAAAACTTCGTTGAATTGAATGGACAAATTCTTTGAAAATCCGCTGCGCCCTCTTTAAAGTATCTCCCACCGGTGTTTCGCCAGGTAACCCATACTTATATCGGCCATCATCTGTTGGTAGCTTAATAAGACCTAACTCTTTAATATCTCGAGAAATTGTAGCCTGAGTAACTACAACCCCAAGCTCCGCTAGGCGCTGGGTTAAACCGCC
>DHRX01000121.1:10726-16754 GCA_002408345.1 Firmicutes bacterium UBA5301 | reverse complement strand
TGGCGTTTAGATTTCACCGGAATCCACCTCACGTTTAGCAATGATTCGAGAGCGGAAATTATCGTAAAAACCCTGATCCCCAAAACGAATCAGTCTTGTTACTACCGGCGAACGGCTAACAGTAACTAAATCACCGGCCTGTAACGGATAGCCGACTTGCCCATCTACTGTCAGCATTACTTCACCACCAACATGAACAACCTCTAATTCTACAGTCTCCTGGTCACGCACTACCATAGCCCGTCCCTGTAAACTATGGGGACAAATCGGTGTCACTACTAACACCTCAGCTTGCGGATCAACTACCGGTCCTCCCGCAGCTAGAGAATAGGCGGTTGAGCCGGTAGGGGTAGCAACAATAACCCCATCTGCTCGATAGCGATCGGCCCGGTGACCAGAGATACGAATATCTACCGTAATAATACGAGCAAAGGTGCCCCTAGTAACTACTGTATCATTGAGCCCCAAATAATTAGCTATATCCATTCCTTCTCGACGAACAGCCACCGCTAACATGGACCGCTGATCAAGTTGATATTTACCAACCAGTAACTTCTTCAACGCTTCATTTATACTGCTAATTTCTACTTCCGATAAGAAGCCTAGCTGCCCGGCATTTACCCCAAGCAGAGGGATATTTTTAGGAGCATAATGTTTTGCAGCAGTAAGTAGAGTACCATCACCACCAACGACAATACAGGACTTAGGAATTGTTCCCTCTTCTTTAGGAAGATCCAGCCATTTGGCTAATGGTTCTTGACATGTAACCAGTCGAAATCCTAAATTATCTTGTAAATCCTGAATAGACTTGGCTGTTTGTAGAGCTCGTTCTTTAGCCTGATTAATAAAGATCGCGAGAGTAGTCATTTTCCTCCTTATAAACCTAACTGTGCTGTAGTAACTACTGACTCAATCATTTCTTCCCATTCCGAAGCAGGAATACCTGCTAAGCCTTTCTGCCAGTAGGCTAGGAATTCGATATTACCTTTAGTACCTTTAATCGGTGAAAAAGTAAGGCCACTACAGCCCAGACCTAGGTTGGTGCCGAACAAAAGATGCTCTTGGAGAACAGACTTTAAAACTTGAGGGTCCCTGACAATTCCCCCTTTACCAACTTGGGCAGGCCCGGCTTCAAATTGGGGTTTAACCAAACAAATAATTTCTCCTGTCTCCGGCAGAAAGTCAACTAGCACTTCTAAAAACTTAGTCACCGATATAAACGATGTGTCTACCGTAATTAATTGGGGTCGAAAGGGAAGGCCCTCTAATTGAAGGTAGCGAATATTCGTCTTTTCTAAAACAACAACCCGGGGATCTGAGCGTAAAGACCAAGCTAACTGACCATAACCCACATCAACAGCAATCACCCGGCAGGCCCCATGTTGGAGCAAACAGTCGGTAAATCCTCCTGTTGATGCACCAACATCTAGACATTCTTTTCCAGTAACATCTACCGCAAAAGCTGCTAGCGCTTTTTCCAATTTGAGACCGCCCCTACTAACATAGGGCAAGGGGTCAGATTTTACCGTAACTTCGATATCAGCTGGTGCAAAACTAGTACCCGGTTTAAGATGAACTTGGCCATCGACACAAACTTCCCCAGCCATAATAAGGGCTTGTGCTTTTTCTCTAGACTCAGCTAAACCCCTAGCTACTACTATTTTATCTAAACGCTCTTTACCCATGGCTCACTTGACGGTGTCCCAACCATCCACCTACGGTCTCCGCTACCCGTTCCGGAGTTAGACCGACTAAATCCAATAGCTCTTGGCGAGAACCCTGAGGAACAAAACTATCCGGAATGCCCATAGTCATTATTTCACAAGCGGTTCCTGCCGCCGTTAGTAACTCTAACACCCCAGAACCAAAACCACCGACAACTGTATTCTCCTCCAAAGTTACTATTCTCCCGGTTCGTACAGCATAACGTAAGATTAGATCCTGGTCTAATGGTTTAACAAAGCGAGCATTAATTACCGCTGCACTAATTCCACACTTGGCCAAATACTCAGCGGCCTTGACGGCAACATCAACCATGGTACCTATAGCGACAAAGGTCAAATCTGTCCCATCTCGTAGAACCTCACCTTTACCAATAGGCAAATCAACCCGAGTCTCCTCAGCTAATGGTAAACAGGTACCCCGGGGGTATCTGATTGCTACTGGACCTGAATGTTTTATTGCGGTATTTAGCATGGAACGAAGCTCGGCACCGTCTTTCGGAGCCATTAAAACTAAATTTGGTAGTGACCGCAGATAACTTAAATCAAAAATACCATGATGAGTAGGGCCGTCTGCTCCAACTAAGCCACCGCGATCAATAGCTAAAACTACCGGTAAATTCTGGAGACAAATATCATGAACTATCTGATCATATCCACGTTGCAAAAATGTGGAATAGACCGCAAATACTGGTTTCATGCCAGCCGCCGCTAACCCAGCAGCAAAAGTAACCCCATGCTGTTCAGCAATTCCGACATCATAAAAGCGCTCTGGAAACCGCTGGGCAAATTCGGTTAAACCGGTACCGGAAGGCATCGCTGCCGTAATTCCTACTATCTTGGGGTCTTCAGCTGCTAGTTGAACTAAGGTTGAGCCAAAAATCTGCGTGTAAGTTGGATTAGGATCCTTCTTGAGGCCTTTTCCCGTATTGATATCAAAAGGCCCTAAGCCATGAAAGGCAGAAGCATTAGTTTCCGCTGGCCGATAGCCTCGCCCTTTTTCCGTCAAAACATGAATTAATACCGGATCGTGACGGGTTTTAACTTCCCGGAGAGTACTTACTAATAAATCAATATTATGGCCGTCAATAGGACCATAATACTTAAACCCTAGTTCTTCGAAAAGCATCCCTGGAACAATCAGGTATTTTAGACTATCTTTAACTCGCTGAGCTGCTTTAACTACAGTTTCTCCAATAGCCGGAATTCTACGGAGCAGATACTCAATATCGCCTTTAAACCGGCGTACCGCTGGATCCGTCCGTAGTCTAGTTAAATAATTAGAAAGAGCCCCTACATTAGGAGCAATAGACATTTCATTGTCATTTAAAATAACGGTCAATTTCGTACCTAAATGGCCAGCATGGTTCAGCGCTTCAAAAGCCATTCCACCTGTCATAGCCCCGTCGCCAATAACTGCAACTACTTCTGAATTTTCGCCCTGTAAATCTCGGGCAACGGCAAAACCGGTAGCAGCTGAAATACTGGTACTGCTATGGCCGGTACCAAAGGGATCATGGGGACTTTCTGAACGCCGAGGAAAACCACTAATTCCTCCTAAGGTTCGCAAGGTGGAAAAATCTTTATAGCGCCCTGTTAGTAGTTTATGTGCGTAACTTTGATGCCCAACATCCCAAATAATTTTGTCTGTCGGGCTATTATAGCAAAGATGCAAGGCTATGGTCAGCTCCACAACACCTAAACTAGGAGCCAAATGTCCCCCATTTTTGGCGGTAGTTTTAATAATTTCCCGACGGATCTCGGCGGCCAAAGCATAGAGCTCGTCCCTAGTCATCCCCTGCAATTCGCTAGGAGACTGAATTTTTTCTAACCAACGAGACAAAGAAGTTGCCTCCATTCAACGTTTATTACTATCTAATTCTTTTCGATAAACAAAGCGGATAACCCTAGCTGTCTGGAAAATTATCTGGTTAGCATGGGAAAGTCCCACCCGTTTCCAGGCGGCTTTTCCACCTACTGTAAGTCCGGCAACTATAGCAATCATAACTGTAGATAAAATTGCTTCCGATAACTCTGGGTTAATCAATACCGCTCGGTAAATGATTGCTGCTGCCATAGCACCACTTAGGGTACCACAAATATCTCCGATTAAGTCATTACATATAGTTGTAACTTTATCGGCATTGCGTACTAGCCAAACCGCAGTTTTACCACCGGAAACCTTAGCTGCAGCCCGAGAGTGAAAAGGTTTTTCCTCAGCAGCCGCAGCAGCTGTACCTACAAGGTCAAAAAAGATACCAATTCCGACAACAACAAATAATAATATAAAAGCCGGCATTAAGCCGACTTGACTAAGCAAAGTTTGGGATATTACATTAAATAATAACGCAAAAAGCGCGGCCCAAAAACCTAACGTTAAAAAACTTTTGAGCATATCTAATCTCCTCAAGATGGGTGGCAGCACAAGTAGGTCAAGATTATGGCTTAGGTCCAGCTGGTATTTCCCAGCGACTTGCCAGTCGTCACCGATCTGGTGGTTTCCCTTTAAATGTCGCTAGACCGTGTCACCAACGATCTGGCTGGATTACCACTTAGTCCATACTACAATCCCTACTATGCCTTCGGCTGAAACAGTCTAGGAGATTTCCTCGACAGCACACCTCTTACCCTAGCCTCTTTTGCAAGAATGGTTTCAAGTAGCATAAGGTTATTACCTTTGGCCACAGGTAACAACTTGAACCTACTCCCCACCAGCCCCGCTCAAGGCAGGCTACACTGCATCCAACGCTATCCTATGTACGGTTCGCACCGGTGTGCAGGTTTCACCCTAAGCCGTAGTTCCTCCCTCATTGGTTTCTCCACGTACTTAGGTCTCCGCGATACCAGGGTCAATTCCCGTATGCCATTACGGGTTGCCCCGATATCTTAACCCCCAGCACCAACCCCAGACTGGGCGTCCAAAGCCAGCACCAGAGACTTCATCGATGTGCCCTTTGACGGATCTTTAGGCCCGTCTTCAGGTAAGTGTGGCCTGACTAGAATACTGCGCCACCCTAACTTATCGAAAAGTATTATACCATATGTTTTTTCCCAACTCAACTTGGATCTAGTTAGTTAGAAAAATAAAGCAGCAACGGTAATCCCTAACAAGGCCCCTGCCAAAACCTCCACCGGGGTATGCCCCAATAATTCACGTAAGCGATCTTCCCGGACCCTACCATCGTGGTAAATATCGTCAACAATTTTATTTAAAACCGCCGCTTGTTTTCCCGCTGCCCAACGTACCCCTGCAGCATCATACATCACAATAAGCCCAAAGATTACTGCTAAAGCAGTAATAGGTTGGTGCCAACCTTCAGCATTGCCGATACTGACAACTAAGGAAGCCACAAACGCCGAATGAGAACTAGGCATACCACCAGGACCAACAAAACGTTCAAAATTAAAACGCTTATTTCTGGCAAAAACAAAGATCCCTTTCAGGAACTGCGCCAAAAACCAAGCTACAAAAGAAGCAATAAAAACTCGGTTTTGGCAAAATAATACTTGAATGGCTTCCACGCTGTTCCTCCTAAATTAACGATCTCTTGCTATAATAAACTCAGCAATATCTAGTAAACTAGTAATATCTCCGCTCAGGTTAGATAGAGCGGCTTTGGCCTCACCAATTAACTGCACAGCTACTTGCTTAGCTTTGTCGACACCTAGTATGTTTGGATAAGTCACTTTTCCAGCTGCTCGATCACTTCCGCAATGTTTTCCCATGTTTTCTGTAGAACCTACCACATCTAGAAGATCATCAATAATTTGAAAAGCTCGACCAATCTTTTCGCCATAACTTTGTAAATTATTTAGATCAACTTGGGTCCCTCCGCCTAAAACACCACCGATTAATAACGAAGCGGTAATGAGAGCTCCTGTTTTGCGATCATTAATCCAATCTAATGTTGCTAAGTCTACCGTACCAATATTAGCAATATCCTCTACCTGTCCAGCTACCATCCCATGTGACCCGGCAGCTGCACTTAGTATCTTTACCGCCTGCATCACTAAAGAACTGGGAACATTTGCTTCCTCTAATCGAGTAAGAATAAAAAAAGCTTCTGTAAGCAGAGCATCCCCAGCTAGCAAAGCTAATGCTTCCCCAAAAACAATATGGTTCGCCGCTTTTCCACGGCGCAAAGCATCATTATCCAAGCAAGGTAGGTCATCATGGATCAGGGAATAAGAATGCACCAATTCTACAGCTACCGCAGCTGGCATAATTGGCTCCGCCTTCCCCCCGACCGCTTCTACCGCCGCTAACGCTAGGACCCCCCGTAGTCTCTTTCCACCACCTAAAGCTG
>DHRX01000121.1:9834-10606 GCA_002408345.1 Firmicutes bacterium UBA5301 | reverse complement strand
GTAGTCTCTTTCCACCACCTAAGGCGGTATAACGCATGGCATTGTGCAAACTACCCGGCCGTTCTGTTTCCATAGGAAGTAGTTCATCAATAGATTTTTCGATTAAAGGCGGCCACTTCTTAAAAGGGGAGTTGGCCATTATTAATCTCCTCTGGATCTTCATCCACTACAAAATTCTCCCGTTTCAAGCTACCATCAGCCTGTTTCACTAATTTTTCAATTTTAGCTTCAGCCTCATTTAACCTTTGATTACAGACTCGACTCAGGTCTATACCTGTTTTGAAGAGATGTAAAGATTGATCTAAACCTAGTTCCCCACCCTCGAGCTCATTAACAATCTGTTCCAATTGAGCATAGGCCTCTTCATAGGAAAGATCATCAACTTTTAGTTCATTCACTTTCTTCACGCTTTTTCCTCCCTAATCTCAGTTACCGTGGCTTGCAAGCTGCCTTGCTTTAACCGCACAGTAACAGCTTGACCTAAAGAAACTTGCTCAGACTTGGTTAGAACCTGCTTAGTCAGAGCATCCTGACAAATACTATACCCTCGAGCCAAGGTCCTTAGTGGACTCAAAGTTTCAAGTTTAGCAATTAAGCGCTCTTGTTTAGCCCGTTTAACCTCCACGTTTCTAATAATCGCACTCTGTAAAACCGTAGTACAATGCTCCGCTTGTATTCGTGATTCCCGAACTGCTGCAGTAATAATTACAGCCATACGCCGCTCTAGATTTTCTAGGCGCGGTCGAGTATCCTTAACGTTTCCCAGCCCATA
>DHRX01000121.1:1681-9613 GCA_002408345.1 Firmicutes bacterium UBA5301 | reverse complement strand
GATAATTTAGCTAAGTCCTTACGTTGGAGATAAACCTTACGGTTAACTGCAATAATTACCCTTTCCAGTAGGTTCTCTACCCGCTGGCTTAACTCTCGCTTTAATGGAACTACTATTTCTGCTGCTGCAGAAGGGGTTGGTGCCCGCCGGTCAGCGACTAAATCAGCAATAGTAAAGTCGGTCTCATGACCAACTGCTGCCACAATCGGTACCGGCGCAGCGGCAATAGTTCGGACTACAGACTCATCATTAAAAGCGCTTAATTCTTCAAATGAACCGCCACCACGTCCAATAATTATAACATCTACATCAGTTTGACTATAGAGTTCTTTTAGCGCAGCAACTAGGCTAGCAGGCGCTCCCGGCCCTTGTACTAAAGCAGGCGCTAGTAAAATTCCGATATTTGCATAACGTCGCCGTGATACAGTCACTATATCTTTAATAACCGCACCGGTAGCGCTTGTAACAACACCAATTTTACGTGGTAATGATGGTAGCGGGCGTTTCTTCTCTTCGGCAAAGAGCCCTTCAGCTTGTAGACGTTTTTTCAGCTCTTCCACCTGAAGATGGAGCTCGCCCAAACCCTCAGCAAAAACCTCATCTACTTTGAGTTGGTATTTGCCGCCTGACTCATAAACAGTAAGAGAACCGGCACAAATAACCTTCATCCCATGTTCGATTCCGGTAAAAGTTGGTTTACTGCCCAAACGACGTCGGAAAAGTACACACGGGATCTGGCTTGTCTCATCCTTTAAGGTAAAATAAAGATGGCCTGAAGCCGGTCGGCTTACTCCGGAAACTTCGCCCCTCACTAATATGTTTTGTAGTTGTGGTTCTGTTTCGATTTCCCTTTTTACTAACCTTGTTAGCTGGGTAACAGTTAGAACCACTGGATCAATGCTGCCCATAGTACCCCCCTTTCTCTTGGCACCGCAACTGTTTTAAATTAGGGTACCAGTAGGAAAAAGCAAGACCTACAGCGTTATCACCACTCAACCGAGACTCAGCAAAATTAAGTATTAAGTCGGTCCCTCGCTTACGTAACCTTTGGGGCAGTCGCTGGCGTAAATACTGGTTAGCAACAACCCCTCCGCTTAAAAGGACATTATTTAACCCGGTTATTTCGTGAGCTCTAGTTAGCCATTTTTCCAACATCTTAACTACAGCATTTTGAACGGCTAAAGCTACCTCAGCAGCTGGTGTTCCGTCTTCGATTAAGCGGAGAGCTTGGGTCGCTGGTCCAGAAAAACTAGGATTTAGACCATCCAAGCTAGTTGATAAGCGACAGATACCGGTCCCCTCTTCAGCTAACTTCTCGAGAGCGGGGCCAGCCGGGAAAGGCAAGCCCAAGGCCACTCCAACTCGGTCAATAAATTGACCAGCATGCAGATCACTACTCCCACCTAGAAGCTCTACTTCCAAAAACGGTTGCATTGGACTAAGGGTTACCTTTAGTAATTCGGTAGTCCCTCCAGATAGATGAACCCCCAAAAACTGACCCGGTTCAAATTGGGATCCACAGGAAGCTAATGCTGCAAAAAGATGGCCTTCTTGATGGCTCCGTTCTATCCAAGGAATTTTTAAAGCGGCTGCCAGGGTTCGGGCCTGACTAGAGCCGCTTAAGAATACCGGCATATATGAGCCTGTTACCCGTCTTGGTCTAGAGCTAACTACTACCGCAGCTAAATCTGACCCCCCATCTGCTAGAGCCGCCTCTAACAGTATGGGTAAGTTTCGGGTGTGGTGAAAAAGAGCCTCCGACTGGCGGAGGCCTCTCTCCCCTTTGGGAACAGGCAATGTTGTTCGAAGATCCTTGACAACTTCACCCTCTTCATCTACAAGAGCTACAGAAGTCACGTAATTACTCGTATCAATTCCTAACGCTTTCATCTTCTTCTCTCCGTAAACCCTGTCTAAAAACATTACCCAATACACCGTTAACAAACTTGGGGGAATTTTCATCCCCATATTTCTTAGCCAATTCAATAGCCTCATTGATGGCCACGCTAGACGGAATATCTGTTCGATAGCCTAACTCATATACAGCAATCCGCAATATATTTCGGTCAATACTAGCTAAACGGGCAATCGGCCAATCAATAGAATATTCATCAATTAACTGGTCAATTTGAGCCTGTTCTCTTTCAACGCCGGAAGTAATCTCTAAAACAAAGCGGGCCACATCTTCGGCTAACCCAAAATCAGTAACTAAACTTTGGGCAGAATCTTCTATAGGAAACTTACCGATTTCGGCCTGATACAACGCTTTTAGCGCTGTTTCGCGGGCTAAACGCCGTCCAAATTTCGCCACCCTATTTCCTCTTTCCTGCCGTAAAGAACTGATCTAACATTTCTTGAAAACTTTCATCACGATCTGAGCGTCGACCTAAGGTATAACCAATATAAATTAATAAAACCACAAATAAGGTTTTGAAAATACCGTAAGCAATTGTCATCCAACCTAAGAGCAGACCTAAGAGCACTCCAATAATTTTGCCCTTATTATTGAAAGCCCAGTTTAGGAATTCTTGTAAATCAGGTTGCATAGCAGCTACCTCCTATTTAACCCGAGCTTTTTGCAGACCAGTGGCGATTTCCTTAACCGTCAAACTTACTTGGACATCGGTAATACCAACAGTTTGTGCTAAGTAATCCTCAATCCGGGTCTGAACTCGATCCGCTAAGCTAGGAATATTAGTATCAGGAACCACCTCTAAGGCCAAATGGACCTCAAACTTACCCTCTCTATGCCGTATAGTAGGTTCAATAGTCCGAACACCTTCTATTTCAGAAGCAGCTCTCCGCACCAAACTTTCCAGAGCTTGTAGCGAAATCTGGATAACCCCTAAGTTAGTTTTTTTAATAATGGCCGGTACTTCTTGGGATGAGCGTAAGCTTAGGCTAATCCCAAAAACGGCAATTGCAAAAGCGAAGATACCGATAAGTCCGGTTTGTAGCGGGTTTGCCACCAACCACTGGGCCAACATATTCAGAGTAAAACTAGGGTCCCAGCCAACAGCTGCTCCCATAATACCTACAGATGAAACCAGTACTAGTAGCGAACAGAGGAAAAGCATCGCCCGCAGCGCCAAAATCATTGACAATCCTCCTATTTCACTCTCGGTTGTAGCTCTGGTTCGGGTTTTTCTTCCTGAGGGAACTGCACCCCTTGAATATGTACATTCACTTCAATTACATCTAAGCCGGTCATGCTGTGAATTGCCTTTTTAACATTATTCTGTACCTCATAAGCAACTTCCGGTATAGCAATTCCATAAGAAACAATTATAAAAAGGTCAACAGCCGCTTCCTTTTCACCGACTTCAACTTTGACCCCTTTTGCCAAGTTCTTCTTACCCAACATCTCGGCTATTCCACCGACAACTCCACCGCTCATGCCAGCCACACCTTCTACTTCGGTTGCAGCTAACCCAGCTATTACAGCAACTACTTCATTGGCAATTCGTATAGAACCATTCTCGGTAATATTTTCATTTTCTGCCACCACAATACCCTCCTTGTTTAAGGAAATTCAGTTATTATTATATCGGACTAGCCTAGGTAGAGCAAACTTTCCAACTTTAATTTTCCACTACTCTTCTTTGTAGGAAATTAGTATAAAACTCTCCTTTGCGGAAAAAGGCATTATCAAGTATTTTACGGTGAAATGGAATAGTCGTTTTAATTCCATCAATAATAGTTTCATCTAAAGCACGTTGCATCCGTTTAATAGCTTCATCCCTATTTTCACCCCAAACAATAATCTTAGCAACCATAGAATCATAGTAGGGTGGAATAATATAACCTGGATACAAAGCGCTATCCACTCTAACACCAATTCCACCTGGAGCTAAATAGTTCTGGACCCTTCCAGGGGAAGGTCGAAAATCATTTTCTGGGTCTTCAGCATTAATCCGACATTCGATTGCGTGACCTCTCGGTACTATGTCGGCCTGGGTAAAACTAAGTTTTTCTCCAGCGGCCACCCTGATTTGCTCTTTAACTAAATCTACTCCGAATACCATCTCAGTAACTGGATGTTCCACCTGAATTCTAGTATTCATTTCAATAAAATAGAAGTTTCCATATTTATCAAGAAGAAATTCCATAGTACCAGCATTAGTATAGCCTACTTGGAGAGCCGCCTGAACTACCTTGTGGCTCATTTCCTCCCGTATTTTTGACGTCAAACCTACCGCTGGTGCTTCCTCAAGAACCTTTTGATGACGACGTTGTAAACTACAATCTCGTTCTCCAACGCAAACCCCGTTGCCAAATTCATCACAAATAATTTGAAATTCAATATGGCGTGGTTCTTCAATAAATTTTTCTAAATAAACCTCCGGACTACCAAAAGCAGCTTCTGCTTCATTTCTCGCAATGCGCAATGATTTAACTAAATCCTCGTCGGTATGAGCAATACGCATACCTTTACCCCCGCCGCCAGCTGAAGCCTTAACGATTACCGGGTAGCCAATTTCAGCCGCAAGCTTGAGAGCCTGCTTATCATCGGAGATTGGCCCATCGCTCCCAGGAACTACTGGTAAACCAGCATTAACCATAGCCATTTTAGCCTGAGCTTTATCACCCATAGTAGCAATGGCTGCAGCAGAAGGCCCAATAAATTTAAGGCCGTGGGTTTCACAAATTTCAGCAAAATAAGCATTTTCAGCTAAAAAACCATATCCAGGGTGAATCGCGTCTACCCCGGTAATTAAGGCCGCACTTATAATATTAGGGATATTTAAATAACTTTTAACTGCAGAGGCTGCTCCAACACAAACCGCTTCGTCAGCATAACGTACATATAAGGCATCTCGATCAGCTTCTGAATAAACAGCAACCGTAGCGATGCCAAGTTCGTGACAAGCACGCATTACCCGTAAGGCTATTTCCCCACGGTTAGCCACCAGTATTTTCTGAAACAAGAAAAATCAATCCCCCTTAACCATTAAGCCTTTTCGATGATGAAGAGGGGCTGACCATACTCTACCGGCTGCCCGTTCTCAACTAAAATACTCTTAACCCGGCCTTGTACCTCTGATTCAATCTCATTCATCAGTTTCATTGCTTCAATAATGCACAACGGTTGCCCGACTTTAACTACATCTCCTATGTTCACATAAGGCTCGGCATCAGGGGATGGGGATCGATAAAATGTGCCAACCATCGGAGCAATAATTTGTATATCATTTTCGCCTAAAGTTTCTTGATCTGGCTCAATTGAAGTAGTTGGAACCGCCGCAGTTGGTGTTTCGGAAACAGCAACCGGTTTTACCGGCACTTCACTACCGCCTTTTTTGATGCTAAACTTAACACCTTCACTCTCTACCTTTAATTCGGTAACGTCTGTCTCGTGAACCAATTTAACTAACTCTTTCAATTCATTAATATTCACATCTCCAACCTCCTCAGTCCCCCCGACTGCCGGCAACTGACCAGCATTACGCTGGGCTAAAAACTTCTTGGCCACAGTCGGAAATAACGCATAGGACAAGTAATCCTCTTCGGAGCGGGCTAGGGAACCACACTCTTCAACAACTCTATCCCATATAGGTTCTAGGTAATCTGCAGGCCTACCTTTTATTTGTTCCTCTTCTCCTAATATTTTTTGCCGTAGATCCGGGTCAATCTCCCCTGGTGGACGACCGTAATAACCACGTATATAGGCTTTTACTTCATCGGGAACTACTTTATAGCGTTCCCCGCAGAGAATGTTTAGGGTCGCTTGAATTCCGACAATTTGGCTAGTCGGCGTAACTAATGGCGGATAACCTAAATCAGCTCGCACTCGAGGAATTTCTTGGAGAACCTCATCTAATTTATCTAAAGCTTTCTGCACCTCTAATTGAGCCACCAAGTTAGAAATCATACCACCAGGAACTTGGTGGGAAAAAACCTGCATATCACTAATTCGAGTTACCCCGCGGTCAAATCCACGTTCACGACGGATTTTTTCAAAATAGCGGGCGACATCAAATAATACATCTAAGTCTAATCCAGTTTCAAAAGGGCTATCTTTTAGAGCACTAACTAATGTTTCAACCGGTGGCTGACTTGCGCCAAAGGCTAGCGGCGCACTAGCTGTATCAACACCATCTACGCCAGCCTCAATAGCCTTTAAGTAAGTCATAGGAGCTAGACCACCAATATAGTGAGTGTGCAAGTGAATGGGAATGGATAACTCTGATTTTAAACGTCGAATTAGCTGTTCAGCAGTAAACGGGCTCAGTAAGCCAGCCATGTCTTTTATACAAAGGGAATCAGCACCCATATCTTCCAAAGTATGAGCCGTGGCTAAATAATGATCTAAAGAGTGGATCGGGCTGCGGGTATAAACAACTACCGCCTGAACAGTAGCGCCTGCTTCTTTAGCCTTCTGCACGGAAAACTCTAAGTTACGGGTATCATTTAAAGCATCGAAAATCCGAATAATATCAATACCATTTTCCACCGATTTAAAGATAACCCGTTCGACAATGTCATCTGGATAGTGGCGATACCCTAAGAGATTTTGCCCTCGTAAAAGCATCTGCAGAGGGGTCTTCTTAACTACTCGTTTCAATTGACGTAACCGCTCCCAAGGGTCTTCATGCAAAAAGCGCATACAGACATCAAAGGTTGCTCCACCCCATACCTCTAAGCTAGAATAACCGATCTGATCAATTTTTTCGATTATTGGTAACATGTCTACAGTCCGCATACGGGTAGCCCACAAGCTCTGGTGAGCATCACGTAGCGTAGTATCTGTAAAACGTATTTCCCTTCTCATCTTCTCACCCTAACCTTGCTATAATAAAGCCCAGGTTAAAATACCTGAGCCTTCCCTAATTGTACAAAATTATACTTTTGTCATTAAGCGGTGTCAACCAATACAGTCAATGTATACAGAATTCTTACTTTCTACCCCGCTCTAAAATCACAATTTGTTTTGGATCAACACCGCTCATTCTAGAAACTAAATTACCAATACGGGATGCTTCTGTATCTGATAACATTGGGGTGCCGATACTCACAGTAACCCCGTACTCACTAGCTACTACCATCGGGTCGTTAAACCCTTCTGAACGCAGTAAACCAGTAACGTTCACTTCTAGTTCCACTAAGCGGGCCAACTCTATTATCCGTTTCTGCGCTTCTTGCTTTACCATTGTAGCACTTTCTGGATCACTAGCTACTTCTTTAAGTAGTTCCAACTGAGCGCTACGGCTTTGCTCGCGCTGAAGAAGATATTCGGTAATTACGTCTCTCTCGCTATACATTACTACCGGACTGAGAACCGGTGCTTCTTCCTGTTGAGTCAAGGATGGTACTGGAACCGGTGCTTCTACTTCTGGTAAGGAAAATTTAAACGCAGTCTGTTGAGCCGAATTTAGCGCTAAACCGATGGCTAGCCCTAAAATCACTACTAAAACCATTAAGATATTACGTACACTAATAGTTGTGACACCTCCCGCCATCTACTTTTCCTCCTTTGGTAGCACTTTTACTCGATGGATTGGTATACCTAAGGCGGTTTGAACAGCTTTAGCTAGTTCCCACCGAACTTGAGGGTTACTTGCCCCCTCAGCAACTACTAATACCCCTTGAACCACCGGTGCCGTAGTCTGAACCACCAAAGGCTCCTCTCGACTTCCAGAACGTAACAACGTTACCTGGCTATTAGTCCTAGTTTCCGTCGTAATCTTGGCAATCCCAGCAGAACCCGAGTCTTGAGCCGTTTTTTCAGTATTCTCTAGGCTACGGGCGAATTCAGACCGGGAAGTACCAGCCAAAAAAACGTCAACTGTAACAGCACCAGCACCGGCTATGCTAGCCAAAGTTTGCTGGAGTGACCGTTCATACTTGGCTTCAAAATCTAACTCAGTTACCTTTTGAATTGAAGTTGGCTGCCCGCTATCTCCACTAGTAAACGTAGCCTGTTTCGCTGGA
>DHRX01000121.1:0-1579 GCA_002408345.1 Firmicutes bacterium UBA5301 | reverse complement strand
TAAACGTAGCCTGTTTCGCTGGAGCTGACGGGAAAAATAAACCCGACCCAAACATCAGCAAAAAGCCAACTAGAGCCATGGCTAAAACTACCCCAGCCGACAATTGACCAGAGCTTTCCCCTTTTCGAAATAACGCCCTTACCATTTCGGACCATCGAAACATCTACCTCACCCCACGCACAAACTTTTAATACCTGATTTCAACCTGATCTTCCCGCAGAGATAGCATTTCAGCTAATAATTGACCTAAATTAGCTGAGCTCCCTGATTGAACCCAAACCCTCGCCCCCTGCAACCCATATTCAGGGGTCCAATCTATCTGAACCTGGGTAGTAACCCCCATGGCCTCTAATCTACGCATAATCTCTAGCTCTACTGTAGCAATGTAAAGTTTGGTAGTATGGGATAATGTACTTCTTTGATCCCTACCCCATTGATTATCAGCGGAACTCTCCACTATTTGGTCGAAAAAGGGATAAGCCTCAAGACCTCGCTCCAACCTAAACCAATTAGCTAACGGCATAATAATCGCTGCTGTAATCAAAAAGCCGATAATAACCTTAACCAACTTTTTTAGCTGATTTTCGGGGGCTAAAAGTTCAAGAAAAGTGACCGCTAAGACTAGATAAGCCAAACGCTGGGTCCACTCGTTTACCGTCTCCATTAGATTAATCATCCCCGCATCACCACCGCTAAATTTCCAGCACTGATAATAATGGTCAGAGAAACAAAAAAGAAGATCGACACTGTAGCTACTACAACAAACAACATCGTTAAACCCGATTCTAGTTGTCCTAAGCCTTTAGTCAGTTGGCTATCACTAATCGGTTCTACTACCGCATTGACGAATTTATAAACTACCAGCATTGCCACAATCTTAATCATCGGCAAAGCGCTAAGGGCTAAAATCAGTAATATACCTAGAAGGCCCACCGCGTTTTTTAAAAGTAGAGAACTACCGACAACAACCTCAATAGCGTCAGAATACATTTTGCCGACAACCGGAACAAAAGAACCCGCTAAAAACTTTGTAGCTCTCAAAGCTACTCCATCAGTAACCGGTGCAGTTACCCCTCTAACAACCGTAGCTCCTAAAAAAGTAGTAAAAAGCAGACCGAGAGTTACTGTTGCCGCTTGTCTTAAAAATCCGGCCAATTGGGAAAGGCTAAACTTCCCGGAAATATTGCCAACAAGTCCAACAACGACGCTAAAAAAGAGCAAGGGTAAAACTACTCTACCAATGAGGCTACTGACAATGGTCAATAAACCGTACATAATCGGGCTTAGTAAAGCCGCTGTAGTCACTGCACCGATGCTAGTCAATAACAGTGCATAAGTTGGTAGCAAAGCCTGCATTAAACTAACCATATTGGTTAGTGCAGTTATTCCGTAATTAACTGCCAAATTAAAACTGCGTAGCCCCACTAAAATTAGGACTAAATAGCAGACCGCATAGACTAACTCCTGGAATGATTTATCACCAAAGGATCCTTGTAATTGCGTCAACAAAGAAAGACAGACTGCCAATGCTAATAATTGCCCCATCAACTTGGCATTAGCAACAATTTCCCGAAAAAAG
>DHRX01000113.1 GCA_002408345.1 Firmicutes bacterium UBA5301 | reverse complement strand
GGCATTTTCCTGCTTGCGTTCAAGAAGCCCTCTTCTGAGGAGGTAGGTTATTATGAAGGTTCGTCCTTCGGTAAAACCAATTTGCGAGAAGTGTAAAATAATTAAACGCAAGGGTAGAATTATGGTCATTTGTGAGAATCCTAAGCATAAGCAAAAACAGGGTTAATTGGTAGGAGGTGGAAAGATGGCTCGTATAGCTGGTGTGGATTTGCCCAGAGATAAGCGCGTTGAAGTCGCTTTAACGTATATTTATGGAATTGGCCCCAGCATCTCCAGGAAAATTTTGGGAATGACCAATGTTAACCCGGATACTCGGGTAAGGGATTTGACTGAAGATGAAGTTTCCCGTTTGCGTGAGGCTATCGATAAGAATGTTATTGTCGAGGGTGATCTCCGTCGGGAAGTCAATATGAACATTAAACGGCTGATTGATATTGGAAGCTACCGTGGCCTACGCCACCGTCGGGGTCTACCGGTACGGGGGCAGAGAACTAAAACCAATGCTCGCACCCGTAAAGGTCCCAAGCACGGTATTGGCGGACGTAAATAAGGAAGGGAGGAGTCACTTTTGGCTAAACCGCGTGCTGTACGCACCCGCCGTAGAGAACGTAAAAATGTGAGTAGTGGTGTTGCCCATGTACGTTCAACATTTAATAACACCATTATTACGATTACTGATAAGGAAGGCAATGTTATCTCCTGGTCTAGTGCAGGTAACATGGGTTTTAAAGGGTCCCGGAAAGGAACCCCATTTGCAGCAGGCATGGCAGCAGAAGCAGCTGCTAAAGCCGCAATCGAGCATGGCATGAGGGAAGTGGAGTGTTTTGTTAAAGGACCTGGTTCTGGTAGAGAAACAGCTATCCGGTCTTTGCAAGCCGCAGGATTAAATGTTAACGCAATCCGCGATGTTACCCCAATCCCCCATAACGGATGCCGTCCCCCGAAACGGCGGCGTGTTTAACAATTTATTAGTAGGAGGTGCTGCTTTTTTATGGCGAGATATACGGGTTCGGTATGCCGGCTTTGCCGTCGGGAAGGGGAAAAACTTTTTCTCAAAGGGGATCGGTGCTACTCAGCTAAGTGTTCTGTAGACCGTCGTTCTTATGCCCCGGGCCAGCATGGTCAAGGCAGGCGCAGCAAACCGTCTGAATATGGACTGCAGTTGCGTGAAAAACAGAAATTACGTCGGATTTATGGGGTTTTAGAGGCCCAAATGCGTCGGTATTTTGAGTTGGCCGAACGTAAACAGGGTGTTACCGGCGAAAATTTACTACAAATGTTGGAGAGACGTTTAGATAATGTAGTCTACCGGCTTGGTTTAGCTGGTTCTCGAGCAGAAGCTCGTCAAATGGTACGGCACGGTCACTTCATGATTAATGGGAGTAAGGTTAATATCCCCTCCTATTTAGTTTCCGTTGGGGATGAGATTGCGTTGGTCGAATCCAGTAAGAAATCGACCCGGATTCAGCAAATCGTGGACGAATTAGGTGCACGTACTGTGGCTGACTGGTTAGAACTGGATGCCGAGAATGCTAAAGGAAGGATCGTTTCTCTACCCACTCGGGAGCAGATTGATACCCCGATTCAGGAACACCTAATCATTGAGTTCTATTCTCGATAATGGGTGGTAGCCTGACTATAAGGAGGGTAACTGAATGATCGAAATTGAAAAGCCAAAGATTGAAGTGGCTGAGTTGACCGATAATTACGGTGTATTTATTGTTGAACCTTTGGAACGTGGATATGCGACTACTATGGGGAATTCTCTACGTAGAGTGCTGCTTTCTTCGCTTCCAGGGGCAGCGGTAACTAGTGTACAAATTGATGGAGTTTTACATGAGTTTACTACCGTCGAGGGTGTACTAGAAGATGTTACTGATATCATTTTAAACCTAAAAGAACTTAGATTTAAAATGCATGTGGATGAACCTGTAACTCTGCGTATAGAGGCAGAAGGTGAGGGTACTGTAACTGGTGCTAATATCATTACCGGCCCAGATGTCGAAGTTCTCAATCAGGATCAGCATATCGCCACGCTGGAAAGCGGTGGAAAACTATTTATGACCCTGATGGTGGAAAAAGGCAGGGGTTATGTACCAGCTGAGCGTAATAAAAAGCAGGATATGCCTATCGGTGTTATCCCGGTAGACTCGATTTTCTCGCCGGTACAAAGGGTGAACTTTCGGGTAGAAAATACTCGTGTTGGTCAAGTTACTGACTATGATAAATTAATCTTACAGGTCTGGACTGATCAGAGTATTGCTCCTGACGAAGCCACTAGCTTATCGGCTAAGATCCTAGCTGAGCATCTAGGTCTCTTTATCAACCTGGCTGAAGCTACTCAGGATGTAGAGATTATGGTGGAAAAGGAAGAGGAGCAGAAAAACAAGCTGATGGAGATGACCATCGAAGAGCTTGATCTGTCAGTGCGGTCCTACAACTGCCTCAAGAGAGCTGGTATCAACACTGTTGAAGAATTAATTAAGAAAACCCCTGAAGAGATGATGAAGGTCCGCAATTTAGGCCGGAAATCATTGGCCGAGGTTAAAGGAAAATTAGCCGAATTAGGTCTCAGCCTTCGGGAGTCTGAAGAGTAAAAGTTGAAGTTTTGCAAGGGGATGGAGGGTAGGATAAGATGAGCAAAAAGAAGCTTGGGCGGCGAAGTGAACACCGCAAGGCTCTTTTTCGGAGTTTGACCACAGCATTAATTAAGCATGAGCGGATTCAAACTACCGAAGAGAAAGCCAAGGCTCT
>DHRX01000002.1:9349-9501 GCA_002408345.1 Firmicutes bacterium UBA5301 | reverse complement strand
TCCGCTAAATGTAAGACATCAGCAGCGAAATCCAAGTTTCGATGGGTAAAAGTTCCCCGGACATAGTACCCTCCAGGAGGCTCGGTCTCTAAGAACCGAGAAATATTGGCCTGAACTTGAGCATAACAACCTTCTGTACCGGTAGCTCGCAT
>DHRX01000002.1:7470-9155 GCA_002408345.1 Firmicutes bacterium UBA5301 | reverse complement strand
TGCTGATTTAAATAAGCACCAATTTCTGGGGTTAACGCCGTTGCATTAGTAGTTAAGGTCAATTTGAGCGTCTTTCCAGCCGCTCTTACTTTGGCCTCAGCATATTCCAACATTCGACAGGTTTCCTCCCAATTAAGTAGAGGTTCACCACCAAAAAAGTCGATAGCCAAATGCTGGCGTGGTCCGCTGGAAGCAAGCAATAAGTCTATAGCTTTCTGCCCCACCTCATAAGGCATCAACTGGCGTTGGCCGCCAAAATGCCCGCTAGAAGCAAAGCAGTATCGACAACGCAGGTTACAATCATGGGCTACGTTGAGACACAGAGACTTAAGATACTTCTTCTCCTGGGGTTGCGGTGGATCGGCTATTGTCGTCCAGAGATAGCCGGCCTTAACCAATTCCTGTAGCTCCGACCAAGCCGCAGTAATCTCTTCTACAGCAAAACTACTCAGACCCGGATCATTAGGGCTAGGGGGCTGCAGACCTCCTAAATAATCAACTAACACCCACACTAATTGGTCTACTCGGTGTAAGCTTGAACTGTTCACATCTAAAATGTAGCGACTGTCGCCAACTGTAAATTTATGAATTTGCGGTTTCCAATATGGTTTATTCATGAACTCCCCACCCCATAAAAAAAGAGAACCTGACCTAACCCCTTAAGTCGGCCATAGTTCTCTTAAGACACCTAAAAAGCCAAACTACTTCTGTGCGCACTCCTGATTACCGACAGTACAAGAGGTCTTGCAAGCAGACTGACATGAGTTGTCACACTCACCACAACCGGTGCTAGCAGCAGTAACACCTAAATTACCTTTAATTAGCGTCGTAATATGTTTAGCCAAAATTAGCCCTCCTCCAATTGAGTCTGGTGGACCTGAAGGGACTTGAACCCTCGGCCTCTGCAATGCGAATGCAGCGCTCTCCCAGCTGAGCTACAGGCCCGCTTTCTTCCGTAACATCTTTCTTATTCTAGTATAAAATGCTCCAGAAATCAACTTTTTGCTTCCCGTTGCTCATTAACTTTCATCAAGCGAACAATGTTAGCCCGTTCCATCTCATCTAACTTCATTTCAATGTAACGTACATTGGCTTCTAGCTGTGGAATCATAATTTGCTCCAAAGCATTAACTCGCCGCCGGGTGCGTTCTACTTCTGCTGCCAATCTGTCCACAGCCTTCTCTAACGCCGTTAACCGCAGTAATCCTGGAAAAGCCTCAGCTAACCTCGTCAAAGATTGGTCAAGGTTACCAGAAGTTCCTACAAACCCATACGGATAGGTAACATCAACCTGGGCCGCCTCACCCAATTGAAAGCTGGGGCTAGTAACCCCAAAAATAGATTGTTGGGTATATTCTAAATTCAACTGGGTATTAGTAAGCATCAAGGCTCCAGAAGTAGTAACCGGATCAGCGCTTAAAGCCGCCATTTTTTGGTAATGGGATGCCTCAGCTAATTCCTGCTCTAGCTCCTGCCGTAGCTGATGTGCTTCTCGGGCCTTTTCCAAGAAGATTTTAACCAACTCATCTTGTTTATCTTTGAGCAGCTTATGTCCACGTACCGCTACCCCTAACCGCCGCCGAAAAGTAAACAGCTGCATGCGGGTTGCGTTAACCGCCTGTTGCATTAGATCAGCCCCTAAGCTGGTAAATACTTGTCAATATACTCTTGGCGTACCCGCTTTA
>DHRX01000002.1:5479-7162 GCA_002408345.1 Firmicutes bacterium UBA5301 | reverse complement strand
GCTAATTCCCGAGCATCCCGGCCCCGAGCATAAGCCGCATAAAGCTGGTTCATTGTATCAGCATGGTCTTCCCTGGTCTTACCTGCCCCAATACCCTTGTCTTTTAGGCGGGACAAAGAAGGTAGTACATCAATAGGCGGATAGATACCGGCTCGGTGCAGGTCTCGCCCTAAGATAATCTGTCCTTCTGTAATATAACCGGTAAGATCAGGGATCGGGTGAGTCTTATCATCCTCAGGCATCGATAAAATAGGAATCAGCGTAATTGATCCCGGTTTCCCTTTAATCCGACCGGCTCGCTCATAAATAGAAGCTAGGTCGGTATACATGTAGCCAGGATAACCCCGTCGCCCTGGAACCTCTCGGCGAGCTGCTGAGACTTCTCGCAAAGCTTCACAATAGTTAGTCATATCAGTGAGAATTACCAGGACATGCATGCCGAGTTGAAATGCTAAATATTCAGCAGCCGTTAGCGCTACCCGAGGTGTCGAAATCCGCTCAATAACCGGCTCATTAGCCAAGTTCAGAAAGAGAACCGTACGAGCTAAGCTACCGGCCTGTTCAAAGCTGGTGATAAAATAGTTGGCCTCTTCAAAAGTGATACCCATAGCCCCGAAGACAACGGCAAAGTTAGCCTCTTCATCACCAAGAACCTTAGCCTGTCTAGCGATTTGAGCCGCTAACTCGGCATGAGGTAAGCCGGCCGCTGAAAAGATCGGTAACTTCTGACCTCGCACCAAGGCGTTTAACCCATCAATAGCCGAAATACCGGTCTGGATAAATTCAGAAGGATAATCCCGGGCGTAGGGGTTTATCGGCTGTCCATTGATATCCAACTTAGCGTCGGGGATAATTCTCGGTGAACCATCTCTAACTCGACCAACCCCATCAAAAACTCCACCTAACAAATCCCGAGATACCGCTAACTTTAGGGTTTTTTCTCGGAAGTTAACCTGAGTTTCCTCAACATCTAAACCCCAAGAGCCTTCGAACAGCTGGAGCAAAGCTCGATCAGCCTCTGCATCTAAGACCCTAGCCTGACGCACTTCTCCGTTGGGTAAGTCAACTGTAACTACTTCTCCATACTTAGTTCCCCTTAACATTTTCTACTAAGAGTAGCGGCCCCGCTACCTCTTTAATACTCTTGTAGGTTCTAAGCAACGTCATCACCTCCAACCGTTACCCGTCTTAATCTCAGCCTCAATTCGATCAAACTCTGCCTGATCATCCTCTGGGATGAATTTAGCTTTCGCGATCAACTCCCGTACCGGCGAACGCAGAATTTTATCTAACTTCTCGCCACGTCTCATCCCATCCTGAGCTGCTCGGTAAAAGTAGAGAATCAGCTTCAGAATCCGTCCTTGTTTAGTCAAGGAAGTGTAGGTATCTATCTCATCAAAGGCGTTTTGATGCAGAAAATCTTCACGGATTGAGCGAGCCACTTCCATTTTCAACCGATCGTCAGGGGATAATGCGTCAACCCCTACTAACCGGACGATTTCTTCAAGCTCTGATTCAGCCTGGAGCAAAGCCATCGCTTCCCGACGTAACTCACTAAACTCAGCAAAATTATGTTCGGCTAAATAGCGGTCAATTGTTGATAAATATAAAGAGTAGCTCTGCAACCAGTTAATGGCTGGGAAGTGCCGACGATATGCCAAACCAGAGTCTAACCCCCAAAAA
>DHRX01000002.1:5057-5196 GCA_002408345.1 Firmicutes bacterium UBA5301 | reverse complement strand
CGTGAACCTAAGTAGGCAGGATAACCTTCTTCGCCAGGCATTTCCTCTAAACGGCCAGACATTTCCCGTAAAGCCTCAGCCCACCGAGAAGTAGAGTCAGCCATTAGAGCTACGTCATAGCCCATATCCCGGAAATACT
>DHRX01000002.1:3538-4926 GCA_002408345.1 Firmicutes bacterium UBA5301 | reverse complement strand
TAGCCCATATCCCGGAAATACTCGGCGATAGTAATCCCTGTATAAATAGAAGCTTCTCGAGCTGCCACCGGCATGTCAGAGGTATTAGCAATGAGAATAGTCCTTTCCATTAACGATTTACCACTTTTAGGATCCTGCAATTCTGGGAAAGACAGCAAGACATCTGTCATCTCATTGCCCCGTTCCCCGCAACCAATATAGACAACAATATCGGCATCAGCCCATTTAGCCAACTGGTGTTGAACCACCGTCTTCCCACTACCAAAAGGACCAGGAATACAGGCAGCGCCACCCTTAGCCACTGGGAATAAGGTATCAATAACCCGTTGACCTGTTACTAAAGGAACATACGGGTTTAGTTTTTCTTGGAAAGGACGGCTTTTACGAACCGGCCAACGCTGGAGCATAGTTATGGGAACTACCCCATCTGCAGTTTGTACTTCAGCTACCTGTTCTTCGACGGTGAAAGAACCAGAATGAATGGTACGTAATTCACCAGAAACCCCTGGGGGGACTAATATTTTATGGACTACTAAGCTAGTCTCTTGTACCGTTCCTAAAAGATCACCGCTCTGAACCTGCTCTCCTACATTAGCTACCGGAATGAATTCCCATTTTCGCTGGGGATTGATACTCGGTACCCGCAACCCTCGACTAATACGATCACCAGAAGATTCATAAAGTAAATTAAGAGGTCGCTGAATACCATCGTAGATTCCACCAACTAATCCTGGGCCTAGTTCGACGCTTAGCGGTAAACCTGTTGTTACTACCGGCTCCCCGGGACCAATTCCACCAGTCTCTTCGTAGACTTGGATATAAACTTTATCTCCCCGGACTTCAACAATTTCACCGACTAGCTGCTCATGGCCGACCAAAACCACATCATACAACTTTACCCCGGGTATACCTGTAGCTACCACTAGTGGACCAGCTACTCGAATAAGCACTCCATCTGCCATGACTAATCTCCTCCTAAGCCCAGAATGTCTGCACCCATCGCCTTTTCCACACTTAACTGCAGCTTTGCTAAGCCAGCTTTCTGGGGAATTGCTGCCGGCAACAGAGTTAAAGCAGGCAGTTCTTCTTCTAAATTGAGCCGTAACAAATCAACGTTACTCGGTGCCACGTCTTCGGTAATAAAGACCGCTGCAAATTCACTCTGAATTTTAGCTAAAAGCTGCTCTGTCTCTAGCGCCCCACTAGAATTAAAAACTGTTACCCCCAGAGCACGATAGGCATCAACACTACCAGGGCTACCAATAACGGCAACTTTATACATAAGGGCTCCACAACCTTTCTCTAACCACTTCAGGCTGTAAGCCAAAAGCTTTCCCATTTAGTACCACTCGTACCAAACGACATTCGTTTTCTCTCCCTAGAAAGTA
>DHRX01000002.1:0-3318 GCA_002408345.1 Firmicutes bacterium UBA5301 | reverse complement strand
GCCCGCTCTAAAGGTAGCCAGTTCCCAGTTTGCATCAAACTATGCAGAGCATCACCTAACGGTCTTGCATATTTAGTCTGCTCCAAGTATTGAACGGCTGTAGCCAAATCCCCCTGACTGTAGGTCTGTAACCTAGGGGTAGATAGAGTTCCATGGGCCAAAAAGATTAGTTCCCGACTAACATCAGATATTTGATAGTTCTGTTCTGACCGTCGGATTACAATACGTAATAGAGTGAGGATATTTTCTAAATCTACTCGTAAAGCTAAATAACCTAAAGCAAAAGTAGCTTTACGGAAACGTAGCAACCCGTGAAGGTATTGATAACAAGCCTGGTCCAATACTAAGTCTATTAAGCTTGGATCATGCCACCGCTTGTACAGGTCGACCGCTGTTACTACCGCTTGGCTATAAAAAGCAAGCATACTTTGTTCGGATACCTTTTGGGGTTGCTTAACTAAAGACCAAAGCTCCCCAACATCGTTCCATCCAGGAAGCAAATCTGCCAGTTGAGGCTCTTCCTCAGCCAAATGGGCCTTACACAGATATTTAAGGTTAGTAAAATCAAAGAATATAAAGACCATACCGGAAAGGGTATCTTCCGGAAGAAGCTGGGCATGTAAAGTACGTAACTCATTTAGTTCAGCCCGGATGGTAGCAACAAATCCAAAATCTTGTAGTAATTTGGTTGCCATCTCTAGAGACGGCGCCTCCAATAACTGATAGAATACCTCTCGCCCCAACATTTGCTGCTCCAATGACTGAACAACGCCTACAGCATAGGCGTAAGCGCTAGGAAATAATTTAGGGCTTCTTACAGACATCTGCACCAAGGTACCCTCCTTAGAGTTCACCGAAAAGTATCCTGACAACTTCTGGTTCATATTCATCCATGAAGATCTCAGTTAAAATATCTGTAGTCGCATTAATCGTATAGTTATCCCCGTGCAGAATAAAACCACCATGATATTGAGGGAGAGCAGCCTCACCTAACTGTAAATTCCCTAACAACCCCTGCTCTTTTAACCCCTGGTTAACCTGGGCCACAATCTTTTTTCCTAAAGCTTGGTCGGCTTGGGCCCAACAAACCTTTTCATTACCGGTTTGGACCGCCTGTAATAGCAGGTTTTGCATAAGTATCGGATAGGACTGGCCAACCTGACCAGCAAAATCCTTTCGGACTGCTTCAAAAGTCTGGTTAATAATTGTTTCCTTAGCCGCCCTAATCTGATTAGCGCTCTCCCGGGTAGCCGCTGCTATAATGCGAGCTTGCTCTTCAGCAATTTGACGTTGAGTATCTGCAGCTATATTCTGAGCCGCTTTTTCGCCCTCTTCCTCTGCTACACGCGAAGTCTGCGCCGCCTCATTTTTTGCCTGGGCTAAGATCGCTTCTGCTTCAGTCCGAGCTTGAGCCATAATTTCAGCTATTAATCGGTCCAGATTCGACGAATTAGTCATAACTTCAGCCACCTTATAAAGGAATACCGTTCAACAATAGAAGGCTCGCCAAGAAACCTAAAACCGCGTAGGTTTCGACCATCGCTGCTAAAGTAATAGCTTTACCTACATCTTCAGGCCGCTTCGTAATTACCCCGATACCACCAGAGCAAGCCTTAGCCTGATAAATAGTAGAGAAAAAACCGACAATGGCTACAGGCATCACCGCAAAGAAAAACATCCAACCCTGTTGTGTAGATAGGGGAATAAACTGGGCTAAATCAAAAACGTTTATCTTAGCCATAATCATAAAACCGATTAATAAACCATAAATACCTTGAGTCCCTGGAAGGGCTTGCAAGAGCAACGCTTGTCCAAACCGCTCTGGCTCTTCACTAATTACTCCAGATGCTTGTTCTCCTAAGATACCTACTGCTCGAGCAGAACCAATACCAGGAGCTGCTACCGCAAGCGCTATACCCATGAATGCTAATACTGACCCCCATGTAATTGCCATTTCTATGCTCCTCCTTTAGTTTTATCGACTTGAATTTCTTCATCAGCTAATACTTGTACTAACTTGGTCCTTTGGGCAAAAGGCTCAAACATTTTGCCGCCGCCTTCAAAACACTTGCCAAAAAACTCAACATACTGCAGTCGACTAGTATGGACATAGGCGGAAACCACATTAATTAACAGATTAAATAGATGCCCAATGACCAAAACAACCAGAACAACAAGGAACCCTAGTAGCGGGATCCCGCTCACCCGACCGGAGACATCATTGATAACGATACCAATTACACCGGTAGCTAAACCTAAAGCCAGCAGGCGAGAGTAAGAAAGAACATCACTGAGGTAATTAGAAACCCCCATTAAACTAGTAAGGCCTTTAAACAACTTTTTAACTACGGATTTTTCCTGCCGTCCTTGGGTTAGAACTAAACCAATAGCACCACCTAGAGCTAAATACTTAGCGATAACCGCTAAACCAACCCCAAAAATAGTTATATTTACAGAAGGGGCTACCAAAAGAAGAGCTAAACCGCCGATAAAAAACCACCAAAGAGCCTGGTCAAATAAGGCGTCCCAGATCTTACCCTGTCGAATATTATGGGCAAACGCAACCCCTAAACCTGTAAATAAGTGGACTAAGCCTAGGGCCAACGCTAATATTAACATTTTCAACGGATCTTCAACCGGATTAAACCAGATCGGTGGCAAACCTAACAGGTCACCAAACCAAGAGCCGGTTAAGGCCCCAAAGATAAAAGTAGATAGGCCACAGACCGCTAATACTTGCAAAAACTGTTTACCCATACCTACCGCATTAGTCCTTTTCATCAACCATAAGGCCAATAATGAAAGAACTATGCCATAACCAGCATCACCCAGAGCCATACCAAAAAAGATAAAGAAGAAAGGAGCTAAGCTCGGGGTTGGATCAGGGGTACCCCACTTCGGGACACCAGCCGTAACCGTAATAACTTCGAAGGGCTCAACTAATCTACGGTTAGCTAAGGCCACAGGCGGTTCCTCCCCTGCCTCTGGCTCAATCTCTTCTACAACTATAGCTGAGTCCAACGAATGAACTGCCTTAGTTAGCCTAGCTACATCCTTGTACTGACACCAGCCGGTTAAAACTAAAACGTAGCCGGTATCGCCAAAGCGATGGCAAACTTCTGTTTTTTTCTTCTCATTAGCTAAGATATCACTTAAGGAATAGAGTAGAATAGCCTGCTCATTTAGTTGAGCTAGCTCTTTCTGGATTTGTTGTGCCTGTTCTTTGATCTCTTCCAAATTAGTCAACAAACCATTATAAACATCGGATACTGCTCCAGAATCCTGGGGTAACCGCACTTCTACAAAACCATATTGAGC
>DHRX01000070.1:2723-2958 GCA_002408345.1 Firmicutes bacterium UBA5301 | reverse complement strand
CCCCTACTTATTTTGACCGGGGCGGTTTTGTTGTTGCCCTTGGTTTGCTGGATGAATACGGTCAAGGATCCACGACAGATACTGAGCCTACCTGGTAAAAAGGTGTCAGAGATTCCGTTCTTAACGTATGCTTTAGAAGAATCAGGGGAAAATATGCCAGTAGTTGACATTCTGCCTGAAAGGAGGAATAATGTTGAAGATTAGTGGGCGCAACCAACTTCCGGCTACGGTTAAG
>DHRX01000070.1:2373-2525 GCA_002408345.1 Firmicutes bacterium UBA5301 | reverse complement strand
ATGACCTCGGTGTTACCGAAGGTGATCGGGTAACCGCTCTAGTGAAATCGACTTCCGTAATGTTAATGAAGTAGTTTTTGCAAATTTGCTTTAAGCGCAGGTTAAGCCGCCTGCGCATTTTTTTATTTTTATAAAGGAATTACTGCTAAAGT
>DHRX01000070.1:0-2253 GCA_002408345.1 Firmicutes bacterium UBA5301 | reverse complement strand
TATAAAGGAATTACTGCTAAAGTGGTAGAACAATACACCTGACATTATGTTCTTTCGGGCATAACGCTATTATGCGTCTGTCAGCAATTAAATAACTAAAGGAGGATCTTAATGAAAGGTTTTAATGTGAAGTCCCTTACTAAGTGGGCAATTGTTGTATCCCTTCTAGTTGTAGTCCTAGCTCCAGGTGTACTAGCCAAAGATCGTTTAATTTTAGCTACAACGACTAGTACCCAAGATACCGGTTTGTTGGATGTACTTTTGCCCGTTTTTGAGGCCAAGTATGATGTACAAGTTGATGTAATCGCTGTTGGTACTGGGAAAGCCATTGCCATCGCTGAGAATGGTGATGCCGACGTTATCCTGGTCCATGCCCGTGCTTCTGAAGATAAATTTGTTGCTGAAGGGTACGGCGTAAATAGGAAAGACGTTATGTATAATGACTATGTTCTTGCTGGATCCAAGCTTGATCCAGCCAATGTTAAGAAAGCTAAGAATGCTGCTGATGCTTTGAGCCGTATTGCTAAGAAACAAGCGACTTTCGTATCCCGTGGCGATGATTCTGGCACCCACAAAAAAGAATTAGAACTGTGGAAGGTAGCAGGTATTGAGCCTAAGGGCTCCTGGTATCTCTCGGTAGGGCAAGGAATGGGTACCAGTTTAACTATGGCTGATGAAAAGAAAGCTTATATTATCGCTGACCGGGGAACCTGGCTATCAAGGAAAGACACAGTGCAATTACAAGTGGCTTTCGAAGGAGATCCGGTTATGTTTAACCCATACGGTATCATTGCAGTAAACCCCGAGCGTCATTCCCACGTTAATTATAAGCAGGCCATGAATTTGGTCAACTGGATTACTTCTGCTGAAGCACAAAAGATTATCAAGGAGTTTACCATCGGCGGAGAACCCCTATTTAGATTGTACTAGAGTAGGCTACCTGCCAATATTAAAAGGCCGTGGCGACAACTCCAATTGTAGTCATGGCCTTTTACCCATACCGAGACAAGGGAGTGAACCGGTAATGTATAGGGATAAGCTGTTTGCGAAGATTATCTTGTCAGTTGGTTCGGTACTACTATGTGCGTTTAGTGTAGTGGTGGTCCAAGCTGCTGGCTTAACTGTAAACAAAGTACAGTCGACTTCTTTTGTTCCTAGCGAAGTGGGGCAATATACGTATATCCTTAATAGTACAGAATCTTTGGATTTACCGGCTGGATTAGAGGTTCAAGTAGACTTTCCTAAAGGCTATAATCTGGTTCAGGGGGATCTGCTTGGTGCTAACCCAGGCTGTAGTCTGGCGAGTCTGCAATATAAGGAAGAAAAAGACCGTTTTTATTCTATTTTGACCGGGTCAACACGGGTTACTCAGATGGCAACCGGAGTTCGGTTTTCGTTGCAAATTACTAAAGGTACTAAGGATAGCTTAAAACCAGGTACTAATATCTTCTTACTTCTTCCAGGCGTTATTAACTCTACCCAGGTAGGCTCCCAGGTGCTAACCGTTAATTTAATTAACCCCAATGGTTCTCGCCATGTAGCTAATACAACGGTTACGTTAGGCGATCCACCGTCAGCTGCGCCCCGTAACCTGCAGGTGACCGCTGTAGATTCCCAGCAAATCACAGCGAACTGGGACCCGGTCGTCAATGCTGATCGTTACCATCTCTATTTTGCCAGAGTCCCTGATGGCTATTTTAATTTAGCCTGCGATTTCCGCCGCGATCCTAACCCTGGAGAAGAGTGGTTGCTCCAAGAGACAAATACCGTTTATTCTGGTCAAGGTAATGGTGGTCTGGTCGCCGGCGGTACCTACTATTTTAAAGTTCGGGCTGGAAATGAATTTGGTTATGGTCCCTTTTCAGAAATTGTACCGGTAGCTACCAAAGAAATAACCCTACTTTTTGCTGACCCAGCACCGGTTCAGAATATCTCTGTTAATAGCTCTTTGAAAGTTGTTTTTGACCAGGCCGTTAAAATTAGTGATCCTGATCGGATTCAGGTCTTCAAGAAGGCTAACGGTGTTCCTGTTGAAGCTAATATTCAGGTAGACGGAGCAAAGATAGTTATTTCCCCGCTACTTCAACCGGCTACTGAGTATCAGGTGGTCTTTTATGGCGGAGCACTGGAAGCTGTAGGTAAATCCGGGGTTACTAACCCCTTCTTAGATTGGGTATTTCAGACCTATTAAACTTTGGGGAGAGGTGAGGTGCGAATGATGCTAACGGAGAAAAAATTTTATGGTTTGTTGTT
>DHRX01000039.1:19399-22657 GCA_002408345.1 Firmicutes bacterium UBA5301 | reverse complement strand
AAAATTGGCATCGGCTTAAAGAACTGTGTGGTGAAAAATAAGAGGGTAAAAGAGGGTAAAAGCAGAGCCTTACCCTCTTTCTTAATTTTAACTCGGAAAGGTTATTTTTTTTGGGGGCGGTAAGTTTGACACATAGTTTGCTCAGACGTAGAAGCTTCTAAAGAATCCATAGTACTAATTTCCATATCGAGCCGATCCACATTATTACGGACAGTAATTTCTTTGGCTTCGCAAATATTGCCAGAACCCCAGTAGTGACAGCTATCAACCGTACAATTAACACGCATAGGTACTACACCTCCTAAGGTAAGTTTGAGAAGAAAAAAGCAAATCTATGCATCACCTTAGGGTAAAGGGATTTATCAACCATATCAAGAATTATCGGTTGAGGTGTTAATTATGAAAAAATGGCTACTGTTAGTTGTCACCCTTGTGGTAGTGGCCATAGGGTATTGGTATATGGTCGGCAGACCCACAGTAGTAAACCTGACTATATACTTCGGTGACGAGAATGCAGAGTTTTTGGAACCAGAAGTCCGGTCAGTTTCTGTACCTCCAGGAGAGTCGCTATTGGTTGCAGCGATTAATGAATTAATCAAGGGTCCGATAGAACCAAATCATGCGCCAACTATCCCTTCAGGAACACGTTTACTTGGGATCAAGGTAAAAGACGGGATAGCTTGGGTCGATTTTTCCACAGAAATTAAGACTAACCACTGGGGAGGATCTGCAGGAGAATTACTAACCACATTTTCATTAGTTAATACGTTAACTGAGTTTCCAGAGGTTAAAGCGGTGCAGTTTTTAGTAGCAGGAGAAATCTATGATTCCATCTGGGGCCATGGAATAACTAATGAACCGATTAGCCGGCAACCAGATCTGATTGGACCTAATTTTCGGTAAGAGAAAAATTAATTAGATTTTATGGAGATGGGCAACCTATTAAAGGTTGCTTTTTTATTGGCGAGAAATAATTGTGCATTTTTTTACGAGTTGAGCAGGGGAAGTTTCCCACTATAAAGTAAAATAGTAATAGGTAAAGGTTTTAATATGTGGTGGGTGGAGGTTGAGGTAATGGCACCAAAAAGAATTGTTGTATTGGGAGCAGGTTATGCTGGTATTCGTTGTGTGCAAGACCTGACGAGGCTCTTCAGACGAGATCCAGCGTATAAAATTATTTTAGTGAATAAGCATAATTATCACCAATTTATTACTGAAATTCATAAACCAGCAGCAGGTACAGCTTCAGTAGAACGTACTAGATTGCCGATTAGTCAATTGATTGATGCCAATCAGGTAGAGTTTATTAAAGCAACAGTGACTAGGGTAAATACTGAAGAGGGTAGCTTAGTCTGTGAAGACGGTCGTAAAATAAAGTATGATTATCTAGTTGTTGGGTTAGGGGCAGATCCGGAGTTTTTTGGGATTCCAGGTTTAGAAGAGCATAAACTAGTTTTACGTAGTGTTAACTCGGCTCGTTTAATTCGAGCCCATATAGAGAAAAAACTGGCTGAAGGCAAACAACAGTCAGCAGAAGAACGTCATAAATATTGGACCTTTGTAGTTGTTGGCGGGGGTATGACCGGTATTGAATTTGCCGGTGAACTTAGTGAGATTAAACCTAAATTAGCTAAAGAATATGATGTTCCCGAGGATGAGATTCAGATTGTTACCATTGAAGCATTACCTAGCATCTTATGTGATACAGACCCTGAATTATGTAAGCATGCTACTAAAGTGCTTCAAGGTAAAGGGGTAAAGATAATTACAGATCGTGCGGTAGCTGAAATTAACGATGATTATGTTAAGCTGAAGGATGGCGAGGTTATTCCAGCAAAAACAGTTGTTTGGTCAGCTGGGATTAGAGGGAACCGGATTTTGGAGGAATCGGGTTTACTAACAGCTGGACGTGGGCGGGTAGTCGTTGATCAGTTTTTACGTTCAGAAGAATACCCTAATATATATGCTGTTGGCGACTGTGCTTACTGTATTAACCCCAAAACCGGTAAGCCGGCAGGACCTAATGCTCATAATGCTATTGATATGGGTGCTGTTGCTGCTAAAAACATCTATAACCTGGAAAAGGGGAAGCAGTTGGTCCCTTTTGAAGAAGTTTATTTAGGTTCGGCTACTTCTTTAGGTGGTCGGTCGGGAATTGCTGATATGGGTAAAATGCGTTTCAAAGGGGTTCCGGCGACGATTTTCAAAGAAATGATTAATGTTAAATATGTCCATTCAATCGGCGGTATCCCTCTAGTTATTAAACGTTTATTAGGGCACGTTCAGGAATAATGAATTAAAAAATTAGAGTTAGCCCGATCCTGGTTAGTTACTAACCAGGATTTTATTTTCAACTAATCGTCATTTTTGGTTCGAGAATTAAATTGTTCTTGCGCTGTGATTGCACTTATCGTATAATTGAACCAATATAATTTACGAAGTACGGAAAGAGAATAAAGGGGGGGATGGAAGTGCAGTTTGCTGAATTAGATTCTCTTGATTTTCTGATAATAAGCTATTTGCAGGAAGATGGGAGAACTCCCTTTACTACTATAGCTACTGCTGCAGGGGTAGCCGAAGGTACAATCCGAAAGCGATATGCACGACTTGTTGATAAAGGTATTGTAAAAGTTACGGCTGTAATTAATCCTGAAGGTTTAGGTTTAAAAACCCGAGCGATTGTAGGTGTTCGTGTTGAAGGGGAGCAAGGAGAAGAGGTCGTTCGTAAATTGGCTTCCTTGCCTGAAGTGCGTTGGGTAGCTATTGCAGCTGGAGAACATGATTTAATTGCTGAGGTTGTTATGCCCTCTAATGAGGAATTATATAAATTTTTAACTAGGCGTTTACGGGAAATACCTGGAGTTAAGGGTAGTGATACTTCGATGATTATGCGGACAGGGAAGGAAGCGTACGCCTGGGGATTTAACTTAACTCAAGCAGCGAGTAGTGAGGAGGAGAAAAAATGAGTAAGAGTTTGGTAAGAAGTTTAGTAGTTTTTGTGTTATTGGTAGTTGCTAGTCTAAGTGGATTCGCCAAAACTTATCAGATTGGTATTACCCAGATCGTAGAACACCCAGCCTTAGATGCGGCGGTAGATGGGTTTCAACAAGCTTTAGCTGATGCTGGTATTACCGCGAAATACGATCGGCAGAATGCTCAGGGCGATATGTCCATGGCCATGATGATTGCGCAAAAATTTGTCAGTTCGAAAGTGGATTTGATCTTGGCTGTAGCGACCCCAACTGCACAAGCTGTGGC
>DHRX01000039.1:15582-19151 GCA_002408345.1 Firmicutes bacterium UBA5301 | reverse complement strand
GATTTAAACCCGGTAGATAGACAGTTGGCTTTATTCAAAGAAATTGGCCGTAAAATTAACCGTATCGGTGTTGTTTATAATGCTGGGGAGGCCAACTCTGTTATTCAGGTGGAAATGGCTAAGATAGAAGCTAAAAAGTTAGGTTTCCGGATTGTTGAAGCACCGGTTAGCAACTCTAGTGAGGTTTATCAAGCAGCTTTATCTTTAGTAGGACGGGTGGATGCTATTTACGTTCCTACTGATAATACTGTAGTTTCTGCTTTTGAATCGGTGGCTAAAATAGCTGCTGACTATGATTTACCGTTAATACCAGGTGAAGAAAATGGTGTGCCAAGAGGCGGTTTTGCTACCGTTGGTATTGACTATTACCGTTTAGGGTATCAAACTGGAGAAATAGCGGTGGATATTTTGGCAGGTAAGGTAAAACCAGCTGATTTACCTATTCAGTACCAGACAGATTTAAAATTAGTGGTTAATCCGAAGGCAGCAGCAGCACAAGGGTTTTCTTTACCTCAATCGTTATTAGATCAAGCAGATGTTGTTATAGAGTAGGAGAATTGTTATGTTGTCGTTTCCCGTTCTAGCCGGTGTGCTTAATCAAGGTTTGGTTTACTCTCTAATGGCGTTAGGTGTCTTTCTCACCTTTCGGGTATTAGACTTTCCGGACCTCTCAGTAGACGGATCATTTCCGCTAGGGGCCGCAGTTTCAGCTAAGTTAATTATTGAAGGTTATAATCCGTTTGTAGCTTTAACTGTGGCTATATTAGCGGGGGTAGCCGCCGGTTCTTTTACAGGCTTTCTCAATACTAAATTAAAGATTAGTAGCCTATTAGCCGGTATTTTAACTATGACGGCTTTGTACTCAGTAAATTTACGGATTATGGGACGAGCTAATATTCCTTTGTTACAAGAGCCGACATTTTTGACTATATTGGAACAATGGGCTCCTTTTGGTCAGTATTTACCTCTTCTGGCTTTTAGTATAGTTGTTATTTTTTGTATGGCGGCTTTGAATTGGTTCCTCCGCACTGAGATGGGCTTAGCTTTACGAGCAACCGGAGATAATCCGCATATGATTAGAAGCCTTGGGGTCAATACTGATTTTATGAAAATTTATGGCTTAGCACTTTCTAACGGCTTAGTTGCTTTTGCCGGTGGTTTAGTAGCTCAATATCAGGGGTTTGCCGATGTAGGTATGGGTATCGGTACGATTGTGGCTGGATTGGCTTCTGTAATTATTGGCGAAGTTATTTTGCGCCCCCGGTTTATTACTGGGCAGATCTTAGCGGCAATTGTTGGTTCTTTGATCTATCGGTTTGTAATTTTTTGTGCCCTCAGATTAGGCTTTGCACCGACCGATCTTAAACTGGTGACGGCAATATTAGTAATCGGCGCCTTAGCAGCTCCTAACTTGTCTCGAAATAAAAAACAGGATCGCCAGGCGCAAAACTTACAACTGGAGGCTTGACAGCCGGTGTTAGAACTTCGGGATATTAGGAAAACTTTTAATTTAGGTACACCAACCCCTAATCCAGCTCTACGGGGCATATCGTTACGTCTTGAAGCCGGAGAATTTGTGACGGTTATCGGTAGTAACGGAGCAGGGAAATCTAGTTTACTTAATGCTATTGCTGGTACTTTTCCTATAGATAACGGCCAGATTAATATTAATGGTGCTGAAGTTACTACCTGGCCTGAGTATAAACGGGCCAATCTTATTGGGAGAGTTTTCCAGGATCCGATGATGGGAACAGCAGCAGCTATGACTATTGAAGAAAACCTGGCTATGGCTATTAAAAGAGGAGAAAAGCGTGGCCTTGCTAGGGGGACAAATGCTCAGTTGCGGAGCAAATTTAAAGAGTACTTAGGCGAATTAGGCTTAGGGTTGGAAAACAGGCTCAGCGATAAAGTGAAGCTTTTGTCTGGAGGACAGCGGCAAAGTTTAGCTTTAATAATGGCGACTATGTCTCGGCCTAAGTTATTATTGTTAGACGAACATACTGCCGCTTTAGATCCGAAAACCGCTGAGCAAGTCTCACAGTTGACCAATACCATTGTTGAACAATATGGCCTGACTGTGTTAATGATTACACATAATATGGAGCATGCTTTAAATACTGGGACGAGGACTATTATGCTCCACGAAGGAAAAATCATTTTAGATATTTCCGGGCCCCAACGAGCCGATATGACAATAGCCGATTTATTGCAGGAATTTAGTCGGGTACGTGGCGAACAATTAGTTGATGATCGGCTATTGTTAGCTTAAATAAGCTATTAAGGCTCAGTGGATGGAGGTATTGGCTTGAGAAAAATTCCGAAACCGGCGTTGGAACGCCTCTTTATATACTATCGGTTATTGTTAGCTGCTGATAAAAATGGTGAACCGGTTATTTCTTCTGTTGAAATGGGGCGGCGCTTAGATTTAGATCCGGCTCAAATTCGTAAAGACTTAACTTATTGTGGCGAGTTTGGCAAACCACGGATTGGGTACCGGGTAGATCGGCTTAAAGATGAATTAAAACGTATTTTAGGCCTGGGCGAAGAGAAGCAGGCCGTTCTTATTGGTGTGGGTCGTTTGGGTATGGCTATCTATAGCTACCCCGGCTTTGCAAACTTTGGTTTAGAGATTACCGGCCTTTTTGATGTAGACCCAACTAAAGTAGGGCTTAATTTAGGCAAAACCACTATCCGCAATATTTCTGAGTTAGGCCAATTTATTAAGGAGAAAAGAGTTCCTTTAGGAATTATGACTGTCCCGGCAGCAGATGCTCAGGCTGTAGCAGATACGATGGTAGCGGCTGGGATTTGTGCTATATGGAACTTTGCTCCAGTAACTCTAAAGGTACCCGATAACATTAACGTTCGCAATGAAGATTTAGCGGTTGGTCTGGCGACCCTATCGTTCCAGCTCTTACAGTCGGGTTGTCCTTACCTTCAAAAAAACGATTCGGAAAATGATTAACTAAGTAATATAGGTTATGATTTTGTTTAATACTCTTGTACGGAGTTCACCCATGGCGTCAAAGTCCATACTAGGAATGTAGAGACTTTCGATTGCGTCATGGGTTTCTTTTGCTTGGCGAATATACGAAATTGCTACCCCTAGCAATTCCCAGTAGTATTTTTGAACTGTAGACAGGATCTCGGCGTCTTGTTCCAAACCCTCTTCTCTAAAACCTGAATTAAGGTTAATCCAAATATCCGACTTGCATCTTTTATAAGCATGAGGTTCTTCAGAAGTAGTAATAGCCACCCCTAGATCAGGGATAACTAGATGTTCGACACGGTCTGGGTTTAGAGCGCAATGAAACATTTCTAAGTCCAAACCACGTTCTACACCGGCGGTAGCGACTTTGTACAACAGTCGTGATCTACCTGTACCAGGTAACCCATGGAGTACAATTTTTAGCGGCATGGGATCAATTAAAGATTCCAAGTGATTAACCATCCCATCAGGGGTAATAGCTGAGGCAAAAAGGTGGCGGATTTGACCTTCGGTGTTAGAAATTTCCCGGTTACCATAAATTCGGTTAATTAATTCTATTGCCTTTTGGTTTATATAACCT
>DHRX01000039.1:15147-15456 GCA_002408345.1 Firmicutes bacterium UBA5301 | reverse complement strand
AATTAATTCTACTGCCTTTTGGTTTATATAACCGCTGGAAATATGTTTTTTGATAGTCGTTTCCCAATCTTGATAGACTGATTCAGCAGCCGCTAAATATTTATAGGCTCGTTGGAAAAACTCGCTACTTTGGGCGTTAAGTTTAAGAATTTCTGCTCGGTTTTCCCTTAGTTTAGTTTCATTTAAATAATGGTTTAGATGTAATATTTCATCGATACAACCCGGGTATTTTGGGTCGACGACATGGGGAGCGGTACCATCAATAATAGCAATACGTAGTTCAGGAAAGGCTACTCCATCTAAAGATTC
>DHRX01000039.1:10437-15020 GCA_002408345.1 Firmicutes bacterium UBA5301 | reverse complement strand
TCTAAAGATTCAGGATCAGATGAACAATGGTGATATTCTACTTTTAAGCCTCGGTCCAAGAGCTCTTGAGCGATAGCGCGCATAAAGGTGGATTTGCCTACCCCAGGCCCACCTTTAAGAACGAAAACATGTTCTGGTTCTTCTCGGATAATATAGTCGTAAAAGGAATAGAAACCTTTTGAGGTGTTTCCTCCTGGAAAAACGTGTTTGATTTGTTGAAGCTGTTTCATTGCCATCCCCCCTGAATTTCTGATTTTATCCTATGTGTTAAGGGGGGAGCTATGTGCATTTTCGAATTAAAGATGCTCTCTATTCTGGCGGGCGTTATTGAGTAAATTTAAGATGGCTATTTCATTATGATTCTCCAGTAGATCTTTAGTTTTAGTTAACCAAAGCTCATAACACGCAATTACTTGTAATAGTTCTTCTTTGTTGGCGAGGTAGATATCCCGCCACATTTCGGGGTTGCTCCCAGCGATACGGGTTGTATCTCGAAATCCACCTGCAGCAAGAAGGTAGCCGGTAGGTAGCTCTGATACTAACTCACCTGCTGTATTCATCAAACAGGCCGAGACTAATTGGGGCAAATGGCTGAGGAGAGCTACCGATTTATCGTGCTCTGTTGCTGACATTCGAATTGGTTGAGCCCCAATCATTGAAATTAAATTTTCTAGGTCGGCTAAAGCAGTTGCATATTCGAGAGAATATTGTTCGGTTTGAGGTACTAAAACCCAGGGACGACCGACAAAGAGTTGAGGATCGCTGGTCTCAATACCGTCAGTTTCTTTTCCAGCCATGGGATGGCCGCCAATGAAGTGGACGCCAGGCGGTAGAGAACAAGCTGTTTCAAAAATACGCCGTTTAACGCTACCAACATCGGTCACGATTTGGCCGGGTCGAAAGTAGGCGGCGTATTCGGTAAGGCCTTGGCAGATAGTATTGACGGGTACAGCCCAAACTACTATATCGGCCTGAGGAATAGCTTTGGCTAGAGAGGGCTGGGCGACATCAATCCAACCCTGCTCTAAGGCATCTGCTAAAGCAGAGCGGTTACGGTCATAGGCATAAATTTTGGCGGGATAACCTTTTGCCTGGATGGCTCTAGCTAGAGAACCGCCGATAAGGCCTAAACCGATAATTAGAATTGATCGGCTATTATGAGCGCTCATAATGCTTTCTCCTTAGGGTGGGCAAATGTTCCGGCACCGATGGATCGACCGATAGCTTGGGCTACCGGTTGTAACTCAGCCATTAACTCCTGGAAGGCAGCAATAGTTAAGGATTGTCGGCCATCACACCAGGCTGCTTCAGGGTTGTGGTGTACCTCGATCATCAATCCATCTGCACCTGCGGCCACCGCAGCTTTAGCTAAAGTGGGAACAAGTTCAGCATTTCCGGTAGCATGGCTAGGATCAACGATAACCGGTAGATGGGAAAGTTTATGCACTGCTGGTATAGCAGAAAGATCTAGTGTATTACGAGTGTAAGTTTCAAAAGTGCGAATTCCCCGTTCGGTTAAGATGATTTGCTGATTTCCTGCAGCGGCAATATATTCAGCAGAGAGCAGCCAATCTTCAATAGTACAGTTCATTCCGCGCTTAAGGAGAATTGGTCGTCCGGTTTGACCAACCTCTTTTAATAAAGGAAAGTTTTGAGCGTTTCTGGCACCAATTTGTAAAATATCGGCATACTCGGTTACTAATTCAACATCCCGGGTATCCATTACTTCAGTGACTACAGGTAACCCTACGGTTTGGCCAGCGCTGGCTAGCATTTTTAGCCCTTCTAAACCATGGCCTTGGAAGCTATATGGTGAAGTTCTTGGCTTATAAGAGCCTCCACGTAGCAGATTGGCTCCGGCTTTTTTTACTCCATGGGCGACTTCTAAGAGGGCTGAATAGTCTTCAATGGCACAAGGACCAGCAATAACCATTATCTGATTAGCGCCAAAAGAAGCAGAACCAGCCTGGACCAGGGTAGATTGAGGGTGCAATGACCGGCTAACAAGCTTATATGGTTCTAAAACATGAACTACCCTTTCAACCCCTGGTAAAGAGTTTAAGCGTTCGATATCTAATTTCGATTTATCGCCACCGATAGCCCCGATAATGGCCCGTTCTACCCCTTGAGAGAGATGAATGCCAAAACCTAAAGATTCTAGTTTTTGTTGTACCCGGGTAACTTCTTCTGGTGTAGACTTGGTTTTCATAATTATAATCATTAGCTTCCCTCCAATATAAAAAACCGACCTCATCCCCTGTCAGGGACGAAAGGTCGGTTTATCTTCCGCGGTACCACCCTAATTTGGTCATTTAATGACCCTCTCTGTCGGGTACGTGCTCATACCCGCCTCCTGGTAACGGTGGAGCTCCGTCGGCGCCTACTGGGAAGTTCTTCGGGCCGCACTCTTGGGGGTATTTCAGCATCCCGCTTCGGTAACGGCTTCCACCATCCGCCGTTTCTCTGTAACCACTTACGTAGCCTACTTCTCCCAATCATCGTTTTTCGACACGTTATTATAAATTAATATTTATTTTAAGTGCGTTTAGGGTATTTGTCAAGGGGATTTAATGCGAAATAAAGGCGTTTTAAGGAATAAATATTTCAATTACGTCATGCCATGTTGGATGCTGATAGTGCATAGCCTTAGGGAGAGAGGGTAAACTACAAGTGTTTTCCATCAAGGGAGGTTAAATGTATGAAAGATACTATTGCTGTTGATGATAAGCTAGGTAGTGTAAAAAGAGCTTTGGAGGCTGAGGGATACCAAATTAAAGGGTTAACCGACGGGTTACAGGGGGTTATGGCGGTAGTAGTTAGTGGCTTAGATGATAATTTTTTAGGGCACCAAGATATAAAGACCGAGGCGCCTGTTATTGATGCTTCTGGGCGTGATGTAGCTGATATTGTGGCTATAGTTAATCGTTATGCAAAGGAGATAATTCAATGAAAGTAATAGTTGATGAAGATCTCTGTATCAGCTGCGGGTTATGTATGTCTCTTTGCCCAGAGGTTTTCGATTGGAATGCCGACGATAAATCCCAGGTAATTGTAGATACAGTCCCCAAGGAAGAAGAGGACTGTACCCGAGAAGCCATTGACAGTTGTCCGACAGAAGCCATTATAGAAAAATAATATTATTTGGTTAAATTTGTAGGTCCCCGGCCATTATTTCTGGCTCGGGGATTATTTTTTTCTGCCGTTTTTTCTCCAAAAATTTAGCATAGCGAGACATAGCATAACAGATAATAAAGTAAATCAAAGCAACAAAGGTAAAGATCTCAAAAGATTTGAATTCCCGGTTATTAACAATTGTCGCTCGCCGGGTCAGTTCCAATACCCCGATGATATAGGCAAGAGAGGTATCTTTAAATAAGGAGATAAACTGGCCAACTAGAGGTGGGATCATCTTAGTGATAGCTTGGGGTAAAATGATATAGCGCATCGTTTGCCAATAATTGAGGCCGGAAGCTAAGGCGGCTTCAACTTGTCCACCTGGGATCGATTTAATACCGGCTCGCACTATTTCTGCGATATAGGCGCTAGTAAATAAAGTAAAGGCGGCAACAGCGCTATTAAAAGGCTGGATAGGGCGGCCTACTAAGATAGGGATTAGGAAGAAGACCCAAAATATCACCATGATTAACGGTGTTCCCCGGACAATTTCAATGTAGAGAAGCGCCGGAATACGGACTAACCTATTTTTGGAGAGTCGTGCCATTCCCAAGAATAGACCCAGAAAAAAGCTAAGAAGGATAGAGATAGCGGCTAACTGGACGGTTACTTTTAACCCTTCTAACAAGTAAGGTAAATTTTTTGCAATTACTTCAAAAGACATGGTCGACCTCCTTAGGCGGTAACAATCTGCTGGCCTTTAGCGCTCCAACGCTCAATTCGGCTCATTAGTAGAGAAATAGTTATGGTAAGAGCTATGTAAATTAAAGTAGCTGCGGTAAAGGCTTCAAATCCGCGGAAAGTTAGGGCTTCGATGGCCTGCGCTTGGTGGGTTAGTTCGGGTACGGCGATAGTCATGGCTAAAGAGGAGTTTTTAGTTAGGTTTAAAAACTGGTTGCAGATAGGGGGAATGACGACTCTAATGGCTTGAGGTAATATGACATACCACATAGTCTGAAAATCGCTAAGCCCGCTAGCTAAGGCTGCTTCCTGTTGGCCTTTGTCAATAGATTGGATCCCTGCTCGGACCGCTTCAGCGATAAATGTACTGGTATAAATAGTTAGGCCGATTACAGCACTAATGAACTCATAGTTATGCTCCCATAACCACATTTGAACCGGTTCTGGGAAGATCATGGGTAAGGCGAAGTACCAGAAAAACAGCTGAATGATTAAAGGCGTATTAAGAAAAAACTCTACGTAGGCAGAGGCAACTAAGCGAACAGCTAAGTTTTTGGCTAGACGTAAAATTCCCAAAATAATACCGATGACGGTACTTAATATTATAGATGTAATAGATAGTTTTAAAGTAATAATTAGTCCTTGGATAAGCAGTTCACGATAATCCCAGAGGACCATCCAGTTAAAATTATAGTTCATTATTTTCGCCTACCTTGTGCAAATAGCTT
>DHRX01000039.1:7084-10273 GCA_002408345.1 Firmicutes bacterium UBA5301 | reverse complement strand
TGTCCCTCTATGGCCAGACTTCGATTTCGCCTGCCAATGGTAACGGATATTTACTATTAACGCCAAACCATTTTTCATAGGCCTTATGGTACTGTCCAGACTCCCACATATCCATGATAGCTAGGTTAATTGCATCTCGCCAGGCAGAGTCATTTTCCCTAATACCTATGCCGTAGGGTTCAGGGGCAATATTGGGGCCAACAATGGCATAACCAGGATACAATCCGGCAAAACCGGCTAAAATGCTGGCGTCAGTTGTCATTGCTTGGGCTCGGCCTTGCTGGAGAGCTAAGAAGGCCTGAGGGTATTCCTGGAAAACCAATATTTTAGCGGCAGGTTGTGCTCGACGAATATTAATTTCACTAGTTGATCCTTGAATGGTAGCCACGGTTTTTCCGGCTAAATCAGCAACGCTTTGAATACCGCTATTTTCTTTTACTAAGAGCTTTTGGCCGGTAAAGAAATAAGTAATACTAAAGTCAATGGTTTCATCCCGAGCTTTACTGTGGGTCATAGTTGCTACCAACATATCGACGGTCCCATCTTGGAGCATAGGGATACGGGATTTGGAGGTAACTTGAACTAGCGATAGCTTGACCCCTAATTTATCGGCAATGTACTTAGCGACATCAATATCAAAGCCGACGACCGCACCAGTTTCATCTACAAAGCCAAAGGGGGGAGCATCATATTTGACTCCGGCTACCAAAACCCCTTTACTTTTGACTTTATCCAAGGTAGATTGAGCTAAAGTTACTGCTCCTAGCCCCAAAATTAGAGCCAGAGTTAGGGTAAAGACAACTACTCTCTGCTTTTTCTTCACTTGTTTTCCCTCCCATTTAGTAAGTTAATAGATGTTAAGAGTCCCTCACCACCTCCAGGAGAAAGATTATAGGATTTGGCGCAGGAAAGTTTTAGTTCTTTCTTCTACCGGGTTGGTGAAGAAGTGTTCTGGCGTTCCCCGCTCAATAATTGATCCTCCATCCATAAACAAGACCCGATCTGCTACCTCCCGAGCGAACCCCATTTCATGGGTTACGACTATCATGGTCATACCTTCCCGAGCGAGAGCTTTCATAACATCTAGAACTTCTTTAATCATTTCGGGATCTAAGGCTGAAGTAGGTTCATCAAAAAGCATTATTTTGGGGTGCATAGCCAGACCTCGGGCAATGGCGACCCGTTGTTGCTGTCCGCCGGAAAGCTGGGCCGGATAGGAGCGGGCTTTTTCTGGTATACCAACCTTTTCAAGTAATTCGGAAGCTACTTTTTCAGCTTCATTTTTCGGGGTTCTTCGAACTTTAAGTGGAGCTAGCATTATATTTTCCAGCACAGTCATGTGAGGGTAAAGGTGAAAGTGTTGAAAGACCATGCCGATCTCGGCTCGGACTTTGGTAATATCAGTCTTAGGGTGATTGATTTCCTGCCCGTCTACAATAAGTTGTCCTTTTTGAATATTTTCGAGCCCATTAATACAGCGCAACATAGTACTTTTACCAGAACCACTGGGTCCGATGACAACGACGACTTCTCCAGAATAAATCTCTTCATTAATATTTTTTAAAACATGAAGTTTACCGTACCATTTATGTACTTGTTTAAAGCTGATGGTTGGTTTCTCTGTATTAAGGTTATAGTCAGGCATTAGCTGGAATTCTCCTTCTTGACTGAAATATCAGAATATTAGCAAGGGTTTAATTATTTTTCTGCCAATAGGCCTAGATTCCTCCATGTTTTTGAAAAGTATAGTGTATACTTGCTAACTGTACATACTATTGTCAGAATAATTACATCAGGAGGTAATCTGTGTTTGTACTTGCTTTACTGGTTATTCTCTTGAATTTTTTTGATGCAGTTTTTACTCAGGCTGGTTTGGCTCATGGAATTGTAATTGAAGTAAATCCACTCCTAGCCATTCTGTACCATCTTAATCCAACTATTACGTTTGTCTCTAAATTAGTTTTAATACCATTGGGCGTTGGCTTTGTTGCTATTAATGGAGAGGAACGAGTTTGGGTCTTTTATGGGCTTATTTTTTGTGTAGTAGTTTACCTTGTAGCTTTTGGTTTACACCTCCTTTGGTTAGGACAGTTTTTTCTATTGATGAAAGCGTAACAGGCAGGAGAAACTGACCCGCTGGTCAAAACATCTATCATATCAGTTGGAGAGGTGAGCTTCGGTGAAATTTTGGTACCAGGAAACTAACCAGGAAGTAGCCGAACGATTGGGGACTTCCTTAGAAAAGGGTCTACCTGTAGCACGTATTGAGGAATTACAGGCTAAATATGGTCTTAATGAATTACAAGCAGCTCCACCCCGTTCTATTTGGAATATGTTGTGGGAGCAGTTGACCGATTATTTAATTATCATTTTGTTAGGAGCAGCCCTGGTTTCAGCGTTGTTAGGCGAGGGGCAGGACAGTTTAGTTATCTTGATTATTGTAATTATGAATGCTGTGCTTAGTGTTGTGCAAGAACGTCGAGCAGAGGATGCCTTAGCGGCTCTAAAGGCTCTCTCTGACCCGAAAGCGGTGGTAGTTAGAGATGGTTTTGTTCTGGAGATCCCTTCTAACCAATTAGTACCAGGAGATCTCATCCTACTAGAAGCGGGACAGTTTATTCCAGCTGATGCCAGAATTATAGAGTCTGCTAACCTGCGGGTGGAAGAAGCTGCTCTTACCGGTGAATCTCTTCCGGTAGAGAAAACGGTAGCAGCATTATCAGGAGAACAGAGTGTCGGGGATCGAACTAACATGGCCTATATGGGAACCATTGTAGTTCATGGCCATGGTAAGGCGTTAGTTACCGGTACCGGTATGACCACTGAAATCGGTAAAATTGCAGGTATGCTTCAAGCGGCTGAAGATCAGGGTACCCCGCTCCAACGGAAATTAGATGTTTTCGGGAAAAAACTCGGACGGGCGATTCTTGTAATTGTCGCTTTTATATTTGTTGTCGGGGTTTTACGGGGCTTTCCGCCACTGGATATGTTTATGACCGCTGTTAGCTTGGCGGTAGCTGCTATTCCTGAGGGTCTACCGGCTATTGTCACAATCGTTTTGGCCCTGGGAGTCCAGAAAATGAGTAAACGTAACGCTATTATCCGGAGGCTACCAGCGGTAGAGACGTTAGGTGCGGCTACAGTTATCTGTTCAGACAAGACAGGAACATTAACGATGAACGACATGAC
>DHRX01000039.1:0-6880 GCA_002408345.1 Firmicutes bacterium UBA5301 | reverse complement strand
ACCCTGGACAGAAAATGTTAATTGAAGGTGCGGCGTTATGCAATGATACACAAGGTCAGAAGAACGGTGACCTACTTGGGGATCCTACTGAAACGGCTTTAGTGGCGCTGGCTATTAAAGCAGGGGTAAACTACCAAGAACTTAAAGCTAAATATCCTCGAATTGATGAGATCTCTTTTGATTCGGAACGCAAACAGATGACGACGGTACACCGTTGGCCTTCTGCTCAGCAAGAAACCGCGGTAGTCAAAGGTGCAGCTGATATTATCTTACCCCAGTGTAGTCGCATTTTTATTGATGGAGAGGTTAGGGAAATTACCTCTGCAGATCGGCAGATGATTGAAAGATATAATGAAGAAATGGCGGATGAGGCTCTTCGAGTTCTGGCGGTAGCTTACCGACCTGATGTTGATGGAGCGAACCATGCTGAGTTGGAAACAGATTTAGTTTTTCTGGGGTTACAAGGGATGATCGATCCTCCGCGTCCTGAGGCCTTTGAGGCGATTAGAGTAGCCCAAAACGCTGGTATCCGCATTATTATGATTACCGGCGATCATAAACGGACAGCTACAGCAATTGCTAAAGAATTAGGTGTTTTGGGTACGGGGGAAGTAGTAACCGGTGCTGAACTAGATCGGCTTAGTGATGATGCTTTAATTGAACGTATCAATCATATTAATGTTTTTGCCCGGGTTTCACCAGAACATAAAGTTCGGATTGTTAAAGCCTTAAAAGCCCAGGGACACATAGTAGCTATGACCGGTGATGGAGTGAATGATGCTCCGGCGTTAAAGTATGCAGATATTGGTGCAGCTATGGGGCGAGTCGGTACAGATGTAGCCAAAGATGCAGCAGACATGGTTTTAGCCGATGATAATTTTGCTACTATTGTTACGGCTGTACGAGAAGGCCGGGTTATCTTCGAGAATATTCGCAAGGCCATCTATTTTTTGTTGTCCTGTAATGCCGGTGAGGTATTAGCGATATTTTCGGCAATTATGTTAGGATGGAAAGCAGTTCCTTTATTACCGATCCAAATTTTGTGGATCAATTTAGTTACCGATAGTTTTCCGGCCCTAGCTTTAGGGGTTGAGCCAGCTGAACCTGGGCTAATGGATAGGCCCCCCCGGCCAACAACGGAAGGGTTATTCCAGAAAAGAACCGGCTTGTTAATTCTTTTGGCGGGAATCTTTATTGGTGGGATTACTTTAATCGCTTTTCGATTGGGGCTGAAAGATGATTTGATAGCGGCCCGGAGTATGGCCTTTGCGACACTATCTTTATCCCAGCTCTTTTTCGTCTTTAACTTCCGATCTTTGGATAAACCGCTGACAGCTTTAAACCCTTTAGGTAATCCCCGGTTAATCCAGGCGGTTTCGTTATCGATTTTTCTGCAGCTAATCGTTTTTTTAGTTCCTTTCCTCCGCCGAGTTTTCCAATTAGCTCTCTTGACTTTTGGCGAAGTTTTGATAGTGTTGGGCTTGTCTTTAGCCACCCTCATCTTTGGTGAATTGGCAAAACGGTTGTTGGTAGTCAAACCTTCGTAAAATCTTCATATTTTACAGGTATACTGGTTGCAAAGTTTAGTGGAGGAGGCAGGGCATGAGCTGCCGGATACTGGTTGTTGATGATGAAAAAAAGATTACTGCGGTACTGAAAGTCTACTTGGAAAATGAGGGTTTTTCGGTCATCACCGCTTATACCGGTTTAGAAGCTCTAGAAAAAATTGCAACGGAGAACCCAGATTTAGTTATTTTGGACTTGATGTTGCCGGAACTCTCTGGCGAAGAAGTATGTCAGCAGATTAGAGAAGTAGGTGCCCTGCCTATTATTATGCTAACAGCTAAGACCGCTGAGGTAGATCGGATAGAGGGTCTAAATTTAGGGGCTGATGATTATGTCAACAAGCCTTTTAGCCCTCGGGAGGTTGTAGCTAGGGTTAAGGCGGTGCTTAGACGTTCGGGTCCCAATCGGTGTACAAGTAGTCAGCTTAGTTTTGGAGCTGGAGATTTGGTCATTGATTTAAATGGGCATGAAGTCTATAAGCAATCGATGGCGGTGAGCCTTACACCAACAGAATTTAAATTGTTGACTCTTTTAGCCCAGTCGCCTGGACAAGTATTTTCCCGTTCGATGCTTACCGAGCGCCTACAGGGATACGATTATGATGGGTATGACCGGACTATCGATGTCCACGTTAAGAACCTGCGCAAAAAGATTGAGACCGACAGTCAAAATCCGGTCTACATTGTAACCGTATATGGGGTAGGGTACAAGTTTGGGGTTGAGGCAGATGCTTAAAGGCAGATTGGGGTTGCAGTCTAAAATTTTAGTCGTAGTCCTGGGGACGGCGTTATTTACCTCAGGTCTTTTTGCTTTAGGTATTAATATAGCGTTGCGCTCAAAGTTCGATATTTATTTAGATACCGCTATTGAACAGCGTAATGAGCGAATTGTTCAGGCTATTGAAGAATTATATAGCCAGACTCGAGACTGGACATTGGTAGCCGAGAGTTTGAATTCATTGGCACCAACGGTTAATACGATTATCAGGGTTAAAGATCTGCGGCAGCGCACTATATGTGACAGTTCTGTTGGTAGTATGCACAGTTGGATGCTGCGACGAGGCATGATGGGCCCGGGAATGATGGGATCAGGTCCTATGCGGGGCCGGTGGGATTTTAGTAATCTGCCGCAAATGTACGGCTCGGAGGATTCGGTTAGAAATAATATCTTTACTTATCCGTTGCGGTTAAACGGAGTAAGTGTTGGTACTGTGGAAATAACTGTTTTAGGAGAACAAGGTCCTTGGACTAGGGAAGACTTAGAATTTCGGCAGACAATTAATAAAGCGGTACGTTATCTATCTATAATAGCTGGTTTAGCTGCGCTGCTATTGAGCTTGCTTTTGGCCAGGCGTTTAACCGGGCCTATCCTGACGATTACTGTAGCTGCTGACCGGGTAAAAGCAGGCGACTTTACAGCTCGGGCTCAGGTTAAAACCAGAGATGAACTAGGTAACTTGGCATCTACCTTTAATCAAATGACGGCTAGATTGGAAAAAACCGATCAACTGCGGCGTAAATTTACTGCTGATGTAGCCCATGAATTACGAACACCGGTTACAACTATGCGTAGCTATATTGAAGGATTTCAAGATGGCGTATTGCAACCGACTCCGGAGCGTCTCCAAGAGCTAGAAGAAGAGATTTTGCGCCTTTCAGAGCTGATTACTGATTTACAGGATTTAACCATAATTGATAGCCAAGCTGGGGCTATTAATAGGGTTCCTTTTGACTTAGCTAATGAAGTTCGTAACTTGGTTGGCAGAATGGAGCCTCTTTTTGTGGAAAAAGGGGTTGATTTACGGGTTGTTGCCAATCAGGAGGTAGCTGTAGATGCCGATCCCAAACTTTTACTGCGAGCAATTGGCAATTTAGTCAATAATGCTTTTAAGTATACCGCTAGTGGTGGTTGGGTAGAGGTTACGGTTGTCCGGAATCCTAAAGAGGTTTTGGTAGCAGTGGAAGATAGTGGTATCGGAATATCTGAGAATGACCTCCCTAATATTTTTGATCGGTTTTACCGAGTGGATCCGTCTAGGGCCCGGGTTACCGGTGGAAGTGGAATCGGTTTATCTTTGGTTCGGGAGATTGTCGAAGCCCATGGTGGACAGGTGACCGTAGACAGCGTTTGGGGTCAAGGTAGTATTTTTACTATTAAATTACCGGTATCTTGAGGTAACCTCTCTGCTTTTCTAGGGAGGTTTATCTTTCTGAGAGGATTTTCTTCTAAGCTAGCGAAGCACAATAAAGATGAAATGCTCTAGACCTAACTTCCAGGATAAGAGGCTGATTCATGGATGCAAGAGTAATGCTTTTTAATTTTTTAGGTGGTTTAGGGTTGTTCCTTTTTGGGATGCGGGTTATGGGAGACGGTCTACAAAAGGTAGCTGGCGACCGGATGCGCCGTATCCTTGAAGTTTTAACAACCACCCCATTACGTGGGGTATTAATCGGAGCTTTGGTTACTGGTATCATCCAGTCCAGTAGCGCTACCACTGTAATGCTAGTCGGGTTTGTCAATGCTGGCTTAATGACTCTCCGGCAAGCTTTTGGTGTAATTATGGGAGCAAATATCGGGACTACTATGACGGCCCAGCTTATTGCTTTCAAGATTACAGCTTTTGCGTTGCCCTTAGTTGGAGTAGGGGTTTTAATTAACCTGGCCGGTCGTCGGAAAACTTACAAGTATTTAGGTTCGGTTATTTTAGGGTTGGGCTTATTATTACTAGGTCTAGAGTTTATGGGCGATGCAATGAAGCCGTTACGTAATAGCCCGGCTTTTGTCAATCTAATGACGTCTTTTGGAAACTACCCGCTCTTAGGGGTGTTGATCGGTATAGCGATGACGAGCCTGATTCAAAGTAGTAGCGCAACTATCGCTATGTTGATGGCTGTAGCTGGTCAAGGTCTGATTACTTTTGATGCGGCGCTACCGATTTTATTTGGTGATAATATCGGGACCTGTATTACTGCAGCTTTGGCCAGTATCGGGGTGAGCCGAGCGGCAAAAAGGACAGCTTTAGCCCATATGCTGTTTAATGTCTTTGGCGCCTTGTTCTTTGTTTTGTTTTTACCCCAATTTAAAGCTTTTGTCTTAGCGATTTCTGGTAATGCCGATATTAATCGCTTGATTGCCAACGCACATACTACCTTTAACTTATTGAACACCTTTATTTGGCTCTTCTTGGTAGATGTAATGGTGAAAGTAGTTATGGCTATTATCCCTGGTGAAAAGCACGAGATTTCGGGACCGAAGTTTTTGGACCGGCACCTTTTTGCCACCCCGGCGGTAGCCTTAGGCCATGTTACCAAAGAGTTGGTAAATATGGCTACGTTAACCGCTGAAATGATGGAAAGTGCTGAAGCAGCTGCGGTGGATAAGGATATGAAAGCGGCTGCTCAGGTTTATGAACTGGAGAAGGTCGTTAACTATTTCCAAAAAGAGATTACTGTTTATATGACCGGTTTATCCCAGTATTCTCTCTCAGAAGAGCAGTCGGACCGTTTAGTCAACTTAATGCATGTGGTTAATGATATTGAACGGGTTGGGGACCATCTAGAAAACATTGCAGAATTAGCTGAGATTAGGGAAGATTCACGTATTGAGTTTTCAGAAAAGGCCTGTGACGAACTGCATGAAATTTTCGGCATGGTCCGCCAGACTTATGCAGAGACAACTAAGGCTTTAGAAACAGATGATTATACATTAGCTCGTTCAGTATTGCGGCGTGAGGAAGCAACGGACCAAATGGAGAAGATGTTGCGTAACAACCATATTTATCGTCTTAATGAAGGGGCATGCATACCCCAAGCAGGGATTATTTATTTAGATATCTTAAGTAACCTCGAACGGGTTTCTGATCATGCCGCTAATATTGCTCAAGCTGTTTTGGACCGCGAAGCGGAAGTAGTATTAATATAAATAAGGGAGAGGAACGGTATCCAATGAAAAAGCTTCGTAATAACCAGGGGATTATTATTTTCCTGGCTTTGGCCCTAGTAGTTAGTATGACGGCGATTTTTGCTGGAATGCGTCAGATGCCAACAGCTCCAGGTGGTGCAGTTAGTACTGGCAATATTAGTGATTGGGTACAACGTGGTAACCGAGCTTATGATGAGGGAAATTTTGCTGATGCTATTCATTACTATGAGCATGCTTTAGAGCTGAACCCCAATATGGTAGGGGTTTTGGTGGATTTAGGAACTTCATATTGGTATTTGAACCCACCGCTACCATCTAAGGCGATAGAACTTTATGATCAAGCTATTCAACTAGAACCAACCTTTGCCAACGCCTACTTTAATAAAGGAGTTGTTCTTGCTTATGGCTTGAATAAACCAGAAGAGGCTATTCAAGCTTGGGACAAGGCTTTAACGCTTAATCCGCCACAGCAGTTAGTGGATGCTATTAATAATAAATTGATGCCTGAAGCTAAAGAAAAATTAAGCAGCTTAGAGTAGTCTAGGCGCAGGAGAGTAGGATATGTTAGGAACCGTTATCAATGTTTTATTGATTTGCGCCGGCAGTTTAGCCGGCCTTTTACTTAGGGGGCGGTTAGGAGAAAAGTATATTGCCCGGGTAATGGAAGGTGTTAGCCTAGTTATTCTGTTTTTAGGGATCCAATTAGCGTTAACAGATACCAATATTTTGCTAGTTCTCTTTAGCCTAGTCTTTGGCGGTTTACTTGGGGAATATCTTGAGATTGAAGACGGGTTACATCGTTGGAGTCGTCAGGTAGAGCAGCGTTTTCTAACAGGTGATGACGGATTTGCCCGGGGGTTCGTAACCGCTAGCCTATTATTTGGTGTAGGTCCAATGGCGATTATGGGGGCCTTTGATGCCGGTCTAAGAGCGGATTACACCGTATTGGTTAATAAAGGGATTCTCGACGGAATTACGGCAATGGTATTAGCGGCTAGTTTAGGTTGGGGCGTTATTTTTTCGGGCTTAACTATTTTAATATATCAGGGGAGTTTAACTTTATTAGCTTTTTATCTCAAAAATTTACTAAGTGCCTCTGCTGTAGCAGCGATGACCGCTACAGGAGGCCTTCTTATTGTGGCTTTAGGTTTAAACATGTTGGAATTAAAGAAAATTAAAGTGGCCAACTTTCTACCGGCTTTATTTGTAGCGGTAATATTAGCCTACTTTTGGGCCTAGAACTCCATACGTATTTTGTAGAACGATATTGGACTATTATCACAATGTTCTTATTTCCACAATTGAAAGCAGGACTAAAATCGAGATTATGGAAGTTAAATAATGTATGTTTTTGAATCGTGCTTTTTTTTGTTATTCGAGGAGGGTTAAGGAG
>DHRX01000166.1:2884-3956 GCA_002408345.1 Firmicutes bacterium UBA5301 | reverse complement strand
CCTAGTTTAGCCCCGCTTTATCTATGCGCCTTTGTATCGGAAAATGAGTTACAGGATTTTCTCGGGGTCAAGGTGGTCAACCTCCCTATTAATTACCAAAAACTCTTCTTGTTATCGGAGTTAACTTCGGTTAACACCCCGTTACTGAAGAAAGCCGTAGGTAATGACCCGGGAGAGGTGAAACCGGAATGATTAGGCGTACTGTTATTCCTTTTGGACCTCAACATCCGGTCTTTCCTGAACCGCTACAGCTACGGTTAATTTTAGAAGAGGAACGGGTGATTGAAGCTATTCCAGCTTTAGGTTATATGCACCGTGGCCTGGAGCAGTTAGCAACGGTTAAGGACTATACTAAAACCTTATTTTTAGCAGAAAGGGTCTGTGGGATCTGTAGTTTGATGCATGCCCTTTGTTATGCCCAGTGTATTGAGGAGTTACAAGGGGTGGAGGTTTCTTTGCGGGCCAAATACCTGCGGACAATCTGGTCAGAATTGGCTCGCTTACAAAGCCATCTGTTGTGGTTAGGTTTAACCGCAGATGCTTTCGGTTTTGAAAGCCTTTTTATGCAGACCTGGCGGATCAGGGAATATGTCATGGATGCGGTGGAATTTACCGAAGGGAACCGGGTAATGGCCTCATCAATAACTATCGGTGGCACCAGACGTGATTTATCACCTGAAGGTACTGCCTATATCTTGACCAATCTAGAAAAACTGGAAATAGGGTTATCGGCAATCTTCCCGGTTTTTACTGAAGATCCTTTAATTAAACAACGAACGGTAGGGGCTGGTATCTTGCGTAAAAACGATGCTTTACGGTTAGGTGCTGTAGGACCGACCCTACGAGGAAGCGGGGTAGCCCAGGATATGCGAATGTTGGGGTATGCGGCTTATGGGGAACTAGATTTTCAGCCGGTAATAGAAGATAGCTGTGATGCTTACGCCCGGATGATTGTGCGGTTAAAAGAATGTTTTCAATCTATTGATTTAATTAGACAGGCTATCCGGCAACTACCAGAGGGGCAGACATTAACTAAGGTGAAGGGGGTTCCTGACGGGGAAATATTGATGCG
>DHRX01000166.1:0-2642 GCA_002408345.1 Firmicutes bacterium UBA5301 | reverse complement strand
AGCAATCTGCCGCCGCTCTTACATATGCTTAAAGGTGCTCGGTTAGCTGAGGTTCCAGTAATCGCATTGTCTATTGATACCTGTATTGCCTGTACTGAACGTTAGGGAGGTAGGTTTAGTGCTAGAAATGCTTGGTACGGTTTTGCGTAACCTCTTGTCACCACCGGCAACCCGTCTATATCCGGAACAACGACGAGAGCCTTTGGCTTCTACCCGGGGGCAGATTGAGAGCGTTATTGAAAACTGTATTTTTTGTGGTCATTGTCAACGGGTCTGTCCAGCTAACTGTATCGAAGTTATCCGGACCGAAAAGACTTGGAGTCTTGATCCCTACCGGTGTATTGTCTGCGGTAGGTGTGTTGAAGTTTGCCCTACTGAGGCCATTGTTATGAATAGGCATTTTCGGGGGCCGGTGCGGCAGAGGGTTCCATTAACGGCTCAACAGGATAGTGACTAATCGATCGAGCCTTCTTAGCCAAGGCCTTTTGATAGAGTTCAACATACGAAGCGCCTGATTTGGCCCAAGAAAAGTCTTGCAACATTACTCGAGTGACCAATTCTCGCCAAGCTTGGGGCTTTTCACGATAAACTCGCAGAGCCCTGCGGATGGCATCTAAAAATGCGGCTGGTTGTAGTTCGCGAAAAACAAAGCCGTTACCGTAGAGCGGGTTAGTAGTATAATCATAGACAGTATCAGCTAAACCTCCTGTTGACCGAACTACCGGAATAGTTCCGTAGCGCATGCTAATTAACTGACCAAGGCCGCAAGGTTCAAAGGCTGAGGGCATTAGGAAAATATCTACTCCAGCATAGATACGTTGAGCTAAAACAGCGTTAAAAGCGATAGTAGTTGAAACTTTATCAGGGTAGCGCTGAGCCAACTCTTGCAGTAAGTTTTCGTAATAGCGATCCCCTTCTCCTAAGAAAACCAATTGTACATCTTCTTTAGTTAGCCAGTCAAAGATAGCCGGAAATAGATCAAGACCTTTTTGAGAGACTAGTCGGGAAACCAAACCTAAAACCGGCAAATCACGGATCGGTAAACCGACTTCATTTTGGAGCGCCCGTTTATTTTCCTTCTTCAGTTCAGGGGAAAGATGGTTATAATTAACATAGATTCGGGGGTCGGTTTCCGGGTTGAATTCATGGTAATTAATACCGTTAACTATGCCGAATAAATCAGCTTTACGTTGACGGAGCAACCCTTCTAGGCCGACACCAAACTCCGGGGTCAGGATTTCGCGGGCATAGGTTTGACTAACTGTATTAATAACATCAGCATAGACGATGCCGGCTTTCATAAAATTGACCTGACCATAAAATTCAATCCCTTTTGGGGTGAAAAGAGAAGTAGGGATATCGAGTTGCGGTAGTACTGCTGGAGAAAATAGACCTTGGTACTGTAAGTTATGGATGGTAAAAACAGTGGAAATACCCTGGAAAAATGGGTTCTGATTATACTTATTGCGTAGATAGAGTGGGATTAAACCTGATTGCCAGTCATTGCAATGAATAAGATCTGGTTTGAAACCTAAGTGAGGTAACATGCCTAGTACAGCTTGGCAAAAGAATCCGAAACGTTCTGCATCGTCGGTATGGGCGTAAATCCCCGGCCGGTCAAAATAATGATAATTGTCGATAAAATAAACTGGGACACTAGTAGTATAATTGCCATATTTAGCGTCCATTTGACTTGCTCTAATAATGGCAGTTTGAATATTAGAGCCCATGGAGACTGGGAAATCGGCAATGTAATCGCCATCCGGTACCCCTTGGTATTTAGGTAGTACTAAGCGTACATCATGGGCTAACTCCCCTTCACTTAGGGTTGCCAGGGCTTTAGGTAATGATCCGGCGACATCTGCTAAGCCGCCTACTTTGGCAAAGGGATTAGCTTCGGGCGCAACTATCAGGATTTTAAGGTTTCGATCCAAGAGATTGATCCCCCCATATAATTAGGACTTAGTCCGTGGTATTATATCCCGGCTAAGAATAGAGTATGCTTTACTTTTTAAGCTAGAAGAAGGAGACGATGAGCAGAGTGCACAGCTTTTCAGGTGAATTGCAGATTGCTGGAATTCCCCTGTTTTATCAGGGAATAGTAACAGGAGACGGTTTAGTTGTGACCTTGACCGGTGGCGATCGAGAGCATATTGGTGCTGTAGCCTGGGCGCTGCCCCGACCTAGCTTAAGGGGAGAAGGGGTCAGCGCTGATGTTTCTCTATTAGTTCGGCCAGGCCATCGTGATGATGAATTAGCACGCCAATTAGGTAAAGAGTTGGCGATGAATTTAGAAGAACCGTTATTATTGGCGGTTGGAATTCATGTGGACCAGATTACCCAGGGGCAAATAACAGCGTTGTTAGACGCACCCCCTACTTTAGCTCGAGTGATTAGATCTGCTTATTTAGACCAAGTTATTAAGAAACAGCCTTAAGGATTCCACTTTGGGCGATTTTTTGAATCGTTTGTTCTAATATCTCTGCTGGTTGGACTAGGGCGATGCGAACATAACCTTGTCCATGGCGACCAAAGGCAGAACCCGGGACTACGATTACCCCAGCCTGTTCCATCAGTTGGAAGGAAAATTCACGGTCATTATATCCGGAAGGGATCTTAGCCCAAAGAAACATAGTGGCTCG
>DHRX01000010.1:9617-9913 GCA_002408345.1 Firmicutes bacterium UBA5301 | reverse complement strand
TCAATAGGCCAAGCTGTTTCTAATGGTTGTTTCCGGATGCATAACCATGATATTGAAGAGCTCTTCTCCCTGGTTACTATCGGTACCCCGGTACAGCTCTTTTACGAACCGTTAGAGGTGACCAAAGCCCCAGGTGAGCTGGGACCGGTAATGGTAAGGGTTCATCGGGATATCTACCATCGCAGTGGAGCTACTTTGGAACGGCTCCAGGAGATTTTAGGCTGGGTCGGGGTTACTGGGTTGCCGACAGAGACCCTTGTAGAGATGCTGGCTTTGCGTAATGGGCAACCTCAAAC
>DHRX01000010.1:7902-9348 GCA_002408345.1 Firmicutes bacterium UBA5301 | reverse complement strand
CAGCGGGTTGGTTTAGAGGCGTTGCTATGGATAATGGACCGGGGTTGGCGGCTTGAGCCGGAGGAAGCGGCGACCATCCTACGTTTAGCGGTCAGCTTGGACCAGGAGCAAGGACGCTTAAAGTTTACAGCCCCCTATATTTTAGCTGATGATGGAGAGGTCAAGCTGGCGCAAGTTGATGCTGATTCCCGAATTATTCCGGAAGGGGAAGCCGGCTATACCGTTGTTTTTCCCGGTGGGGAACTGCCGTTTTCCAGGGTAGCGGTAGAAGCTGGCAACCAGAGTATTCCTACCGCCGGTTACAGAATTGGGGATTTAACTTGGGTCGATTTACAGCCTTTGGTTGAAGCCTGCCCAGACTTATCGGTACAATGGCAACCGGCAGAACAGCGCCTCCTTCTAGATGATCAAGTTATCCCTGGCTTTTTGGCTTACCAAGACCGACTGTTGGTTCCATTAGTAATGGTACAGGAAATAATCGGGCCGGAGCAAGGGCGGTGCTCCGGCCGTAGTGGAGAAGATTAGAAGAGTAGTTTGCTAAGTAGTTTTTCGGTCAGTTCAACTTGGGCCATCTCTTCGGCTTTTTTCCAATCTCTGTTTAGTAAGGCACCGATCATCTCTGGGGAGACCCCTAAGGTATTGGAGAGCCCGGCTAACAGTCGTTCTTGACCAAGGCTAGTCATACCAGTCCAATCTTGGGCTAGTAAGGACTCAGCTTCAGCTGGGGTTGCCCCCATCTCAATTAACTCGTTATAGAGGTTGCCACGCATCGAGTTACCCAATGCTGACCAGTCCCGTCTAACAATTGCGCTGATCTGCTCTGGCCCTAATAGACCATCGGTAAGGGTGCTAATTTTATTCGAGACATCATCTTGAGTTAGCATGCCTAGGGCCTTTACATACCTAGCGTCACCGGCCTTCTCTGAGAGGATGTGGATTTGGTCCCCCTCAAGGAAGGTAGAGAGGTTGGTTGGCGACCCATTCCGCAGAATAATAGCATCAGAGGAGAGCATAAACAACTGACGATTACCTACTACCGGGCGGAGAACAACGGTATTGGTTTTAGTATCAACGCTAGTGACCGTACCTTTAGTTACTTCAAAGTCGTTGGCTTTGAAGAGCAGGTAAGCTAATTCGGCCCGGGTAACGTTCTTCTTCGGTTGTAAAGCTTCGGTCCACTGGGGCGGTAGAATCCGGAGTCGCTGAGCTAACTCTACTGGGATAAAGGCCCAGTGGTCCGGGTTAACATCAACAAAACTTTGGGGCCAGTCTGGTCTGGTTTCATCGTTATTGAGGAGGTCTAATACTCTAGCGACCATAGTGATGGCTTCGGCTCTGGTAATCTTGTTGTGAGGCCGGAAGGTACCATCAGGGTAGCCTTCGATAACCTCTTTTTCGGCTAAAGCGCTGATGTAGTCGGCTGCCCAATGTTCGGCTTTAATGTCG
>DHRX01000010.1:7167-7631 GCA_002408345.1 Firmicutes bacterium UBA5301 | reverse complement strand
CAAGATAGCCTCTTCGGCCCAGTGTCCCTTGATGTCTGTAAGCCGGGCGGCAGCTACCGCCTCTATGCTAAAGAGGGAGATGAGCAAGGAGGTTACCAGGAAGAGCAGCGCTAGGCGTCTGCGTAGTTTCACCGTTCATTTCTCCTTTCTGTGCTGTTTAATTACGTTATTTGCTGAATTCTAGCAGTGAAGGGGCAAACCTTTAAGCAAATCCGGGCTTGAATGCCAGCCCTTCCCAGTCGAGCAGGTTTTAACCATGAAGTGTGCAATACTAAATAGGTTGAGGTGATTTTGTGAAACGGGATATAGCTATCATTGATGTCTTCAGTTTACTGCATCGGGCCTACTATGCTTTACCGCGGTTAACCGCTTCCAATGGGGAGGTTACCAATGCGGTTTATGGGGTGGCCTTGATGTTATGGCGGATTTTTGAGGAGGATAACCCTACTTATATTGCGGCGGCT
>DHRX01000010.1:6629-6944 GCA_002408345.1 Firmicutes bacterium UBA5301 | reverse complement strand
GATGCCTGATGAGTTACGACCCCAGGTCGAACGAATTAAGGATCTACTACAGGCTTTTCAGATCCCTTTCTTTGGGGTTGAGGGCTACGAAGCCGATGACGTAATCGGTACGATATCGCGTCTGGCAGAGGACCGGGGGTTTGAACCCAGGATTTACACCGGTGACCGGGATGCTCTCCAACTGGCCAGCGACCAAACGGTGATTATGCTGACTAAACGGGGTATTACCGAGGTGGAACGATACAATGCTCAAGGGGTTGAGCAGCGTTATGCGGTAACCCCGGCTCAGCTGATTGAGGTTAAGGCCTTGATGGG
>DHRX01000010.1:4411-6339 GCA_002408345.1 Firmicutes bacterium UBA5301 | reverse complement strand
CGGGAACTGGCGACTATTGACCGCCAAGTACCGGTTACAGTGGACTGGGACTCTTTACGTTATAATGGGCCGGATCCGACGGTTCTCCGGGATCTCTTTACGGAACTAGAATTTCATAACTTGCTGGCTAAGGTGACCCAACGTTATCCAGAGATTGCCCAAGTGGTTACAGCAGCGGCACCGGTAGCAGCGGCTCAAATGCAGCTAGTAGCAACCAAGGCCGAGGCTGAGGAGGCGCTCCAGGCAATTAAGGGGGCGGAAACGGTAGCGCTAGTCTTGTCTAGCTCCAACGGTCGACTCCAAGAGCTGGCGGTAGGTATTTCTGCTCAGTCTTGTTTTATCTTTACTTTACCAGTTCTTCAAGAGGTTACAGAGGCTTTAGCTCAGGTAATAGAAGCTAAAAAATTACTAGGGTTAGATTTAAAGGGGCTCTTGAAAACCTTAGGGGAGGAGCTGGCTCTCAATCTGCGGTGGGTAGGTTCTCGTGATTTTGACCTCCAGTTAGCCTCTTATTTAATTAACCCGACTCGGGGGAACCATACTTTAGATGAGATCGTTGGCAATTTTTTAGGGCAACCCTTACCACCGGAGCCGACTATGGGTGAACTAGTTGCAGCCTATTTCCAACTGCAACCGTTACTAACAGAGACGCTCCACCAGGATGAGCTGTGGGAGCTCTTCCAAGAGGTAGAGCTGCCATTAAGCGGGGTTTTAGGGGCGATGGAGCAGCAAGGTATTTTGGTAGACCGGGCTAAGCTGCAGGTTTTATCCCAGAGCCTGGGGGAGAAACTCACCCGGTTAGAAGAGGAGATTTACGGTGAGTGTGGTCAACCCTTTAACTTAAATTCGCCGAAGCAGTTAGGTGAGGTTCTCTTTGATAAAATGGGTTTACCGCCAAAGAAAAAGACGAAGACCGGTTATTCGACTAGCGCTGCGGTTTTGGAAGAGCTAGCTATTGACTACCCCTTCGTCCAAAAGATCTTAGATTATCGGCAGTATGCTAAACTCAAGAGTACTTATGCCGATGCTTTGGCTGATTTAATCGGTCCTGACGGGCGGATCCATACTACTTTTAACCAGACGATTACGGCTACCGGTCGGTTAAGTAGTACTAACCCTAATTTGCAAAATATCCCGATTCGGACAGAAGAAGGTCGGAAGATTAGAGAGGTTTTCATTGCGGCTCCTGGTTTTAAACTGGTTAGCCTAGATTATTCTCAGATCGAACTCCGGGTTTTGGCCCATCTTTCGGGTGATGAAAATATGCAGGCGGCTTTCCAGGCCGGGGCCGATATTCATACCCGGACAGCGGCTGAGGTTTTTGGGGTAGCTGAGGTTACCTCTGAGCTCCGGAGCCGAGCTAAGGCGATTAACTTTGGGATTATCTATGGGATTAGCCCCTTCGGACTGGCCCGGGATACCGGTATTTCCGTTACTGAAGCGGCCGCCTATATTGACAACTACTTCCTCCGCTATCCAAAGGTAAAGGCTTTCTTAGATGAGCAGGTAGCCTTCGCTCAGGAGCATGGTTACGTTAAGACGATTTTGCAGCGCCGCCGCTATTTACCGGATATTCAGGCCAAGAACCGGATGGCCCGCTCTTTTGCGGAACGGACAGCGATGAATACCCCAATTCAAGGGAGCGCCGCTGATATTATTAAGGTGGCTATGCTTAAAGTCGCCGCTTTTCTCCAGGCCGGGGGCTGGCAGACCCGGATGTTATTACAGATCCATGACGAATTAGTCTTTGAAGTGCCGGTGGAAGAGGTAACCACGGTAGTACCTCATCTTCAAGAGTTAATGAGCCAGGCTATAGAGTTGTCTGTTCCCTTACAAGTAGATGCTAAAGGTGTTTAAGAGGTGTTAGTTTAATGCCAGAGTTGCCAGAAGTAGAGACGATTAGACGGAGTTTAGAACCTTTATTACTA
>DHRX01000010.1:1537-4200 GCA_002408345.1 Firmicutes bacterium UBA5301 | reverse complement strand
CAGGTGTTAGCCGGCGCCGAGATTAGGCAATTATTACGGCGAGGTAAACACTTGATTATCCGGTTTGAGCAGGGGATGGATTTAGTGGTCCATCTACGGATGACCGGAAGGTTGTTATATTTAGATGGTGAGACCCAGCTACCGAAACATACTACCGCCTGTTGGAAGTTGACTAACGGTAAAAAGCTGGTCTTTGAAGATACCCGTAAATTTGGGACCCTGCATTTAGTCCCGGCCGGAGAGTGGGAGGCGGTTTCGTCTCTCAAAGATATCGGTGTCGAACCCTTAGGGGCCTACTTCACCTTCGATTATTTTTACCAGGGTTTACAGCGGAAAACGAAGATCAAGGTACTCCTCCTTGACCAGACCTTTATTGCTGGGCTGGGCAATATCTATGTGGATGAGAGCCTCTTTCAAGCCGGTATTCATCCGGAACGCCCGGCAGATTCGCTAAGTAAACCGGAAGCTAAACGGCTCCACCAAGCTATTCGGCAGATGGTTGAGTTAGGGGTCAAACACCGGGGGACATCGATTAGTGATTACTTAGATGGTTTAGGCCACCCTGGGGAGTTCCAGAATTTCTTGGCGGTCTATCAGAGGACCGCTGAACATTGTCCGAAGTGTGGGACGCCGATTGCCAGAATTAAGATCGGCGGTAGGTCTAGCCATTTCTGTCCTAACTGTCAGCGCCCTAGTGACTAAAGCACAGGTGGTGGCTTCCTTGCATAAAATTAGGTAGTTAGTTGTGTAAGGGAGAGGATAGGGTGCAGAGCTTATCAGCTCTTATAGCTTTAGCATTAGCGGTGAGCTTAGATGGTTTTGCAGCTGGCTTTTCCTATGGTCTAAAAAAGGTGCAGCTAGGGTTAGGATCTTTAGCGATCGTGGCTGGGGTTAGCGGCTTATTGTTGAGTAGTACCTTGGTTTTAGGTAACCAGCTAGGTCTGCTAGTCGGCTGCGGCCTCGGCCAGCGGTTAGGTGGACTACTGATTATCGGTTTAGGTTTGTGGGGCCTTTGGGAAGTCTTTTCCCGGCGCTGGGATGCCCAAAATCAGTTAATACCTGGCGAATGGCCGGTACCGATCTGGCAGGTCAAGATTAAGCGTTTAGGGGTAATTATCCAAATTCTTCGGGACCCCCAGAAGGCTGACCTCGATCAGTCGGGAAATATTTCAGCAGGGGAAGCGGTTTTTTTAGGGGTGGCTTTAGGTATGGACTCTACCGGTGTCGGCTTAGGCCTCGGTTTTTCCGGGTTAGCGGGCTGGTGGTTTCCCCTGACGGTAGTAGTGGCCAATCTGATCTTTATTACTCTCGGCCAGATGTTAGGGCGTTTTTCCAGCCAAAGTTTCACCTATCCCCAGTGGGTTGAATATAGTCCGGGATTAATTCTGATTTTAGTCGGTATTTTTATGCTATTATAGGGGGTAACTAGTGTCTATTACTGTCGGCTTAACCGGTGGAATAGCTACCGGCAAGAGTACGGTAGCCCAGCTCTGGCAGGAGCGAGGTGCGGCTATTATTAATGCTGACCAGATTGCCCGGGAGGTTGTGCGTCCTGGGGAGCCGGCTTTAGCCCAAATTGCCAAGGTTTTTGGCCAGGAGGTACTAGGTAGAGACGGCGAATTAGAGAGGAAGGCTTTAGCTCGGCTGGTCTTTGGGGACCCTGCTCAGCTCAAGCTCCTCAACGCAATTACCCACCCACCGATTCTTCAGTTAATTAGGGAACGAATAGCTGAACAAAAAGCGGCGGGGGTTCCAGTAATTATTGTTGAGGCCCCTTTGCTAATAGAAACCGGTCTGCATAGGCTAGTCGATAAAGTGGTCTTAGTTACCGCTTCGGTTGAGACCCAAATTACTCGGCTCAAAGAACGGGACGGTTTAACTAGAGATGAGGCTTTAGCCCGGATCCGGAGCCAACTGTCGGTAGAGGAAAAGTTACGTTGGGCCGATTATATAATTGATACGGATCTACCTTATCCAGAGGTAGTTAGACAGGTGCAAGACCTGTGGGAGGAGATTATTGGTGGTAAAAACGGTGGCATTGATCGCTCATGATCAGAAGAAAGACGATATAGTGGCTTTTGCCAAGACCCATCGTGAGATTTTGGCCAATTTTAATCTAGTGGCTACCGGTACTACCGGCTTGGTGATCAGTAAGGCTACCGGTTTGAAGGTGGAACGGATGAATTCCGGTCCTTTAGGCGGTGACCAACAGATTGGAGCTATGGTAGCATCAGGAGAGGTTGATGCGATTATTTTTCTCCGGGATCCGTTGACGGCTCAGCCTCATGAGCCGGATATTACGGCGTTGCTCCGGGTTGCTGATGTCCACAATGTGCCGTTAGCTACCAATTTGGCTACGGCTGAAATCCTGGTCCATAGCTTGGAGCGGCTCAACTGATGAGCTGGCTGAAACGACTGGTAGCAGCGCTAATCCTCATCATCGTAGTAGGCATAGTTTTTTTGCTGACTAGCCAGAAGTTTCTCCGTTCTGCTTTCCCGGTTCACTATATTCCAGAAGTTCGGACCGGGGCGGAACGGTACGGTTTAGACCCTTATCTAGTTTTAGCGGTACTACGGGTCGAAAGTAATTATGATCCCGTAGCCTTATCGAAACCAGGGGCCCGGGGTCTGATGCAAATCTTACCGGAAACCGGGGTTTGGAT
>DHRX01000010.1:773-1308 GCA_002408345.1 Firmicutes bacterium UBA5301 | reverse complement strand
TTAAAGATGTTTAACGGCGATGTGCATCTGGTTTTAGCTTCGTATAATGCCGGTTTAGGCCGGGTGAAGCGCTGGTTAGCTGAGGAGAGTTGGGATGGGCGACCGGAGACGGTTAATGCGATCCCCGTTTTAGAAACCCGGTTATTTGTCCGCAAAGTACTGACGATAAAGAGTTTGTACCAACAAATTTATCCAAATTTGTTTCCTTAAGAGGGAAAGGAGTCCGCTCAATGACTAAAAAGGTTATTTCACTAGAGGAAGTCCCGGATTGGCACCCGGAACCGAAACGCTTTTCTTCGGCGACTCATGAAGAGATCGCCGCTGGGCTTACTACTGATATTTACTTTCTAAAGACTAAACAGATATTGGACAAGACCGGTCATGGAGAAGCGGTAGTGGCCGCTGAGGTCTTTGCCCGTCAGGATGGGGTTTTTGCCGGCTTAGATGAGGTTAAACTGCTCTTAGAAGGGGTCGGTGTTGAGGTCTGGTCTTTGGCTGATGGTGACCGCTTTACAGCCCGAGAACCTTTAATGCA
>DHRX01000010.1:0-497 GCA_002408345.1 Firmicutes bacterium UBA5301 | reverse complement strand
AAGCCGGTACTCTGCTTTGGCGCTCGGCATCTCCATCCGGCGGTGGCACCGGTTATGGAACGGGTGGCGGTCCAGAACGGGGCGGCTGCAGCTAGCTGTATTTTAGGGGCGAAGTTGGCCGGTCAAGAACCGGCGGGGACGGTACCTCATGCTTTGTTCTTAGTGATGGGGGATAGCGTAGAGGTGGCTTTGGCTTACGATGAATTGATGCCACCAGAGTCGCCACGGACGATCCTCGTCGATACCTTTAAGGATGAGGCGGAGGAAGCGATTCGGGTCGCTATGGCTTTAGGCGAACGGCTCCAAGGGGTGCGCTTAGATACCCCTCGGGAACGGGGCGGCGTTAGCGCTGATTTGGTACGGGAGGTCCGTTACCGTTTGGATCAGGCCGGGTTCCCCTTTGTTAAAATATTTGCTTCTGGTGGATTAAGCCCAGAGCGGATTCGGGAGTTGGCTCAGGCCGGGGTCGATGCCTTTGGGGTAGGGAGCTATATTTC
>DHRX01000062.1:36304-37283 GCA_002408345.1 Firmicutes bacterium UBA5301 | reverse complement strand
CAATTCATATGTCATAGATTTTATGCCATTCTTTACCTAAATTCCTATATACAATACCTACTTTAAAGGCTTTTTTGGTAAGAAGAACTCCTCACCCATCTATCCTACTAGATAAAGTTATAAAGAAAAGCTTTATTGCCAAGACACCCCCTGTAACTGTAGCCGATAACATTTTCCAGAACGGATGGACAAAAAATATCTTCTTTCTACCATCTTATAGATAACTTATTCATAAGTTATTGCTTATTTGTTTGCTATAAAGTAAACAATCTTATTAGTATTTATGTATGTTACTTTCCCATTATCTTGTTCCACACAATATAACCGTCATAAACCGCTCTGAGTTTACCAGTTAAATACATTTCGCTATTATCGGTAAGTACTTCTATTCCTTCTCCAATCAATGTATTTAGTCGACTATTAAAATCTTACCTTTTTTCTGCCATTTACCTCTCTCCTTCCATTATAGACTCTTTTCTTTATCTTTTACTAATCTCCTCCTCACCTTATATCCCCTAAAGTTACAAGCTAAAGAAATAGCTCTCCTCCCTTAAGAGGAGAGCTATTTCTATTTACAAGCGACCTACCAGCCCTTATTGCATCCGCCATTCATTGTCATGATGACCAAAAGTATGAGGATCAAAAACAAGGTTGCTGCTTCTTGGCCGTCAGATGTTGTATCTACCATATTTTACGCCTCCCTTTCTAGAAAGGTTAGTATAACTTATGTATATAAATTTAAGAGGGTAATAAACTCTTTGACTCATATTTAGATGTTAGAAACTAATGTTATACAAACTTTTGTTACTCCATACCTTTTATTATGGACTTAAAAGTCAAATCTCTAATTAGAAACGAAAAACATCTTAGTACAAAGACATTTTAACGAAATTAAATTTGAGGACCTCCTGCCCTTCTGATACAATGTGATCAAAAGCAAAGACTGGTTACTTTAGGCATAATACTAGTATATAAAAAA
>DHRX01000062.1:35024-36178 GCA_002408345.1 Firmicutes bacterium UBA5301 | reverse complement strand
GCATAATACTAGTATATAAAAAACTACCTGTTATTGTTCAAACCATTGGGGCACACTCCAATTTATTTTAGTTCCTAAAGAACCTTTTTGCTACTTGTTTTTAAAGGAGTGATTCATTTGCAACTTAGTCAAGTTACTATATCAGGATTCCGTAATTTTCATAAAAGTACTGTGCTATCTTTTTTAGACCCTTACACAGGGATGACTAATTCACGTATCATTTTAGTAGGTACTAATGCTTCTGGTAAAAGTACTATCTTAGAAGTTGTGGCATCACTCATAAAAGGTTCCAAAGGCATAAAAGATGACCTGTTTACAGAACTTGTCCAAACCCGAGCCACTGTTTCGCTAGAATTTGCCGATAGTGATGATAATAATCTTGAGATAACCCTTGACGATGGCCATTTAACAATTAGTGGTGATCCTAACCTAATACCATATTATCTTTACTTTCCAGCTGAAAGATATCTACTTGAAGTCCACGAACAACCAAAAGAAACGGTATTTGGTTATAAATATCATCCTCAAGAAGATAGCCCCGAACTATATTTGCAAAAAGGTATTCCTCATTTACCCAGCTTATTTTTTGAGAATAGAACACTTGAATATGTAGAAAATCACTATACTCTTTCGGCTTCAGCAAGCAACAATACACCCATTCCCCTGAGAAAACTTCCTGCTGGTGAAAAACAAGCATTAATTCTTTTAACTTTAATCGAAAAACATATGAAACCTAATTCTCTTGTCATAATTGATGAGTTCGAAATTAGTCTACATCCCACCCTACAAAGACGTCTTTATCACTTAATCTCAAATTACTTAAAAAAACATAACTGTCAACTATTAATAGCAACTCATTCCTTGGAGATCGTAAGAGCTTCCTCTGATACAGAAGTCTTTAGTCTTGACTCCCTTTGCGGAGGTGAACATTGATGAATTATCTTTCTTTAAATCAGCTACTACTTAAGATTCGTTCTGGCAAGGGATTATCGGTAATTATCGAAGGTGTTCACAATGGAGATGATGAATGGGTTTATTCCCAATGGTTTGGGGATTTAGCCCATCTAATTACCTTTTACCCCCAAGATGGTTATTCAAAAGTTATTGATGCTGTTGAGACTTTGTTTATAGAACGAGAACAAAGACATGTCGCT
>DHRX01000062.1:26997-34821 GCA_002408345.1 Firmicutes bacterium UBA5301 | reverse complement strand
TCATATCTATCGCACTGAACGTTATACTTTAGAAAATTACTTATTAGAACCTGAAGGTTGGTATGAAATAGCTTTGCTATTTTGGCGTAATAAATTACCTAAAGGGTGGCGGAGTGTCGAAGAATGTAGAGAAAGCATCGGCAATATATTTAAAGCCTACCTACCAGCAGCAGCTTATAACTGGCTTGCTTGGGACTTAGGACAAAAATATGGTCAAGCTATGCAACTTGAGTATAAAGACTCACCGCATTTGGAACCAGAAAAACTATATCAAAACATTTTAATCTTTTGTCGTAATCAAGGTTTGCCTGATCCTGATGAGTATTTTCTCCGCCTCGAGTTGCTATCAACCAAGCCTGAACTATGGCAGCAAAAAGTAAGTGGTAAAATGATCTTTAACCACCTACTTAAAACATTCCCAGTCCCTCGTACACGCCCTGACAAGCACATCTTTATCAATTATTATGTATCCAGAACGGAAGCTCCTAAAGAGCTTAACCGTCTGGTGCAATTTCTCATTACAAAGTATCTTGGGGAAACTGTTCTAACCAAAAGTGCAGTCTAGAACGATCACCATCTAAAAAAACGTCGTACTTATATTGGCTATTTTTTAGCCAAGAGATAATATCTCCATCTATTTGCAATTCTCCTCTATCTCTAGCTAATAAGGCTTTCCCCGTTAACTTGCGTAAGAATCTATCTAACTGTCCTTCACTAGCTTTAAGTTGCTTACTTTCTCTTTTTGGTACTACTTTATGCATTTCTTTTATTAGCTCTGATAGAGGTCTCTCCCCTACTGCAACAATTTCGCAGATTATAAGACCTAACCACAATCCATCCCCGATATTTAAGTGGGGTTGAAAAACAATCTCGTCGCCGACTGAAAAGTCGGCGTTTTCTTCTATTGTAATTCCTGTTTTCTCCATCACCCGATCAAAGAAGCGTGATACATTCCATCTTCTGGCTACTTTGCCGTTTAAACTTCCTTGTTCTTTGAGATAGCGAACTATTAAAGCTGAAGCTTCTTCAGTTGTAACTGTTGTTCCATTTTCGTCAACAAACTCAACTTTTGTTCCTGCTGAATTAAGTTTTATACCGACATCAGCTCTAGATCTTACAACTGATTCTGCCACTTGGCTTAATGATGGTGAGGCTTCTGAGCGTACTCGCCAAAGGCCCTTTAGTGGTATAATCTGTGCAAGAAGACTTAACAATTTGGGATTTAAGCCACCTACTGCTAAAGCTATATTATGGAGTCTATCTGTTGCAATCTCTTTACGAAGATGTCTAATATATTCTCTTTGTATCTCAAAACGCATTAATTTACCCCTAGGTTTTTTTTCAATTCGTTTTAATTCCATCTTGCCATCTAGATATCCACCACCCTTATCTAAGTAGCAAACGGAATCATCTACATAGCAAGCAGAAGCTCCGAGATTTTTAGCCATAAAAGATAGTTGAGGTAGAGTGCAAGCACCGGCCTGACCAACATCAAAACCCGCAGAAACAAAAAGTTCTACTGCTTGTAAAGCATCCACCGGAACACCAACTGATGTAGCTTGTTCTTCGTAACCTACTAAAACTAGTCCTGTTTCGTTACGCTCTTTCATTAAAGCTACAATTTGTTGCCTAACATAAGGTGAATCTTCTACTGGCCTACCATCTTTAACAAAATAGTAGTTGCGTTCTTCACTCACATTACCACCTCCTATTAGGAAGCTTAGGGAATGGTTTCCAAGCTATAGGCTCTGTTTTTACTTCAACTTGCTCTTGATTTCTTTTTTCTTCTTCCCCACCAGCTACTGGGAGTTTTTCCTGCAAATTATTTGCTTCTTCCTCTATACCCTGGTCGGGTTTCTCTTCGTATACTACTTGTAATGGTTCTTGCTCTAAAACTTCTTGTGCAGTAGCCTCTACCTCAGATTGAAAACTCTGTGCACTTTGACTAGCTATTGTCCGTTGTAAAAGTTCCTCTTCACAAGGTGGTAGATTCGTTACATTAATAGTATTCCAATTTTCACCATAATAGTTATTAACAGGCACCGAAGTTTTTTCAACACTCAGATCCATTTTAGGGTAGGAAATCTGTAGATCATTAAGATCACTTATACTCAAACTAGGTTGAGAAATAGGAATATTAGTATATTCTTGGGTAGAAATTAAAGGCCAGACTAGGTTAATAAGTTCTCTTATTTTCTCTAGCTGTTGTTGAGAATCTACTTGCTTCTTGCCTAATTGACCAAGCATTATCGCAGAGTCCCATATTTTTTGCTCGGCTGACAACGTCTCTTGCTTAGATATTGGCCTGATCTCTGCATACTTATTTAGCACAAATTCTCTCGCAGCATCATCCTCACAATCGTGTAGCAGATGAGTAAGGCTTAAAAGTGGATCTTCTATACGCAATTTTTCAAAACCCCAAAGTACTAGTTCCCCATACCGTCCAACATAAAATGTCTCTGGTAAAATATGGATAGATAGCATTTTCTCCTGAGATGCAAATAGTGCTAGTTTGTGCAGTTTGGCTAAAAATTTGGCCACCCGTTCTAGATCTAAAGGGCTGCTAAGATCAATTGGTCTGCCTTGAGGTTCATCGACAAGATAATATTGATTATCTAAAAGATAACCCCCATCGCCACCTTTGTAAGGTAGAGTTACTTTAATTAAACTAGTTTTTGCTAACTGAACTGCAGCTTCTCTAGAACTTTCAAAATTGCCACGTCGCCACTCTTTTAGTGCCCGTAATCCTCGCGAGGTCTCCCATCGGTTACCTTGGTAGCTGTATACCTCAACCTGCCAGTAGGTCGCCCCCCTATTTACTTGCTCGTAGAGGCGTAATTCCTCTGTAAAGATCATATATTTTCCTCCCCAAACTAAGCTACTAACAGTTTATGATACAAAGGTCCTTCATGTGACTTTTGTATTGGCAAAGAAAACAAAAGAGGAATCTGTTTTTCACCTACAGATTCCTCTTTATATTTGTTGCAATCTTTTTAGAACTTCATTTCTTGCCAGTATTATAAAATGTGCATTTGTCGGGCACTCTCTTTTAATACTTTTGGGGAAAACAGCCACAAAACCTTTCTCATTTTCATTCCAGGCTGAATTTAAAGCGCCTCTAATCGCGGCTTCAACTGACTCTGGTGAAGTATTAAATCTTTTGGCTAAATTAGGATAAAGATTTTTAGTTAAACCATCTACTAACAAAGCTCTGTTTTTACTTGTTAGATAGAGTATATCCCTTAAATATTCATAACCTTTTAGATTACTTCTAATGCCAATTTCGTTAAGGAAATTCTCAATTTGGTTGAGAACGAAATTATCTTCTAAATGGATTCCAACTAAATTGGTATCCATAACAACTTGTTCTTCTTTAGCAATAATGGCACGGAGCTGTTCTTCGAGAACAGATAGATAGAAAGGTTTGATTAAACAATAGCTAGCTCCTTTATTTAGTGCAGCTTGGATAATTTCTTCTTTAGAAAAAGCAGTAATAACTAAAACTTTGGGTAACTCACCCTTTAGAGCGTCTAGCACTCCTAGACCATCTAAAAGTGGTAACCCAATATCTAAAATTAATAGATCTGGTCTTTGTTCTCTTACCATCCTAACTGCATCGAGGCCATTATAAACTGAACCTAAGACTTCAAGTTCTGGTTGAAAAGTAAGGTACCGCTCAATAATATTACATAACTCAGTATTGTTATCAGCAATCATTACCGAAACCAATTAGCGGCACCCCCCTCCAATTATAAGAACTGACCAGAGTTATTTATTTGGCTTCTTTTTTAAGCGGCAATAATAAAAACCATCGGTTTTAGTATTTTGAGGCCAGCTCATATAGCCTTTGCTCTGTTTTATTAGTCCTCGGAAAGGTATCTTTTCGACTTCGAAAAAATCTTCATGCTCTCGCAGAAAATTTTCGACAACTTCTGCATTTTCCCTTTTTTCTGTAGTACACGTGCTATAAACAATTTCTCCCCCAGGTTTTAAGTGACGAGCAGCATTTTTTAGGATGGCTAGTTGAATTTCTGGCAATCCCTGTAAACTAGTCTCCGTTTTTTGATAACGAGCATCTGGTCGATGGCTTAAGGTACCAAGCCCTGAACAAGGAGCATCCACAAGGATTTTATCTTGCAGTTCTAAATCTACCTTAGTTGCATCCTGAGCTAAAAACTTCACATTTGTAACCTGAAGACGAGCTAGGTTTTCCTTGGCTTTGGTCAGCCTTTCTTCACTAATATCAATAGCTGTTATTTGGCCTTGATTAGCCATTAGTTCAGCTATATGTCCTGTCTTGGTCCCTGGCGCAGCACAAAAATCAGCAACTTTTTCTCCCGGCTTAGGGTCCAAAATTAAAGCCACCAACATACTCGCTTTAGATTGGGGTTGAAAAGCCCCACTATTATATCCTGGTAATTCTGTTACTTCCCCAGGTTTACTTAAATATAAAGCTTCTTTAATCTCAGGATCCTGTTTATAATCAACTCCAGCTAAAGTAAGCTTTTGCATATAATCTTGAGCTGAGTTAACTAAAGTATTAACCCTTAGGCAAAGAGGTTGTCTTTGATTATTCCAAGCTAATAACTGTTCTGTAGCCACTAATCCTAATTCCTCAAGCCATCGTGAGACAATCCACTCAGGGTGCGAATATTGGAGAGAAAGCCGTTTTAGATCATCATCTGGTAAAGTCCATTTCTTTTCCCTAACTATATTGTTTAAAACACCACTAACCAACGATTGCACACCTTTATGACCATAACGACCAGCCAAACGTACCGAATCAAAGATAACTTTTTTAGCTGGTACTCGATCTAAAAAATTAAGTTGGTAAACTGCACTACGAAGTATATTACGAATTGGTGGGGTTAACTTTTGTAAAGGATGCTTCAAATAAAAGCTCAAGATATGATCTATAAACAAAAGGTTTTGTAGTGTACCATAAATTATTTCAGTTGCTAAACCTTTATCCACATTCGTACTAAGTTTGTCTAGAGCTTCTTTAGCCCAAATTCCTTCTTCAACATGGATAAGGGCAAGGGTAGCCTCTGCCCTTGCCCGATAGTATTTATCAATCATCGCGTGAACCTCGTAAAATAATTAGTCTTAGTAGTTGAACCGCAGACATAGCGGCAGCAGCAATATAGGTCATAGCCGCAGCAGAAAGAACCTTTTTGGCTTTTGCTGTTTCATCTGTGGTCAAGTAATTGCCTTCGTTTAATAACATAAGGGCTTTCCTCGAAGCATTAAACTCGACAGGAAGTGTTATCACCTGAAAAGCAAGTGCGCCTAAAAAAAGGTAGATACCTAGAGTCATCAAAGAATAGCCAAGACTACTTCTAAATAATAAACCAATAAAAAAAACAGGGAAAGCTAATTGTGAGCCAAAAGAAGCAATGGGGAAAATCGCGTTCCGGGCACTTAAAAATGTATAACCCTCCATATGCTGAATAGCATGTCCTGTTTCGTGTGCAGCTACACCTAAGGCAGCAATACTATTACTATGATAGACATCAGGAGAAAGTCGCATCACACGCTTAGTTGGATCGTAGTGATCGGAGAGTTGACCAGGTGTTATTTCTACTGGTACATCTCTTAAACCAACACGATCGAGAATATCTCTCGCAACCTGTGCCCCTGTATAACCTTTTTGGCTGGATTGTCGGCTATACTTCCTGAAAGCACTTTGAACCATACCTTGGGCAATAAAAGCAAAGATAAGAGCAGGAATCAGAAGGATAAAAGTTGGATCTCCAAAGTAGAACATCACCAAACCTCCTTATTTTTGCTACAGTTATTCTACTTTTATTGACTCTAATATATCTCCAGTAAAAAGACTGTAGCCATTAATATATTCCTGAACAGACATTTGACGTCTGCCCTCTGGCTTAATTGAACCAAAGCGAATTGAATTATCGGTACAAGCTACTTCGAACCAATCAGGTGTAACTGCTATAACTGTACCTGGTAGTTGACCTTTTATTTCTTCACTGCCAAGACTCAAATCAAAGAGACTAATTTCTTTTTCTTTATGCATAAATTTAATCCCTGGCCAAGGTAAAAGCGCACGTAAGTGATCATAGACCTCTCTGGCTGGTTTATTCCAGTCAACTACCCTATCTTCCTTGGTCATTTTCGAGGCATAGGTTGCCTCTGCATGGTTTTGTTTCATAGGGACAATCTTTCCCATTTCCAACTCTATTAAAGTTTCAACTAGGAGCTTAGCACCAGAATGCATCATTTTATCATGCAATGTTCCTGCTGTATCGTTAATATCAATAGGAACTTCACACTTTAAAAGCATGTCACCAGTATCCCAGCCTTCAGCCATAAGCTGAGTGGTAAGTCCTGTTATATTATCTCCATTCATAATAGCTCTTTGGATAGGTGCTGCCCCACGATATCGAGGCAATAAAGAGCCATGTAAATTAATACAACCTAAAGGTGGCATTTCTAATATTTCCGGAGGAATTTTCTGACCAAAAGCTACCACAACAATAGCCTCTGGTGCAACCTCTCTTACTTGATTAATTATTTCTGGTGCTTTTACTTTCTCAGGTTGAATTACAGTTAATCCTTGTTTTTGCGCAACTACTTTCACAGGAGGAGGTGTTAGTTTATAGCCTCTACCACTTGGTTTATCTGGTTGAGTAACAACTAATGCCACTTCATGGTATTTAGCCAACATTTCCAATGAATAAGCCGCAAACTCTGGGGTTCCCATAAATATTATTTTCATAATCCACCCCTCCTTTGATTTATTCTACTTTGTCAATAAAGAGTATGCCTTCTAAGTGATCTATTTCATGTTGTAAACATCTAGCTAGCAAACCTTCTGCTTCTATTCGTACGAATTTCTCATCTTCATCTAAACCTTCCACAACAACTTTGGCAGCTCTTTTCACATAACCTTTTTTCTCAGGTACAGATAAACATCCCTCTACATCAATAGCTTCGCCGTCTTTTTCCATGATATCCGGGTTAAAAAGAGCAAAGGGACCTTCACCAACATCCACAACAATTATTCGCTCTGATACCCCTATCTGAGGAGCAGCCAAGCCAATACCATCAGCATCATACATAGTTTCTATCATATCTTTAATTAACTTTTTACGTTTCTTAGTGACTTTATCCACAGGTTTAGCTTTCTCTCTGAGTACATCGTCACCTACTGTGCGAATTGGTAATAACGCCACAGTCCAACACCATCCTTGTCATAATACCGAGCTAGGGTCGATGCGAATTTGTACTGTTGTTTGATAGCTTTTCGCAATTTCTTCAATCATTGCTGATTTATCCCTTAAAAATATTGCTAAGGGTTCCCATTCTCTGGCTCGAAATAGTAAATTATATCTATATAAACGTCTCAATCTTTTGAGAGGTGCAGGTCCTCTTCTAATTATCTCTAGACTATCTGGAAGAATTGGGAGCAAAAGTTGGCTAGTAGCTAGCATAGCATCTCTGGTCTTATTTTCATTCTCTGCTTCCCACAACACTTGAGCTAAAACTACATAGGGCGGATATACAGCTCTTTTTCTAAAATGTGACTCCTTAGCAAAAAAGGTCAGATAATCATGCTCTTTAGCACAGCTAATGGAGTAATGATCCGGGGTATAGGTTTGTACTACAACTTCACCAGGATAGTCTCCCCTGCCAGCTCTACCCGACACTTGGGTTAACAATTGGAATGTCTTTTCGTAAGCACGAAAATCGCCGATATTTAAGGAAGTATCTGCTGTAACCACACCTACCAAAGTTACATTGGGAATATCTAGTCCCTTAGCTACCATCTGTGTACCAATTAATATATCTGCTTTATGCTGT
>DHRX01000062.1:4513-26760 GCA_002408345.1 Firmicutes bacterium UBA5301 | reverse complement strand
ATTCTTTCTGTGCCAATACCAAAATGTTTTATATATTGTGAGCGGCACCTAGGACATTTTGAAGGTGCCATTACTTGATAATCACAGTAGTGACAAGTAAGACTATTATTTTCTAAATGATAGGTTAGTGCCAAATCACAATTAGGGCAACTTAATACCAAACCACATTCCCTACATAGAACAAAGCTAGAAAAGCCTCGCCGATTGAGAAATAAAATAGCTTGCCTGCCTGCACTTAAATGTGTTTGCAGAGCTTCTCTAAGTTTTGAGGAGAATATAGTTCTGTTACCTGTTTTTAATTCTTCTCTCATATCCACAACATGAACCTTAGGTAAAGATTGATTAGTTGCCCTGTTTTTTAATTTTCCCAAGCCAATTTTACCATCGAGAGCCCTTTGGTATGTTTCAATAGCTGGGGTAGCACTACCTAAAACCAGTCTGACTTGGTGCCATTTAGCTCTAAATTCTGCTACTTCACAAGCATTATAATATGGGAGTTTTTCATCTTGCTTATAACTATCTTCATGCTCTTCGTCTACGATAATAATACCCAATTTATTTAGTGGTGCAAACACTGCTGATCTAGCACCAACTACGACATCAGCTTCATTATTTTTAACTCTTTGCCATTCATCATACCGCTCACCAATACCTAAACCACTGTGGAGAACGGCTACTCGACTTCCAAAGCGACCAACAAAGCGATCAACCATCTGGCTAGTAAGTGCTATCTCTGGCACTAAAACTAGCGCTTGTTTCCCTTGTTGTAAAGCTTTTTGAATTGCTTGCAAATAAACTTCAGTTTTTCCACTACCTGTTATGCCAAACAAAAGGTAAGGACCTTCACCCTTAAGTATATCATTGAGAGCTAATTCTTGCTCTCTATTTAAAACCAAAGGCTTAGTTTTCTCGATCTCTCTGGTACTAAGTGGGTTTCTTCTTACAGGTAGATATAACGGTTTAATAGCTTTATTTTTCTCTAAAGTATGCAATACTGCCGTTGAGATATTAGTTCTAGTCAAGATATCTTCTACAGCCAATGGTCCATCCTTTAAAACCTCTACGACAGTCTCTTGTTTAGTGGTGCTAGCTTTGCTAGCATCTTGTTGAATATAACCTTTGCGGGTTTTCAAACGGACTCCTTTTTGATGCCATTCTTCTTTACTATAAACTAAATCAAGACGTTCTAACCTTCTGGCGATATCTACACCAATCTTATCTTCAGTGGTTCCTCTTTGAACAGCTTGGTAGATTGTTTTTAAATCTGCAGAGAGAAAAAGACCGGGGTCTTTTTTTTGAATATATTCATCCCAGCCTTCTTTTTTTAAGTAATAGAAGCGGGTACAGACAAGGTCCATACCCGCCGGAATCATGGCATATACACAAGCCCCTAGCGGGGAGAGATAATGCTTGTGCATCCAAGATGCTAGTTCAAGTAGTTCATTATTTAAAAGAGGTTCATCTTCTAAAACTTTACTAATTTGTTTTAATTCGCTAATGGTTGAGGAAGTAGTTAATTCTACAACTAGTCCTTCCTTCTTTTCTTTACCAAAAGGAACAATTACTCGTTGTCCTTCTTTTACTTTTAAATCCTCGGGAATAATATAATCATAAACACGATCAAGGACTGGGGGTACCCTTAAAACAACCTTCGCAATCATATCTATCTCTTATAACGAGCTAGAATCTCTACTTTGTCGGTTTTCTCCCAGCTCAAGTTGAGATCTTCACGGCCAAAGTGTCCATAAGCTGCTGTCTGCTTGTAGATTGGTCTTCTAAGATCAAGGTCACGAATAATGGCTGCTGGTCTGAGATCAAAGTTTTCTTTTACTATCTCTTCTAACTTTCTATCGTTCATTACCCCTGTACCATAGGTATTGATTCTAATTGATACGGGATTAGCTACACCGATAGCATAAGCTACCTGTAATTCGCAACGACGAGCTAAACCAGCTGCAACAATATTCTTGGCGACATATCTAGCTGCATAACATGCAGAACGATCTACCTTAGTTGGGTCTTTACCCGAGAAGGCACCGCCACCATGAGGAGCCGCACCACCATAGGTATCAACTATAATTTTTCTACCAGTAAGACCTGTATCTCCTTGTGGTCCCCCAATTACAAAGCGACCTGTGGGGTTAATAAGGAATTTAGTCTTTTCATCCATTAATTTAGGATCAATAACTGGACGAATTACTTGCTCAATAATATCGGCAGTTAACTTTTCATGAGTGACATCCGGACTGTGCTGTGTAGATATTACTACAGTATCAACACGGACTGGCCTATCACCATCATATTCCACTGTAACTTGACTTTTTCCATCTGGACGTAAATAATCAAGAATTTCTTGTTTACGAACATCAGTAAGTCTTTTAGCTAGTTTATGAGCTAAAGAGATTGGCAATGGCATTAGCTCAGGAGTTTCATCACAAGCATAGCCAAACATAAGTCCTTGATCTCCAGCCCCAAGCTCCAAGCCTTTACTACCTTGGCCTCTTATCTCTAAGGCCTCATCTACACCCATAGCAATATCAGGAGATTGTTCATGTACAGTGGTTAGAACTGAACAAGTTTCTGAATCGAATCCATATTTAGCACGAGTATAACCTATCTCGCGTACTGTATCTCTAATAATTGCTGGTATATCAACATAACAGTTAGTCGTGATTTCTCCTGCAACTAAAACCAAACCTGTCGTTAGGAGAGTTTCACAAGCTACCCTGCTCATAGGATCTTTTTCCAATAAGGCATCTAAAATAGCATCAGAAATTTGGTCGGCCATTTTATCAGGATGACCTTCTGTAACAGATTCTGATGTGAAAAGATAACGATCAGACATCATATTCCCTTCCTTCTGCTTATTCAAAGAAGATTTTGAACAAGAATATCAATTATCTTTTGAGCTACTTCTTCTTTAGTCATAAGTGGTAATTCTTGTTTAAACTCTTTGCCAAGCACTGTAATCTGGTTTGTATCTACCGCAAAACCAGCATCTTTACGAGAAATATCATTAGCTATAATCAAATCCAAATTCTTTTTCTCGAGTTTTTCACTAGCATTGCGAATTAGATTATCAGATTCGGCTGCAAAACCAATAAATTTCTGTTTGTTTCGCTGACTTGATAGCGAAGCTAATACATCAGGATTGGGTACCATAGGCCAGTTAACTTTTTCTCCCCAGGTATCCCTTTTTACCTTGCCGGAAAAACGTTTCTCCGGGCGAAAATCAGAAACAGCAGCGGAGCCTATAACTACATCAGCTTGAGCTAATAAATCTGCTGCTGCTTGCAGCATGTCCAAAGCAGAAACAACTCTGTGGACATTAATCCCCCGTGGTACTGAGACCTCTACAGGACCCAGAACCAGGTCTACATCTGCGCCTCTGAGTTTTGCGGCTTTGGCAAGCGCAATACCCATTTTGCCAGAAGAGGGATTGGAGATGAAACGAAAATCATCAACAAACTCTCTTGTTGGGCCGGCTGTGATGAGAAACCTTTTCCCGGCAAGATCCTGGGGCCAGAGAAGAGACTCTAATTCGTAGAGGATCGTCTCTAAGACTGGCAAACGTCCTTTACCAATCTGACCACAGGCAAGATGCCCAGCCTCAGGTTCTATGATCTTAATGCCTCGGCTTTTTAGCCTGCCTATATTTTCTTGTACAGCTATATTTTCCCACATATGAGTGTTCATGGCAGGAGCCAAGCAGATTGGTGCTTGGGTAGCCATGAGTGTTGTGGTAAGTAGATCATCTGCGATACCATTAGCTAACTTGCCAATCAAATTGGCTGTAGCTGGTGCGATTAAACATAGATCTGCCTCTTCAGCTAATGATATATGAGCCATATCATAATGTAGTGGTTCTTGCCACATATCTGTATAGACAGGACCTGCAGCAACTTCTCTAAATGTTAAAGGCGTCACAAAGCGTGTGGCATTTTCTGTCATAATAATACGAAGATTAGCTCCTGCTTTTCTTAAGCTACTAGCTAACTCTACTGCTTTATAAGCAGCTATACCTCCTGTAACTCCTAGAAGAACAACTTTACCACGCCAGACGCTATTCATTTAGATTACCTCCTAGCTAAGAATCAAGATCCTCAAACTCTTGAACCCTTCTTGATGGAGTTTCCTCCTTCTTTTCAGCTGGTCTTTCTATTAATTTAATTTTGTTTTCTTTCATTTCCCACATAGCAACGGAAACTGGCTTAGTTACCCCTGGATAAGGAGAAGCAACATTCTCTTCCATGAGTTTTCTAGCTCTTTTAGATACACCAATTACCATACTGTATCTACTGGGGACGATCTCCTCAAGATCATCTAGATAAGGCTGAATACGCATTAGATCCCTCCCTTTCCTTTATATGTAGAAACAACAAAGTCCCAGTTAATACGCTTAATTCTTTTGTCTTCAGTTTTTCGGATAGCTTCTAATTCTTCTACAGTTTGTTCTGTATTATCGTGGACAAGATAATAGTCATACATACGGCCCTCTTCCATTTCAATAAGGGCTTTATTTAGTCTAGCTTCTATTTCAACATCAGTCTCAGTTTTTCTATTTCTTATTCTTCTCGCTAATTCCTCAACCGATGGCGGTACTAAAAATATCAGTACCGCGTCTTCTCGTTTTTCTTTGACCTGTTTAGCTCCTTGGATTTCGATATCCATTATTACGTCTTGCCCAGCATTTAACGCTGCTTCTATAGGCGGATAAGGGGTTCCATAATAATTACCACAGAACTCTGCCCATTCCAAAAAATCACCCTTATCTACCATGGTATGAAATTTATCTGGCGACAAAAAGTAATAATTTATACCATCTTGTTCTTGAGGACGTGGTTTTCTAGTTGTGGCCGAAATGGAATAGTGTATATCAGGGTTGCGGCTAAGAAAACTATTTATTAAAGTGTTTTTACCAACGCCACTTGGCCCTGAAAGAACTAGAAGAGTTCCTTTTTTATGCTCATCAAACATCCTCTGTATCATCGTCCTTATCGTTTAACCTATGAGCTACAGTTTCTGGTTGAACTGCTGATAATATTACATGATCACTGTCAGCAATAATAACAGCTCTCGTACGGCGTCCGTACGTAGCATCAATGAGCATCCCCCGATCCCGAGCCTCTTGAATAATCCGTTTGATGGGAGCAGACTCCGGGCTAACAATAGCAATAATTCGGTTGGCTGCTACTATGTTTCCAAATCCGATGTTAATTAATTTGATATCCATGATTGTTCCTCCTGTCTGCTTTAACCTAACCGTTCCAATAGTGCTGTACGTTGCCTTTCACCAAGGCCTTGAATACGTCGACTTTGGTTAATACCAATCTCTTCCATGATTTTTTGAGAAGATACCTTGCCTATTTTAGGTAATGATTCTAATAAATACGCTACTCTCATTCTGGCGATGGCTTCGTCTGCATCGTTAGCCAGCACTTCCGCAAGGGTAAGTTCCCCACCTTTTAATTTCTTACGAATATTAGCACGACGTGTACGCATCTCTTGAGCCTTCTGTAACGCCTTCTGCTTTTCTTCTGGGGTGAGTTTTGGCAGTGTCATTAGTTTCACCTCCTTGTAGTTCAGCTACTCAAGGTTCTGAGCTTGTTCACGCACCTTTTCAATTTCGGCTTTGCAAAAAATTACTTCACTAGCAATCTTCTCGTCATTAGCTTTTGACCCAATAGTATTAATTTCACGGTTCATCTCTTGAACTATAAAGTCTAGTTTTCTGCCTACCGGCTCCGATTCCTCCAGTAATTTATGGGCTTCGGTAATATGGCTACGCAAACGAATAATCTCTTCAGTTATATTGCTCTTTTCCGCAAACAGAGCTGCTTCAGCAATAATACGCTCCTGCTCTATCGAACCTTCCTGAAGAAACTGGATCATCCGTTCACTAAGCCGCTGAGCATATTCTTCAGTAACTAGCGGGCTACGTTGCTCGATTCGATCTACAGCATCCCTAATCTTGTCCAGTCTCATAGTAATGTCAGCTGTTAAGCGTTGCCCTTCATCTAAACGCATTTGGTTAACCTGATCTAGAGTTTCCCTTAACGCCGGCTCGATAAACTCCCACAAAGCAGCATAATCCAGCTTTGCTTCTTCAACTGTCAGCAGATCAGGTAACTCCAGAAGGTGTTGGGCAGTTAAACCGCAGTTTAACCCAAAACGCATTGCTAAGGACTGGGCAGTATCAACATAAGATTGGGCTAACCCCCAATCTACACCAATACTATACGCAGCGGTTTCCAGGGAAACAAGGGATATATATAGCTCTACCCTTCCACGGCTGAGAGAAGTATTAATTAATTTGCGAATTTCGGGTTCAAAAACAGAAAGGTTTTTTGGAAGCTTAATGTTGAGGTCACTAAAACGATGATTAACAGTTTTGATCTCGACAACAACCTGCCAAGCGGAGTTGTTTTTCTCAACTCGACCAAAGCCTGTCATACTTTTAGGCAAGGTCCTCTTCTCCAATCAATTTTAAAAATTGTATTACTGTATTCCACTTTAGAAAATAAAATCCCTTCAAGCCATTCCCAAAACCTTCCTAATATTTTGTTTTAAAGCGATAGCTAGCTCTACTGTTAGGTCTTGTAGCCAGCTAACAAAGAAGGCTACAGCCAGTACAATCCCCCAATCTGATCCAGAAAGAGTAGAAACCTGAAAAATTTTTTGTAGTGCGGGGTGAGTAAGCACCACAATATGGGTACCGAGAGAGACTAAAACTGCTCCTGTCAAATAGAGGTTGGAAACTAAGTCCGCAAAGAATCCCTGCGAATCGAGGCCACGACAGCGAAAAACATAAAATAACTGTGAGATAACTAAAGTCGAAAAGGCCATTGTTCTTGCTTCAATCAAAAGGCTACCGTTAACCAGAGTATACAGGAACACCCCTACTGTTCCCAGCGCTATTAGCGTTCCTTGAATAGTAATGGTTTTTAATAATCCCCCCGAAAAGATCCCAGCATCAACCCGGCGGGGCGGCCGATTCATAATACAAGGATTAACCGGATCTAAACTAAGAGCAATAGCCGGCAAACCATCGGTAACTAAGTTCATCAAAAGTATTTGGACTGCTATTAATGGTAACGGCAAATTAGTAGCTGCGGCTAAAAGCATAGTCAAGATTTCACCAATATTGCAACCTAAAAGATAGCGGATAAATTTACGAATATTTTCATAAATACTACGCCCTTCTTCAATAGCAGCAACAATAGTAGCATAGTTATCGTCAGAAAGTACCATAGCGGCAGCTTCTTTAGCAACATCGGTGCCACTTTGTCCCATGGCAACCCCTATATCGGCTTCCCGAATAGCTGGAGCATCATTAACCCCATCTCCAGTCATCGCTACTATTTCACCATTTTGACGTAGTAAGCGAACTAACCGCAATTTATGTTCAGGGGAAACTCTTGCTAATACTCGGATCCGCTCTAAACGTTTATTAAGCTCTGCATCAGAGAGAACTTCCATCTCCTGTCCGGTCATCGCTTCGTCCCAGCCGCTAGTAATTAAACCTATTTGACGGCCAATGGCAACAGCGGTCAATTTATGATCACCGGTAACCATGTAAGTTCGGATACCAGCCTTTTTAGCTAAGGCGATAGCTCGGACAGTCTCAGGCCGAGGAGGGTCGACCATCCCGACTAATCCGACTAAAACTAAATTGGTCTCAGGGTCATCAGTAGTCTCTCCAATATTTCGATCACGATAGGTAGCAGCTAATACTCGCAAAGCCTCTGAGCTCATAGTTTCAGTAACCTGACGTACCTTTTCACTATGCTGAGCCGTTAGGGGCTGGGGTCCATTGGCAGATAGATAATAAGAACAACGTTCTAAAAGAACATCTACCGCACCTTTAGTATAAATACGATGTGCTCCAGATGGGTCAGTTACAAAAACACTCATCCGCTTACGAGTACTATCAAAAGGGATTTCTCCTGTCATTTGATATTGCTGCCGCGCTCTCCGATAATCAAAACCGGCTTTATTGGCTAATACCAACAGTGCACCTTCCGTTGGATCCCCCTGCACTTTCCAGCGTTTCTTAGGTCCCGGTTGAAGTTCTGCATTATTACACAAAGAGATAATTTCCAGCAAACGGTTTAGGATTAAATTATTCTTTTGTTTTACGACCAAACTTTGTGAATTATCACCAATAGTATATTTGCCACCAGCTGGCATCCAGAGTTCGGTTACAGTCATTTCATTTTTTGTTAGGGTACCAGTTTTATCAGAACAAATAACTGTAGTACACCCTAGGGTTTCAATGGCCGAGAGTTTACGCATAATTGCTTTTCTTTTAATCATCCGTTGTACGCCTAAAGCCAACGAAATTGTTACTGCTGCTGGTAGCCCTTCAGGAATAGCTGCTACCGCCAAACTGACACCGGTCAGAAACATCTCTGCCCAATCCCGACCTTGCATGATACCTAACCCAGTTACTACTAAACAAACTAATAAACAAACCTTTACCAATCCACGTCCTAAGCGATTTAACCTTTTCTGTAGAGGGGTTGGTTCATCTTGCACATTATGAATTAAAGTAGCAATTTTACCGATTTCAGTTTTTACTCCTGTAGTTACCGTAATCCCGAGCCCATGACCACGAGTAACAATTGTACCCATATAGAGCATATTATAGCGATCACCAACTAAAGCCTCCGGTCTAACCCGTAAAGCGGCATTTTTGGCCACCGGCAATGACTCTCCCGTTAAAGCCGATTCATCGACTTCAAGGCTATAACATTCTAATAATCTAAGGTCAGCCGGAATTTTATCACCTTGTTGAATTTTAACTAAATCGCCAGGCACCAAGTGGGAAGCCTGAATTAAAAGAGATTTCCCATTTCTAACCACCGTAGCTTGAGGTGTAGTTAATTCTTTAAGCATCTGAAGAGAACGTTCTGCTCGAAATTCTTGAAACAACCCTAAAGTAGCATTAAGAAGGACAATAGCCATGATAGTTAGGGCATCAACGTACTCCCCTAGTAATGCTGAAATTACAGTAGCGACTAATAATACTAAGACCATAATATCTTTAAACTGGTCAAGAACCATTTGCCAAAAGCGTAAGCTTCCTTTACTTGGTAGCTCATTGGGTCCACAACTAGCTAGTCTCCGAGCAGCCTCTCTATTATTTAGACCGAGAGTAGAGTCGGCTTGTAAGAGCTGAACCACTTCAGAGATAGCCAATGTATACCAATTCAAGGAAAATCAGCCTCCCCTTAACATCCCGGTTATTTTTATTCCCAAGCCTAAAAAAAAATGCACCTAATTAGTTTAGGTGCATAATAGATGGTGATTTTTTAGGAATTTAAGCGGTAACAGACTTCTCTTCCTGGTCCGGTAGTAGTTGTCTAGCTAGGTCTTGTAATTTAAATTTCTGAACCTTTCCAGAGGCTGTTAACGGAAACTCAGAAACAAACCGTATATAACTTGGCACTTTATGGCGAGAAATTCGCTTGCGTAAGAATTCCAAAATCTCGTGTTCTGTGGCTTCCACGCTCTTCTTTAGTTTTACAAACGCAAAGACTTCCTCTCCATAAATTAAACTAGGCACACTAACTACTTGTGCTTCCGATACTTTCGGATGTTTATGTAAGAACTCCTCAATTTCCCGAGGATAGATGTTTTCCCCACCTCTAATAATCATATCTCTAAGCCGACCAACAATTTGAAAGTAACCATCTGCATCTTGTACCGCTAAGTCCCCGGTATGCAGCCAACCATCAGAATCAATGACTTGAGCGGTAGCTGCTGGATCATTATAATATCCTTGCATTACATGGAAACCCCTGGTACATAGTTCTCCGGTAACCCCTGGACCTACCTCCAGATTAGTTTCGGGATCAACTACTTTAACCTCTACACCAGGAAGCGGTTTACCCACAGTAGATACTCTCCGTTGAAAACTATCGTTTACTGTAGTCTGAGTAATTACTGGTGCCGCTTCAGTCTGTCCATAGGCAATAGTAATTTCAGTGATACCCATCTTATCAATAACAGCTGTCATAACCTCCTCAGGGCAAGAAGAACCAGCCATAATACCGGTACGTAGGCTACTAAGATCAGTCTTAGCCAACAAAGGGTGTTCAAGCATCGTAATAAACATAGTTGGGACACCATGGACAGCAGTACAGCGTTCGGCCTCAATGGTTTCCAATGTTCTACGAGGGCTAAAGTAATCGAGGGCCACAATCGTACTGCCTTGGGTAACAGCAGCTAATATCCCAAGGACACAACCAAAGCAATGAAAAAACGGAACAGGAATGCAAAGCCGATCCTGACTAGTCAGGTTCATCCGCTGGGCGATACGTATCGCATTACCAATAATATTACGGTGAGAAAGCATGGCCCCCTTAGGAAATCCGGTAGTTCCAGAAGTATATTGAATATTGATTATATCGGTGGGACACAATTCCCCTTCACGTGCTGCGAACTCCTGAGCACTGATAGTAGACGCCAAGTTAAGAAAGTGTTGCCATGTAAAGAGGCCTGGATAAAAATGATCACCTAGAAAAATAACATTTTTTAATCTTGGCAAGGCAGCACTTTGTAATTTTCCAGGTTGAGCCGTACGTAACTCTGGACATAAAGTATATAGAGTTTCTAAGTAGTTAGAATCCTTAAAACCTGGCATCAGAACTAAAGTAGTTGTATCAGACTGTTTGAGCAAATACTCAAGCTCCAATAGTTTATAATTAGTATTAACAGTAACTAACACAGCTCCAATCATACCAGTAGCAAATTGTAATTCTAACCATTCTTTCTTATTAGTAGTCCAAACAGCAACATGCTCACCACGCTGAACCCCTAAACCTAAAAGCGCTCGAGCAACTAAACTGGCTCGTTCAAATAACTCCCGGTAGGTCCATCTTACCCCTTCATCTGGAAACACTGCAGCTTCTTGGTTAGGATACTCCTCACTACGTTGCCATAGCAGTTGACCTATAGTTTGATTTAGTTCTTGCGTAACACTACTCACTGCTAATCCTCCTCTACTACTCGCTACTAAATACAAAAAGCCCTTCGCCTCTATATAGAGACGAAGGGCTCGCGGTACCACTCTATTTAGCATAAAAATGCTCACTCATTACCAGCACTGGACAGTTATCATGTCGAAATGCCTGCTCCGGTTAACGGTGGAGTTCCGTCCAAGTCTACTCTTCATCAGAATTTCGATTGGCCGCTCAAGGGGGAGTTGGCTTAAGCTAACGTAACGGCTCGCACCTGCCGCCGATTCTCTGATAACGTTCTCTAAAGCTACTAATCCCTTTCATTGCTAGTAAAGTGATTAACTTATTTTGAATTATAAAAGAAACTAAACTAGCTGTCAACCTTTTGGCTTATACTTGTTTCGAAGTCGGGTGGCTCACCGCTTGCTGGCCCATCTGTACAGCTGGCTGTAGTATAGCAATGGCTATAGCATTAATCAATGTAGCTGGCAAAACTACAGCTAAAAATAAAGCGATGAAACTACCCGGTAGCCCAACAATCAAAGCAGCAGCGGTTAAAAAGAAAACCCCACTTAGCAAAGTGCCAATTACGGCAACAATCTCTGCTGAGACAATTTTGGATAAAGATGTGGGCAAAAATTTAATCATCAAATAAGCGCAATGTGCAGTTAATAGTTTATCAATAATATTAGCAATTTGTCCGCCGGGAAAAGTCGAGGTAATTGCAGAAAGGATCCCACCAAGTAACCCAGTTAAAACCGCTAAACGATAATTACCACGGTTTAAGATCAAAGCGATAAACATCATTACTAACAAAAAATCAGGTTTCATTCCAAATAATATTGGTGGAGTAATATAATGCAAAATAAAACCTATAGCTAATAGTAACGCAACTTGAACACCTTTACGAGTATCCATTCTTAACTCATCTCCTCTAATCTAATCTCATCTAATCTCTTATTTGCCTAGTACCAAGACAAATAATATTTGTCACATTATATCATGAGCCGTTAGAATTGACAACATAGAATCTGGGAGCAGTATCCGGTATTAATAGTTCTCGTAAAATACCGCCTTCTTCCCCATCTAATTCGTTGATTACCTCCTCCGTCCAAAAAGGTTCCCGGTATGTTGCCGGCTCTAGTTCAGCTAAGAAACTTTGTCGCTTTTGCCAGTAGACCTGCCAGGCTGCGTTCAATTCTTTTTTACCACCGGATTCTAAAAGGTTTTGAAAATCTTCTTTAGCCTCCATCAACTTGGCCTGAATATCTTTGATACTCCGTTTCTGCCAAGCTTTAGTGTAGCGATCTAATTGATATTCCAATTGAGTGCGAATACGATCGGCTTCCTGTTGAGCTTCTACTCTTTGCCACAGTTGTTCTTCATCCTCGTCAGCAAGGGCTTCCGTTAATTTTTTCTTAGCTTTGCGGACTATAGTTTTCTGATCTAAAAGCTCATCATATAGCTGCTCATACTCGTCGATGGCAGCCTGGGTTTTACGTATACCACGTAAGGATAAGGTAAAAACAATTAAACCTAACCCCACTAGAACCAAACGTAGTCCTAACTTGACCCACTCAGGCCCTGCTAAAAAAAGAAGCAGGATAGCCCCGCCGAAAATCCCATAATAGCAGCGTTCCCGTTTCTGTTTATCTGAATAAAGCTGAGCTAATCGAGCTTCAATTTCTTGACGTCGCTTAGCCGCCGTATCTAGTTCAGTTCGTGCTTCCTTGACTAATAGAGGCTGCTCCGGTTTGATTGGTGACCCTAAAATACTTTGTATCGATAGTTGGAATTTCTCTAGTTGTTCTTGAAGACGACAAACCTGGGTCCATAAAACCCGCCGAGTAGTATTTAAATTAACCTGTGCTCGTTGATAAGAATATATTTTAGTACTTAATTCGGTAAGCTGGTGAGAACTGGTCTGATCAAGTACTTCAATTGTTTGTTCTAGCAAATTATGACCCTCTTGAACCAATTCTTGGCCCCGAGTCAAATAATCTAAACTAAACTTTAGAGGGCTACGTTTATTAACTACTAGTAAATTTTTCAACTGTTGAGCAGAAGCTACCCCCCAATGTAACGCTATAAACTCAGCGAGGCTAATATAAGCTGATCCGTTAACTTCTGCTGCTGGTTCCGACTCTAAAACTTCTTCATCAGCATTAAAACGATAGCGCCAAATCTCTTCTCCTGCCAAGCCAAATCCAAGCTCCACCTGGTCTTCAGCTGTTAGCTGGCGTTCAGACTCTGGAGAAAAGCACACCTGCTCTAAATAAGTTAAATCCTCAGCGGTTAAAGGAAAGATCTGGCTATTAGTTTTTCCGTGTATTTGATTTGTTTTTCCATCAATGGTATAGGTAAAATATGTCAACCGCAACGCTAAGCACCTCTGGATTGTTCTTCTGGAAGAAATTAAGCATTGAGAGGCATATTCCCTTCTATCCACCCATAACTCAATAATGAATAACACAGGGAACAGAACAGCTTAGCACAAGAAATACAGAAAGAACAAGAGGGTAGGCCAGGTGCAGCTAAACAGCTACTCCCACAACTGGCACAATAGTGTTGACCACAGCTGGAGCAGATCTGCAAAGGCTTCTCACTATAGCCGCTACAAACATCACACCGGTAGGCTGAACTCAAACAGAGCAAACTTCCCCCAACCCCAATAACACCGGCTTTGATTTCTTGACTACAGATATCACAGGTTAAACCTAGCCATCTTTGAGCATGATGATCATAAACCAAAGTCAAACTTCCCTGGGTATTGGGGGTTTGGTACAGCCAAGTACAACGAGCACGAGGCAAATAGACTCTAGCGGCAGATATTAATGTTATTATAATCTTAGGCTGGTACTTTTGGATCAGCTCATAAAGACGTTTTCCTTGCTCAACTGCTAACCGGGAACAGACTTCTTGGCAAGTTAACCGCTCCGCATTTAGCTGAAAATAAACTTCGTCTAGTTGGTTTTGAAAGACTTGAGCGGTCTCCTGCCGTTTAGCCAAAGCAACCCGAACTTGTAAAACTGCTGCTTTGCGGGCCAACAGATATAAATTAGCCATAGTTTCTTCTACCAGGCCTTGATAATACTTATTTAACCGGTCTTGCTCTTGGGCCAACTTCTGACGTTGTTCCTCTTCTGTGGACGCAAAATATTCTGCTAGATAATTTTGGAGGAATCGACAAGCTTGTTGGTATAAACGGTAAACTTGATAGTCAGTTGCTTTTAACCAATCCATACTACCTAAATGTTGGGTTAACTCGAGATTACTATTCTGAAACTTACGTGGTCGCCGGCGGCGATCTGGTAAAGGACGAAAACCTTTAGGGAGACCTTGGAGACCCGAAGGTATCTGACCAATCCGAACTTCTTCGGTTTCTGGATCAACTATTACTGTAAGCAATTCTTCCTGACGGATATCAGCCATTAAAGTTACTTGAAACCCCAATATTAATTGGGGCTGATAAACAAGTTGTCTTTGGTATTGTTTTAATTCACAGTGGTATAAAGGTAACTGGGGCCATAACTTCAGGTCGTCTATCCCCGCAATTATGGGAAGGTATAAATTAGCAGCGCCCCCCTGAAAATCAGCTCTTGCCTTAAAAGCTGGTAAGGTCACCCGCGCACCCCCAGAATCTGATCTGTATGCTTTTGTAGTTTGACATAGGCGGACCGCCGGGAGAGCAAATCATCTCCTAACCTTTTTAAAATACAAGTAGCCTCTAACCTTGACCGGGAACCAAGAAAAGCATCGGCAATTATTTTCTCAAAGCTATCGCCAGAACTAGTAATAATGTTTTCCAGCCCCCCTAGTACATCTGTAAATAGACGCAACTTCTCTTGGAGCAAATAAACTATATCTTCTTCAATACTTTTTCTAGTTATTAAATTACAAATTAGAACATCTGAAGTCTGACCCAACCTGTGAATCCGACCGATACGTTGTTCTACTCGCATCGGGTTCCATGGAAGATCATAATTCACTAAGATATGACAGAACTGAAGGTTACGCCCTTCTCCTCCTGCTTCAGTGCTAATAAGCACCTGTTTTTCGTGGCGAAAAGCATTAATAGCAGCATCTTTTTCCGCTAAAGTTAAGCCTCCATGAAATACTGTGACCTCTATACCAACTCGGGTAATCTCTTGAGCTAAATAAGTCTGAGTTTGAAGAAATTCGGTAAATACCAAAACTTTTTCGGAAGTAGACGTAATCAAGTTGATCAATTCCTTGGCTTTAGCTGATAGCCCAATATTTTGTCCTATGGCAACTATTTCTTTAAGTTCAGCTCGTTCGGAAGCGGTTATAGACCCACTTTTAGCAATAATTTTACGCAAAGTCGCCACAGCTGCCGCCGGAGAACTGCAGACCTCACGAGCTAAAACAATTAAGGGTAGTACACTTTTACTAGCCCCATCTTTGCGGTTATAGACTTGGCGGAGATAGTTAAAGGTACGCTCTGCAAACTCTGCTTCTTGAGTGTTTCTTTCGACAACTAGTGTCTTAACTAACCGACGGGGGAAATTAAGTAATGTCTCCCTGCGGCTTGTGCGTACTACCACTTCCTGAAGAAGCAGATGGAGCTTTTCGACATTTTGTGGTGTGCGCTTATCTTTAATGAATTCACGTTTAAACTCACGATAAGTTTTGAGCTGCCCAGGTTTAAGTAATGTTATTATGTTATAAAGTTCTTTTAAGTCATTCTGTATTGGTGTCGCGGTTAATAGTAACAGAAATTTTTTCTGTATGCCATTAACAAAACGCCAATTTTGAGTGGCCGCATTTTTTAATTTATGAGCTTCATCAACCACAACTAGATCATAATGCTGGGCTAAAATCTGGCTACGGTGCGGGTCTCTTTTGGCATAATCAATAGATGCGATTATTAAATCAGTAGTCCAAGGTAAGGAGCCGTTCTGTACCTGAAAGGGTATTTTAAGGGTATAATTTAATTCCTCAAACCACTGACTAACTAAAGAAGCCGGTACCAAAACTAGGATACGCTTAACCAGCGCCCTTAATAAGTACTCCTTCATAATAACCCCAGCTTCAATAGTCTTACCTAGTCCTACTTCATCCGCTAAAACAGCCCTCCCCCCCATGTCCCGTAATACTTTAAGTACCGTCTCCTGTTGATGGGGGTATAAAGTAATATGCGGTAAAGCTTCTAGAGCCAGTAAACGATCAAAGCCTGTTTGCATAGAAAGTTGATGTCTTTGCTGGGTTGATAAAAAAACTTGGGGTGAAACAAACTCTGCCCAAACTAATTCCGCCAATATTTGATTGCCGGAGCTATTAAACCGAATATTCACTAAACCACCAGAATATATCCTCACCTTTTTTTCGTTAATAATACGGAAGGAGAGGTACAGACCTAAAGAGAAGTTCTCTGAGGTTACCATTAATCAATTTGGGGGTAAAAGAATGCATAAATTTGAGAAGCTTAGTAATGTTCTGGTCTTACTTTTGCTCATTGGTTTGGTTGCATTACCTGTTAGCGCTAAATCAATACTAGATGAAACCAACCGTGGACCAATAACTGTTCCTGATAATCCACAACGAATCGTAGCGCTGACACCATGGGTAGTCGAAATCCTATTTGACTTAGGAATAACCCCAGCTGGTCGTCCGTCATCAGCATCCTACCCTGATGCTGCTCTAAAAGTACCAGCCCACGGTACTTCCTACCGTTTAAATTATGAACGCATTATTTCTTTAAGACCTGATCTAATTATCGGCAATGAAAACTTACATGGTGCGTACATAAATGACTTAGAAAAATTAGCCGCTCCAGTACTTTTGTATGATATCGATAGTTACGATGCGGTCATTGAAAAGACTCGTATTTTAGGGGAAATTACTGGAAAAACTCAACGGGCTGAAGAGCTAGTCGAGATTATTGAAAATCGGACCAAAAACATTTTAGCAAAACTACCAGAAACAAAACCAACAGCTGTAGTCCTAGTAGGTAGTAGCGAAGCTTTTTCTGTAGCCAAATCCAATAGCTATGTTGGCGATATTTTAGAATTACTTGGTGCAGAAAATATTGGTGACGCCGGTCCTGAACACCGCCCTGGTTTTACTAAATTAAGTTTAGAGTATATTGCTAAGGCTGACCCTGATGTTATCTTTGCAGTTAAACCGGTTATGGGACCAAGTGATACCTCTTCGGCATTAGAAGGTTACGACCGTAATCCGCTTTGGTTTAGCCTCTCGGCCGTTAAGAATGGACAAGTTTATGAATTAGATTCTCAATTTTTTATGAACCCGGGTCCAAGGGTAATTTACGCTTTAGATGAGATGGCTCAAGCACTTTATCCGGAGGTTTTTGTCGGTGAGTAAACCTGAAGTCGCCATTGCTAGTGGTTCCATTAAACACCGCCGTCAATGGCTTGTTCTATCTCTAACTTTGATACTGGCCGTTACTGCAGTGACGGCCAGTATTGCCATTGGTCCTATTAAAATGAGTTTTAAAGAAGTTTGGCAAATCTTACTAGACAAAAGTGTGGAACAAGACGTTTATTACCAAATCGTCTGGAACATTAGATTGCCACGGACACTAGTTGGGATGCTAGTAGGAACCGGACTAGCTTTATCTGGAGCAATACTTCAAGGGGTCATGCGTAACCCCCTAGCAGATCCACATATCATCGGCGTCTCTGCTGGAGCTGGTTTTGCTGCAGTAGCCGCCTTAACGATTATCCCCAATTTTCCTTCTTCTTACGTTCCATTAGCCGCTTTTATTGGTGCCTTAACTAGTGCCGCTATTGTCTATGGCCTAGCCTGGAAAGCCGGGGTCTCTCCTATGCGTTTAATCTTAGCTGGAGTAGCTGTTTCTTCGCTAATGAGTGCTGGAACCTCAGGGCTATTGGTAGTTTTCAGCGAAAACGTTCAAGCGGTGATGGGATGGCTAGTCGGGGGGTTAGCCGGACGGAGTTGGTTTCACTGGCACCAGCTTTGGCCTTATATTGCTGTAGCAGGTACCATCAGTCTCTTTACCGGGCGACAAATAAACATCTTACTCCTAGGTGACGAGATGGCTACTGGATTAGGTATGCGTGTTGAACGAATACGGGTGTTGTTAATCGCTTTAGCCTCAATATTAGCCGCTGCTGCTGTTAGTGTCGCCGGTTTAATCGGGTTTATTGGTCTCATTGTTCCCCATATAATTCGGTTGCTTTCTGGATCGGATTATCGCTTTCTTTTACCTGCTTCGGCCTTAGCAGGAGGATCACTCCTTGTCTTAGCCGATATTGGTGCTAGAATGGTAATGGACCCTATCGAGCTGCCAGTAGGGGTATTAACCGCAGCATTTGGGGCACCATTTTTCTTGTATCTATTACGAAGGGGGCAAAAACATTGATTCTGGGAGCCAAAAATTTAACACTTTCTTACGAGTCCAGTATCATCGTCCCACAATTAAATTTATTTATTAAACCGCAGGAGGTAGTTACTTTTATCGGACCTAACGGTTCAGGTAAGTCCACTATCTTAAAAGCTTTGGCTAGATTTTTAAAAGCTAAAAACGGTGTGGTTTACCTTAATGGTCAAGATATTCAAACCCTGTCAACAAAACAGGTTGCGCAAAAACTAGCAATCTTACCGCAAACACCTCAAGCTCCTGCAGATCTAACGGTTTTAGAGCTAGTAAGTCGTGGCCGAGCCCCTCATCTTAAATGGTGGCAACGCTCTAGTTCTCACGATTATGAAGTAATTAATTGGGCCTTAACTGAAACAAAAACAATGAAATTAGCTGATCGGTTAGTTGGCACCCTCTCTGGCGGTGAACGTCAAAGGGCTTGGATTGCTATGGCTTTAGCTCAGTCTCCCGAAATTTTGTTGCTTGACGAGCCGACTACTTACTTAGATATCTGTCATCAACTTGAAATTATGGAATTAGTAACCAAGTTAAACCAAGAATTAGGTTTAACCGTGGTTATGGTGTTACATGATATTAACCAGGCAGCTCGTTATAGTCACCGTTTAATCGCCCTTAAAAAAGGCCAAATTGTAGCTCAAGGATCACCACAACAGATTTTAACTGCAGAATTACTCGCTGATGTTTTCCGGGTTAAGGCGATAGTCAAATCCGACCCAGAAAGCGGTAACCCTGTTTGTTTACCCTACGGCATTGCCGAGTCCTGTTCGGAGTGCCTCAGCTAACTGCTGGGCAACGAGCCAAATATCGCCGGCCCCCATGGTAATCACCATATCACCTGGCCGCAACTTACCGGCTAAATATTGAATAATCTCGTCATGGTCATCGAACTGCCGGACCCGTCGGCCTGACTCCTCAGCAATAGCCTGAGCCAACCCGGCTGCAGTAATACCAGGAATCGGTTTATCTGGTGCAGGAGAATAGATGTTAGCTATTATCGTCTCGTCAGCTAAACCGAATGACTGGGTAAATTCCTTAAAAAGAAATTGAGTCCGAGTATAGCGGTGGGGCTGAAATACAGCGATAACTCGCCGATTCCATCCCTCCTTAGCCGCCCGGATAGTGGCTTTTATCTCCGTAGGATGATGAGCATAATCATCAACTATTAAGATATCATTAACATTACCAACAAACTGAAAGCGCCGATTAGCCCCGTGAAATTCTTTTAAAGCTTTACTAATAGCCGCAAAGTCTACCCCTAAATGATCAGCCACAGCAATAGCTGCTAAAGCATTAGAAATATTATGTCTACCTGGAACTCGCAGTTCAATTAGCCCTCGGGATTCACCTTTAACAACTAATTCAAAACGAGTTATTCCATTGCTCATTTCTACTGAACTAGCCGTATAATCAGCTTTTTCCAAACCATAACTAACTACCGGTACCCGGCAACGTTCTTGAATTTTTCGAACCAGTGGATCGTCGGTACCTAAAACGGCTAACCCCTCTGGTTTAATATTTTCTAAGAACTGGGCAAAATTCTCTACAATTTTAGTAAAATCACCGTTGAAGTTTTCCAAATGATCGGCTTCAATATTAGAGACTACCGCTGCATACGGTTTGTAACGTAAAAAAGAGCCATCACTTTCGTCAGCTTCAGCAACTAAATAAGGGCTTTGACCCGACCGAGCACTACCACCTAGTTCACTCAGTTCGCCACCTATTAATACTGTGGGATCTAAACCCGAACGCTCCATAATCACAGCGATCATAGAGGTAATAGTAGTTTTGCCATGGGCACCGGCTACGGCGATCCCTTTCTTTTGGTTGAGTAGCATAGCCAGCATTTCGGAACGATGGAGGATTTGAACCCCTTGTGCTTTAGCCGTCAACAACTCAGGGTTATCAGGCCCAATAGCTGTAGAGGTTATCACCAAATCTGGACTATTTAAATTGGCGGCATTATGTCCAGTATGGATAACAGCTCCTAATGCTTGTAGATTTTTTATAGTAGCGGTATAGTGGAGATCAGATCCCGAAACTTCCCACCCCTGCTCCAAAAGGACTTTAGCAATGGGACTCATACCGGAACCACCGATTCCAATTAAGTGCACTTTCATTTTTTCCACCATCAAATGCAGTCACTCCTAGAAAACTTCACATCTATTTCTCCCGTTATATCCTACGCACTTTATAGCTAAATGGTTTGCAGTTAATATTGGTTGCCAGTTTATTATCCTTCTTTGTCCGGTTTATCATTCTGTATAGCTTGGCCAATCCCTGCAATAAAAAAAATACTTGCTCCCCGAAGAGAACAAGTATTTTTAATAACTTAGTACTCCAACATAAGACCTTAGTAAGGTTCCTGAACCATTGTAGCTACTACGTTTCCTAACAGTTGAGCGCTACGTTCAGCTTGGTCCACAGTGCTTTGCGGATAACTACCGATATAAACCGCGACTGATTGCAAATGTTGCGTTTGATTGTAGGTACCATCTTTAGTAATAATTCCACGACATAACCCTGGATACATCTCTTCCATTCGGGCTTCTAACTCTTTGGCAAACGCCAGGTTCTGAGCATAATTTGGGTTATCTTTACCTACTACCAATAAAATTTTAGCTACTTCTAAGCCGTTAATTGTAGTTACCACCCTATCAGCCTTAGCCGAAACCGGTAACCCATCGCGATGAATATCAAAGATCATCTGTACCGAACGGTTAGCGCCAACAGTAGCTGCAACCGTTTCGGCAGCATTTTCATAGGCTACTCGGAAAACAGGATAGTCATGAATCGACTGCGCATGTACAGTCCCTATTCCCCGTACTTCTAAAGCCTGGGCAAAAGCCTGCCCAATTTGCACGATATCTCCAGGTTGACCGGTAGCAAAACTAGTTTTTGGTGCGTAATTTTGGCTAGTATGGGTGTGATAGATAGCGACTACCGGACCGAGGGGCTGCACAAATTCCGTAACCATCGGGGGCTCAGTTTGGGTTAACGTAATCCCATCCCCGCTGCCCGGATAAAACCCAAGGTATCTAGCTCCCAAAACTGCTACTACCACTAGCGCAATCAGTACGAAAAACAATCCCGGTCCGCTTTTTTCTGTCTCCCAATCTTTGAACCTTGCCATCTGGTAGACCTCCCCCCTTTTCGTCACAAATATATTCCACGTATTAGGGGGTTATGACGCCTTATTTAAGTCTACCCGACATTAGACACCTTTTCTTCGCCGGAATCATCAGATTCTTCCTGATCTGGATCATCAATACCCTGATAACGGCGGTACGGTAAGGGGTTCCAGATCCGATATTGTAGTTCTTTCGAATGCAAAGGCAGCGGGATATCTTCTAAAATCCCTTGAGCTACTTCTAATTCTTTCTGAGCTTCGGATTTATCCTGATACATAAATTCATCGGAAGCAACGGTTGGAGCTTGCTCAACTTTTTCCTCTAAATCTTGGATTACCATTTGTTGTTGTAGCTGCATTAGCTCCCGAGCATCGGTAACCCACTGCGGCTGTAGATTGCGATTGGTATCCCCTGCATAGTTAAACTCAGCATAAGTTTCACTATAAATTCGGTCTGCATTCAAGCGTACGTCCGTAATAGCCGCCTCTAAATCACGCTCAGTCAGTTCTTCTGGGGTTAACGGTTTATAGCGGTATCTACCACCTAATCTTGTCGCTGTTAAATAAAAGGGGAAAATACCTTTAATCGTTCTACCCACCGGATAGATAGAATTGTTTTCGGCATCAACACCCTTAGGTTGAATACCTTGCATAGCGATGCGACTGGACTCTGGACGACAAATTTCTTTAGGGGGCATGATCCCTCGACGTAACATTTCCCGAATACCGGTACCCGAAATACTAACTCGGAAACGTTCATCGTGGGAACAGG
>DHRX01000062.1:359-4375 GCA_002408345.1 Firmicutes bacterium UBA5301 | reverse complement strand
CGTTCATCGTGGGAACAGGTCTTAACTGTAGCCAGATTAGAACAGCGTGTGCAATAGAAAACTTCATGATAGAGACGAACATCCAATCCTAATTCTGCAGGACTAAATTCATCAAAGATAGTATGACACGCATACTTGTCGTAATAATCACCAACCCCAGCATGATCACGGCCAATCAAAGCATGGGTACAACCGTAGTTCTTCATAATTAAAGCATGTAATACCGTCTCCCGTGGCCCGGCAAAAATATAAGTAACTCTTAAAGGAGCAAGTGTTGCTTGACCCTTAGGATAATAAGTATCCAAAACAGCTCGGTAAGCTAGAATACGAAACTCATTACGAGTATACTCTCGCTTGGCCATTTCTACCAGAGGCTGAATTAATAAGCCATCTACCGTTTCTAAAGCATTCTTATGGATATACTCATGACCCCGATGTACCGGGTTTGCTCCGGTAATAAACCCAGCAACTGAACGGAATTTTTTCTCCTCATAAAACATCCGCCAAGTATCTTTCGGTTCTAACCGTAGTTTTTCAAATGGGCCCCAATTGACACGGCGCAACAACTTAATAGGCCCACCCAGAGAAACATCCCCCATTCGCCGGAAAATAGCATCAACACCAGGGTGATTTCGATCTGCAGTACCAAAAAGACAGAGAGCCCGTTCTTCTTTATTGTATTCAAAAATATCTTCTACTTCGAGAATGGCTACCGGTTCTCCACTTTCATCGACAATAGCTACTTCATCACCTGAAGAAAGTGAAGCTACTACCTCTTTATTACGACTACCTGCTGGAGCAAAACTTAAGGGTACCGGCCAAACTAGACCATTTTCTAAGCGACCTTTATAAAGAACAGATTTATAGTCGGCTTCATTCATGAAACCTTCGTTAGGGGATAAAACCCCAGTAGCAATCATTTCCATTGTTATAATTGCTTCCTGGTCTACCATAATCGTCGGAAGAGTTTTGGCTCTAGCTAACTCTGCAACCTGCTCTTCACCGGTTACCACCCGATTAACTAATTTGCCACCATGTGGCTGTTGCGGGTAATTAGTAAACATTTCGGTTATTCCCTCCTCAAATTACTCGTCTGCAAAATACTCGTCTTCTAGTTTTAGTCTAGAAAAAAAGCACGGATTACGCAAAGAAAATAGACTGAATTGTCAAAAATAACGGGGCAACTGTTGATTTTACGACTTGAACTGTTTGTTCATTGGTAGCCTTATCGTCCGGAACGGCCGAAAACTTAGCCAGGCTAATAGTGAAGCTATGCCATAAAACCACAAGGCTAACATGTAGCCACCTGTACGAGTATAGATCGTAGAAATAGCCATCGGACCAAGAACTCCGGCTACCCCATAAGCTGAAAAAACTAAGGCGTAATTACGACCTAACTGGGCATCACCAAAATATTTACTGGTCAAAGCTGGCATTAACGCTAAGACTCCACCAAAGCAGAAGGCAGCCATGAGTAAACCTAAACTAAGCAACCACTGATTTACCGCTAACTGCAAAATTAATAATAAATCTAAACTGAATAAAGCGAAAATAAAGGCGATAGCCCGTTCATAACCGAATTTATCAGCAATATAACCCCATAATAAGCGGCCTAAACCATTAGTCAGTGCAAGCAGACCAACTATGCCAGCAGCTTCAGTGGCAGACAGACCAGCTAACTCTTGGGCTAGAGGTGCTGCTTGCGAAATAACCATTAATCCAGCCCCTGCTCCGATTAGAAAATATAACCATAAGCGCCAGAAGTTACCTGTCTGCCAAATTGATTGCTTGTACTCAAACTCTGCAGCTTTCTTTGCCCCTTTTTGCTGTGGTAAAGATAGAAATTGGGCAGACCCCGAGACTAATAGTAAAAAAGCCACCCCTACTAAAGTTAAGGTCATATTGACACCATAAAGCCCAATTAAATACGTTGCGGTAGGGGCCAAAACTAAAGGACCAGCACCAAAACCAAAGACAGCTAAACCACTCATAAGTGCTTTACGTTCGGGAAACCATTGGACCAAAGTACTAATTGGAGCTACATACCCAAAACCAATCCCGGCTCCGGCTATTACACCATAAGCTAGGTAAAATCCGAGTAAACTCGATACTCGACCAGACCAGATTAAACCACAGCCTAATAAAAGTCCACCTATCGTAGCTGTCACCCTAGGCCCCTTACTATCCTGTACTCGGCCAGCAACATTCATGAAAACAGTAAAAGAAGCTAGACATAGAGTAAAAGCTAAAGAAACCTGATTTAGCGACCAACCCATAGTTTCTTTTAAGGGGTTAACAAAAACACTAAAAGCATAAACAGTACCAAGGCAAACCTGAATTAATATAGCTGCAATTACCAACAAAATCCTTTTCAATTGATTTCTCTGCATTTTCAGTCACACACCCTTTCTGTAGTAGTTAACAGTAATTATATAAAACGTTAATGGTTATTGGTCTAAATTTTCACTCAATTGCCGAAATTCGAGGGTAACTGGTCTAAATATCACTCTGAGCTGACTAGCCAAGTGCAGGAATCCGTAGGGCAGTAGGGAAATATAAGTTTTACTTACTAGGGAGGTCTGAGCGTTATGCGGTTCAAAGAAATTTTAATAACAGTGGCACTAACTATAAGTCAGATAGGCATAATGCTGTTTTTTAAGCTGGATACCGCTACAGCCTTTCAAATAATAAGCTTATTTTTTGCGTTAAACTGGATTGCAGTTTATACTATAGGTAAATTACATCTTCAAAAATCGGTTGGTTTAGAAGTTCAACCGCAACGCTTAAACGCAGAAAAGTCTTTAGAAGCCGGTAAGACTTTACAAATTGCTCAAGAAACCTTGCCTTTTCTACGCCAAGGACTTAACCCAACTACGGCTACTAAAACAGCAGAAATTATCAAAAAGATCAGTGATGTAGCGGCTGTAGCCGTCACTGATCAAGAAAAAGTCCTTGCCTTTATTGGAGCGGGCTGTGATAATCACCGACCGGGAGACGATATCCTGACAGAAGCAACCAAACGTGCTTTAGCCACTGGGAAAATGCAGATTATTCGCAACCAGCGCCAACTAGACTGCCCCCGTAAAGACTGTAGATGTCCACTAGAGGGTGCTGTAATAGTCCCACTCAAGTGCCGTTCAGAAGTAGTAGGAACCCTAAAACTTTATGAGGCGGTTGGTGGTGATCCTCCAGAATACATTATTAAATTAGCTGATGGGATTGGGCAGCTACTTAACCTCCAAATTGAGTTAGCAGAATTGGACCGGCAAACACAATTAGCAACTATTGCCGAACTCGATGCTTTGCGAGCCCAAATAAACCCACACTTCCTCTTTAATACGTTGAATACCATAATTATGTATAGTCGAGTTGAACCGGCCAAGGCTAGAGAAATGCTGATTAAACTATCGAACTTCTTCCGCTTAGCCTTAAAAAAACCGGGTCATCTCCATACTTTTGCTGATGAATTAAAGTTTGTGAAAAACTATCTTTACCTTGAACAGCACCGTTTTAAAGACCGTTTAACCGTAGAATATCGGGTTAATCCGGAAACCTTAGAACTACCTTTCCCCGTGCTGACACTGCAACCACTGGTAGAAAATGCTATTCGGCATGGTCTTTCTCCTAAAGTTGGTTCGGGGCACTTAATTATTACAGCTACAGTCGATGGGGATATCTTCAAAGTAGAAGTTAGTGATAATGGTGTTGGTATGGATGAATTAACACGTATACAAGCGCTAGTATCTGGCAAAGGCTCAGGTTTTGGGGTTGGCCTTAGCAATGTTTATGAGCGTCTGAAAAGACTATATGATCAAGACTTAGTTTTCGCAATCATTAGCGAACCTGAACAGGGAACTACAGTAAGTATCGCCTTCCCCTGGCGGAAGGCCCAGTTTATAGGAGAGATCCAGCATGATTTTACGCGCCTTGATAGTTGATGATGAATATCCGGCCCGAGCCGAACTGCGTTATCTGCTTTCTAAAGCAAAAGTTAAGGTCGAAGTTGTCGGTGAGGC
>DHRX01000062.1:0-221 GCA_002408345.1 Firmicutes bacterium UBA5301 | reverse complement strand
AAGGTCGAAGTTGTCGGTGAGGCCACTCATGCTCAAGAGGCATTGCATTTATTAAACGCTCTTGAGTACACCCTAGTTTTTCTAGATATTGATATGCCAGGGCTAGATGGTATTGCCCTGGCTGAAGAGATACAAAAGATGAAAAACCCGCCACAGATTATCTTTGTAACGGCATACGAACAATATGCCCTTAAGGCTTTTGATGTTAACGCAGTAGACTA
>DHRX01000059.1:10649-13545 GCA_002408345.1 Firmicutes bacterium UBA5301 | reverse complement strand
GATAAATGGTAATAATAGCTACGGGAAGGAGCTGAGATCGGGTGCTGGATTTAAAGTTTGTGCGGAGCAACCCCGAAGCGGTTCGTGAGGGGATGCGTAAGAAAAGGGTGGAAGCCCCCCTCGATGAACTGCTGGACTTAGATGAGCAACGGCGTCGCGAGCTATTCCAAGTGGAACAGCTTAAAAATGAGCGAAATCAGAATTCCCAACAGGTTTCAGAATATAAAAAGACCGGTCAAGATGCTAGTAGTCTTATTGAACGCACCCGGGAAATTTCTAAAGAGATTAAAGAGCGGGATGAGGAGATTACCAGAATTGATACACGGATTCAAGAGATTTTGCTGGCTNNTGAGCTATTCCAAGTGGAGCAGCTGAAAAATGAGCGGAACCAGAACTCTCAACAGGTTTCCGAGTATAAAAAAACCGGTCAAGATGCTAGTCGTCTTATTGAGCGCACCCGGGAAATTTCTAAAGAGATTAAAGAGCGGGATGAGGAGATTACCAGAATTGATACACGGATTCAAGAGATTTTGCTGGCTATCCCCAATATTCCCCACGCTAGTGTGCCCGAAGGTAATGATGAGACTGATAACGTTGAAGTAAGCCGCTGGGGCGAGCCGAGGCGGTTCGGTTTCGAGCCTTTAGCCCACTGGGATTTAGGGGTGAACTTAGATATCCTTGACTTTGAGCGCGGGGTGAAGATCTCCGGTTCCCGATTTGTTGTAGATAAAGGGTTAGGGGCCAAGTTAGAAAGATCGCTAGTTAACTTCATGCTAGATTTGCATACTAGGGAACATGGTTATCGGGAGGTTTTTCCACCGGTCTTAGTTAATACCGATTCGATGATCGGTACCGGTCAGTTGCCGAAGTTTGCCTTAGATATGTTTAAGTGTGAAAGTTACGATTATTATTTAGCGCCGACGGCGGAGGTACCAGTAACTAATTTGCACCGGGACGAAATCCTGGATGCGGATCAAGTACCCATTTTCTATTGCGCCTATACCCCCTGTTTTCGAGCGGAGGCCGGGGCTGCTGGGCGGGATACCCGAGGTCTAATTAGGGTACACCAGTTTAACAAGGTCGAGCTAGTTAAGTTTGTCCGGCCAGAAACATCTTATGTCGAATTGGAAAAGCTAGTAGGCAATGCGGAACGGGTACTCCAGTTGTTAGGGCTACCCTACCGTAAAGTCCAGATCTGTACCGGTGATATGGGCTTTTCCAATGCTAAGCAGTATGACCTAGAGGTATGGATGCCTAGCTATGGACGCTATGTGGAAATTTCCAGCTGTTCTAATTTTACTGATTACCAGGCACGGCGGGCTAATATTCGGTTTCGGCCGGAGCCAGGGGCTAAACCGGAATTTGTTCATACCCTAAACGGTTCGGGTTTGGCGGTGGGGCGAACAGCTGCAGCCATCCTGGAAAATTATCAACAAACTGATGGGAGCATTGAGGTTCCTGAGGTGCTACGGCCGTACATGGGTACAGACGTTATAAAAGTGAATAGACAATAATTGTTCAGAGCGGTATAATAAATAAGTAACTTTGTTAAAGGGCGGTGAGGAAATGGATCCTAGCGACAGTAGTCGCCAATCTATGTAGCCATTTCCTTTTACCGACTACGGTGGTTCCTTCATAAGTAGCTCGGGCTAAGGAAATGGCCTGAGCTCGTTTTTTATAAGGAGGGAAGCACCATGCTACGAGTTTTTCAGACCAATAATGATGAACTTATTGAAATGGATAACCTGACAGAGAACGGGTTATGGATTGAGCTAATCAATCCGACTGAAACTGAGATTAATACTGTTGCTGAAGCTACCGGTCTCTTGCCAGAATTTTTAAAAGCTGCTCTAGATGAAGAAGAACGGCCGCGTATTGAAACTGATGAGGACCAGGTTCTAGTTCTAATTAATATTCCTATTGCTGAGGAAAACGGAAATTTCACCTACGATACGATTCCTCTTGGCGTTGTTATTAACGATCAGGTCATTGTAACGGTGTGTTTACAGGCTAACCCACTTTATGAAGAGCTGCATTCACGACGGGTTGCCCGGAGTATTCATACTTTTAAAAAGACCCGTTTTTTATTCCAAATTCTTTTTCATACAGCCGCTTTATACTTGAAGTATCTGCGAATTATCGATCGGAAGAGTAACGAAATCGAACGGGAACTCCATGTTTCGACACGAAATGCTGAGCTGATTAAACTGCTCAATCTAGAAAAAAGCTTAGTTTACTTTACTACTTCTTTGCGCTCCAATGAAATAGTTATGGAGAAATTACTCCGTTCTAAGCTACTCAAAGTAGATGAGGATGCCCAGGTGACATCCCAGATTTTAAAGATGTACGAAGCTGATGAGGAGCTACTAGAGGATGTTATTACCGAGAATAAACAGGCTATCGAAATGGCTGAAGTCTATAGCAATATTTTAAGCGGAATGATGGATGCTTTCGCTTCGGTAATTTCTAACAATCTCAATATTGTTATGAAATTTTTAGCTTCGATTACGATTATCATGGCTTTGCCTACAATGGTAGCTAGTTTTTATGGTATGAACGTCAGTCTGCCATTTCAGAATTCGCCCTACGCATTTGTGCTGGTTCTCATAATTTCGTGTGGGCTAGTAATCGGAAGCGGCTATATTATGGCTAAGAAGCAAATGCTTTAAATGGCGTTTGACGTTGCTAAGGCTATCTGCTATACTTTATTATTGCAAGCGTGGAGAGGTGGCAGAGCGGTTGATTGCGGCGGTCTTGAAAACCGTTGAGGTGAGAGCCTCCGTGGGTTCGAATCCCACCCTCTCCGCCATAAAAGATGCAACTTGTTCCTCTTGTCACGCTAAGCAAAATATGCTATTATATGTTAGCGGTTGCGGAGAGATACCCAAGTTGGCTG
>DHRX01000059.1:10316-10439 GCA_002408345.1 Firmicutes bacterium UBA5301 | reverse complement strand
CCGCTCTCTCCGCCAGTAAATTGTCACTTGACCTCCTGTGTCATAGCAGGGGGTTTTATTATTGAGGGATTTTAACAAGCAAACACCCCTGGACTACGGATGCATAAAATGGAGCAGTCAGGG
>DHRX01000059.1:9918-10187 GCA_002408345.1 Firmicutes bacterium UBA5301 | reverse complement strand
TAAAATGGAGCAGTCAGGGGTGAATATTAGTGTATATCTCGCGATTAATGACTATGGCTCAATTGTTAAGGGAACTTCCAGCTGCGCTACCGTTACTCCAGGAGATGGGTATGGATTGTAGTGTTTGTCTGAGTAAGATTGTCGATACCATTGAAATAGCTGCTTATAGGCATGGCTTGGATCTGGAAGAGGTCTTAGCAGCGCTCAATGATTTAGAAGAACATAGTTCACCTTGACGAATTGGTTTGTATTTGTTATATTATTAGTTG
>DHRX01000059.1:7415-9770 GCA_002408345.1 Firmicutes bacterium UBA5301 | reverse complement strand
GCGCCCGTGGCTCAGCTGGATAGAGTGTCTGACTACGAATCAGAAGGTCGCAGGTTCGAATCCTGCCGGGCGCGCCACTAAAAACAACCTCCCAGAGCCTATTAGGGCAAAGGGAGTTTTTGTTCTTAATAAGTGCTTAGCACCGGTACAGGTGACCAAATGGAAAGTGCACCGGAAGGGAAGAATAACGACTTTGATCACCTGTACTCTAAAAAAATTGAGGGCAAGTAAATTATTACATAAAATAATCTGCGAAACAATTCCTCCATAGAACCATTTCCCAGTAATTACAAAGAAGTAGGTATTAATAGAAGGATAGGAGATTAGTGGTCATTTGTGGAAATTTTAGCTAGAAAATCATCAATCCAGGCCAATTCAGAACGGTAAAACCATAGGTTTCTTTCGCCGGTTACTCGACCGCCAGGCCAATGCTGGAATATGGCTGAGGGTTGTACTGACTTATCTGTATTCATACATTTTTCATGTTCGGCAATGCGGGCAACTAAAAATTCCCGACGTTGGAGCAAAGCTGCCTTGAGGGTATCGTTATCAATGGCTTTGCGAAACATTAAGGCAATACTATATTCTGGATAGAGATCGTCTGTACTAGCCAGGGAGGCAGCAATTAGTTTAGGGAAGACCTCGAGGCCTTCAGGGGTAATGTGAAAAACACGTTGCTCTAAGTGCCCTTCTTGGTGGCATTCCTTGATAACCAACCCGCGATTCTCCAATTTGCGTAAAGAGTAATAGATGGCAGATTGAGTAATCTGGGCCCAACGCTCAGTATGTCCGTCCGTAATGATTTGGTTAATTTCATAACCGTACATTGGTTTTTCTTTTAAGAGGCCTAATATAAATAAATCAGTTTGGTTTAGTTTTGTGGCCAAGGTTCGACGCTCCTTATTTGGTTCAATATTAGATTATGGTTAAGATTTGACTAATCCTGCTTCTTGTGTTAAATTTGGCTAAATCCAGTTTATTACTGTGCAGAAACGAGGTTATCTATGTCTATCTTGATCGATATTCACGCTCATATATTTCCGGAAAAGGTTGCGTCGAAAGCGGTTAGCAATATTTCTCAGCGTTATTGTCAGGAGGCCCACTACCAAGGGGTTTTTTCAGAGTATATTGGGTTATTGGCTGATGCTCAGTTTACATGCGGTGTGGTCTCAACTGCAGCTACTAGACCAGAACAGGTTACTGCAGCCAATGATTGGGCTCTAGAATTAAATAAACATCCGCTACTTAAGGCCTTGGGGACAATTCATTTAGACTACCCTGATTGGCAGGTGGAGTTAGACCGCATACAGGAGGCTGGCCTAAAGGGTATGAAGTTGCACCCTGATTTCCAGAGGTTTTACCCTGATGATCCTAGGGCCATGGAACTCTATAGTTATCTTCCTGATGGATTTGTACTGTTATTTCATGTTGGTGACGATCCTTCGATAGTAGAGAAACGATTTGCCCAACCCCAACGGATTGCTAAAGTGGTAGAGGCTTTCCCGAATTTAAATATTATTGCTGCTCATATGGGCGGGTACCGGCAGTGGGAAGAGGCGAAGAAATGGCTAATTGGTACAGGAGCGTATTTAGATACTTCTAGCGCTGCTAGTTTTCTTGACCCCCAGGAATTTGTTGAGATGGTACGTACTCATGGTTATCAACGCATCTTATTTGGCTCTGATTATCCTTTCCGTGGTCCTGGTGAGGATAAGGCTGCCTTGGCGGAACTAGGCTTAACGGATAGAGAGCTGAGAGCCATTATGGGTGAAAACGCTGCTCAACTACCGATATTCAGTTAAAATGAGAATAGGTTCCCTGGTTGAGAGGGAACCTGCTGATAGCTAATCTTTGGGGAAAGGTTTCCAGCTAATAATCTCCAGTTCTTTTTTCTTTTTGGGTTTCGGCGCTTTCGGCGTTTCTTTTGGCTCTGGCTTTAAATTCTCACACTTCTTGGTAGCTTTTGGGGTCTTTTTGGTTGTCGGGGTTTTCTTAGTTCCCATTGCTGCCCCTCCTTTGTTGAACAATCTAATACTGTAAGCAGTATATTCGCTGGGGGCTTTAACGGGTACCAGCCTTCTGATCTATCCGGTAAACAAAGGCGAGGACCTCAGCAATAACTTGGTAGAGTTCGGGAGGTATTTCTGCACCTAGGTGCAGATGGCCTAAGAGTTCAGCTAATGTACTGTCGGTATGGACAGGTACGCCGGCGGCCTGAGCTATGTTAAGGATCCGTTGGGCAACATCGCCGTGACCGCTGGCGATAACCCGGGGGGCTTCCTCCCGGTTGGGATCGTATCGTAAGGCGGTAGCTGTTTTGGTTTGGGTTTTTGGTTTTTGTTTAGGCATGGCTAC
>DHRX01000059.1:3395-7322 GCA_002408345.1 Firmicutes bacterium UBA5301 | reverse complement strand
GCTATTTTGGTCTGTTTTTTTTGGTTTTTAGACATGACTACACCTCTATAATTTTAGATCGATCGGTTTAATTGCCTGGAGTAAGCTTTCCAAAGAAGCCTCTGCCTTTTGGTTTGGCGGTGCTACGGTAGTAGTAAACTTACGTGGCTGGAACCCTAAGGCAGAGAGGGCTTGTTGTAAATCAGGTAATTGGGTTTGGACTAACGGAGCAAGATCGGGTGAGGTAAATACGGTACAGTCTACCATTTTTTCGCAGAGGGTCAGTTGTATAGTAACTTCCCCCAAATTAGCGGTTTCTAGGGTTAACGTTATATGTAAGCTGCCTACCTGTTTTTGTGGGCTGGGTTTGGTTTCCCTTTGAATCTTGACCCAGGCAGCAAAAGGTTGACCATCTACAAAAATCGGGATGAAGAGAAGCGGTTCGGTGCTGAGTTTGGTAGCTAGGCCTAGAGCAGCAGGAGGCTCTAGCGGTGTTCCCGGTTTTAGAAGGTCACTAATAGGGGCTTGTAAAAGCTGCTTTAACCGTTGTGCGAGGGTAGCGGTTGGCTTTTCAGGGGTAAAACCGTGTTTAAAGAATTGAGCTAAAAGAGGTCGAGAGGCCACTAAAGTCTGAAAAACGCTGAAATTATCGGCGGATAAAGGAACTTTTTGGGCTACCATTAGGAGCAGGGTTTTAATTTGGGTTGCTGTTGGTGGACTATTGGGAACAAAGTTCTGGAGCAGTTGGTTGAGCCGGGGTAATAGCTGGTCTACGGTGGCTGGGATCGAATCGGTAGAACTAGCTAATAGGGTTAATATAATTTTGGTAGCTGAGAACTCTTGAACCTGTAATGTGACAGTAGATCCAGGTGTTAATGGGGTCTCAAGGCGAGCAGAGAGCTGAAAACCGGCTAGGTTTAGTAGCGCTTGATCTCCTTGGACTGCAAGCACCTGGGCAGGTAGAATTTGTCCAGCTTGGAGCTGGAGGCCAAAATTATTACCTAAATTGCTGATAGTGACCGTATTGGGAATTTGCACCGGTTATCTTGGACGCTCCTTTCCTTGACAAAGTAGGAGTCATTGATTATAACAAGAAATAAATACTATGATGGAGGTCAGGTATAAATGCCGACGTATGAATATAAATGTCCTAAATGTGGTAAATTCGATGTATTTCAAAAGATTAGCGATAAAGCCATAGAGTCCTGCCCCCGGTGCGGAGAAAAGGTGCAACGGGTTATTAGTGGGGGGACAGGGGTAATCTTTAAAGGTAGTGGCTTTTATACTACGGACTATGCTCATAAACAGAGCTAAGACCGGTTAGAGGAGGAAAAAGTATGCGTTGTCCTAGCTGCCAAGAAGAAGTATTGCTGGCTGAAATTTGCCCGTACTGTGGGGCTAGTGTACCCCAGGATTCTTCTGGGCAGGGAGAGGACACTGCGGTTACTAGCGGTACTTTTGTAGGTCCTATCCAAAAGGAACAGTCTACTTCCGGTGGATATAGCGCTGGGGATCGGCCAGCTAAGAGGCCGGGGTTTGGTTCTTTTATCAAATATTTTTTTGATCCTACTGTGCCCATTAAGCGAAAGTTAATAATCTTAGCCGCTATTGTCTATATTATCAGTCCCCTAGATTTAGTGCCGGATTTGGTACCTTTACTAGGGTGGGTAGATGATGTAGCGGTAATGACTTTTCTGTGGGCTTTTATTAGTAGCGAGTTAGCTAAGTACCATAATAATCCTTAAGAGATAAAGAAGAGAATAAAAGAAAAACTAGAGGGCCCTAACGTTGGGGCCCTCTAATTATTAGTCTTCTAGCTTTTGGTGGCCCCAGAATCTCTTTCATGACAATGGCTCGTTTAAGGTCATCAAGTCCGAATAGTTCTGGTTGCCTAGGTTCAGGTGTTGGAACAGCTGGTACTGGTTTAGGTACTGGTTTAGGTTTTGGCTGAGGTACAGGCATAGCCTTAGGAAGCGCTGGTTTAGGAGGCGTTGGTTCATGGACCGGTTCTGCTTCCTCTCTACCAGTAACCTCTTGAGCCAGTTCCCGCTGTAAATCTTCAAGCCACCGGGGCATACCAGGGAATTCCCCAGGTTGAGGCCGTCGTGCTGGTTTTTTTTGTTCTTTTCCTGTCCAGGCGTTGAGAATTCGTCCACCGAAGACGAAAAATAAGAATATGATTAAACCCAGTAGATCTTCCATCGCTTAGCGCCTCTGATTTGGTTTATCTTCAATATTGGAGATGCTTTCCCGCATTGCCGTATCAGCTTTGATGTTTTCTAGGTTAAAGTAGTCAATAACCCCTAATTTTCCTTCCCGCAAAGCGGCGGCTAAGGCTAGCGGCACTTGAGCTTCGGCTTCGACAACTTTGGCTTTCATCTCTTCGATGACGGCTTTGTTTTCCTGCTCTAAGGCAACGGCCATGGCCCGGCGTTCTTCGGCCCGAGCTTGAGCAATTTTCTTATCAGCTTCGGCTTGGTCGGTCTGAAGTTGAGCGCCAATATTCTTGCCTACATCCACATCGGCTATATCAATGGAAAGGATTTCAAAGGCGGTTCCAGAGTCAAGACCTTTGGCGAGGACGGTTTTGGAAATAAGGTCGGGGTTCTCCAAAACTTTCTTGTGGGTTTCAGAGGAACCGACAGTAGTGACGATGCCTTCACCGATTCGGGCTAAGATGGTTTCTTCGCCGGCGCCACCGACTAGACGGTCAATATTGGCCCGTACAGTGACCCGGCCGGTAACGATTACTTGGATGCCGTCCATAGCCACAGCAGAGACCATTGGGGTTGTTATGACTTTAGGATTAACGCTCATTTGGACTGCTTCAAGAACGTCGCGGCCGGCTAGGTCAATGGCAGCAGCCCGTTCAAAGGTTAAGGGGATGTCAGCACGCTGGGCGGCAATTAAGGCATCAACAACCCGGTCCACATTACCACCAGCTAAATAGTGGGCTTCTAGTTTGTCAGAGCCTACGGGAATACCAGCCTTGTAACCTTTAATCATGGGGTTAACGATACGAGAGGGTGCAACTCGGCGTAGGCGCATGCCGATTAAGTCACCAATACTGACTTTGACCTGGGCGGCGATGGCTGAAATCCAGAGTCCGACTGGGACGAAATAGAAGAATGCGAAAATAAGAAAAAGTAGTAGCGCCAAGATAATAATGGCTAACAGATCAACAAACATGAAAATGCTCCTTTCAAAGTTAAATTTATTCGGTAGGCTTAGTCGAATGCTGTTCCTTGACTACAATGCGTAAGCCTTCGACTTGAGTAACGATGATTGGGGTGTTGGCTTCAACCCAGCCCCCTTCAGAGACTACATCTACTCGTTCATCATTAATTAAGGCTGTACCAGCCGGTCGCAAAACTGTAATGGTAGTACCGGTTTGGCCAACTAAGTCGCTTCTGGATTCTCGGGGTAAGTAGCCCGCGTCAGTGGATAAGCTGGTATCCAGAGCGAGTTTGGACCAGACTTTGCTTCGGGGTAGCTTGCGAAAGCCGACTAAAACTAAGACTACAGTACCAAGAAGACCGATGGCAACGGCAGCTAAGCCGGCTGAAAAGCTGTCGAAAGCCAGGAAAACGCTGAGGAGAATTAGAGCTAGGCCACCAATCCCAGTGACACCAAAACCAGGTATAGCGAAGAATTCAATGAGTAAGAGGGCTAAACCTATACCAAATAGTAGCACCAGGCCCAGGCTGGCCGAACCAGAAAAATAGTGTCCGGCAAAAAAGAGGCCCAGAGCAATGAGCGCAATGGAGCCAAAACCACCCCAACCGGCGGTAAAGACCTCCAGTGCAATACCGGCAAAACCGATAGCCAGGAGTAGGCCACTGATAATCGGGTGGGTAATCCAGCCGATAATGTTGTCGGAAAGGGTTTTTTCGACTCGAACAACCCGACCGGAAATACCAACGCTATTAAGGGCGGCCTCCCGGCTGG
>DHRX01000059.1:2945-3088 GCA_002408345.1 Firmicutes bacterium UBA5301 | reverse complement strand
CGTCCTCGGAGTTCAGCGGTAGCTTGAAATTCTTTACGGAAAGCGGAAATGTACTTTTCTTCCTTCGGACGCGTCTCCGCTGCGCCGATACTAGAACCAGGAGCCATAACCAGGTTATTGCCGGCCAAGGAGATTAATGCACC
>DHRX01000059.1:2486-2742 GCA_002408345.1 Firmicutes bacterium UBA5301 | reverse complement strand
GTCGCGGATGTTAATAGCAGAATCCACTAATCCACCGAAGGTATCAACTTCGACTAGTAAAGCAGCGGCTCCAGCAGCTTCCGCCGCAGCGATTCCACGGCTAATGTAGCGATACATGCTATTGTCTACCGTGCCGGTAGCCGTCAGGAGGTAGATTTCCCCGGCTAAAGCCGAACAGCTACAGAGCATCATAATGGTGAGAACAATACAGGAAACTAAAGTTTGTTTGCGTGACAAGGAATTCACCTCTTTTCCC
>DHRX01000059.1:0-2336 GCA_002408345.1 Firmicutes bacterium UBA5301 | reverse complement strand
TAAATAATTCTAGTAAGTAGTGGCAACCCCCTTTTTATTAAGGGTACCCAAGAGAAGGGACATCCCTCTCTTACGATTCGATTAAAGGCGTGGTAAAATGTGGTAGGGTGGGTTTTTTGCTGGAGGATTGATTTTGAAGTGGCGATTTGAGTGGGTCAAAAAGTATTTACAGCCAAAAGGTTCACGAGCGTTAATGGTCTTCGGGTGTCAATTGGCACTGTTGTTTGTAATCGCCTTTATAGTCTACACTTCCGGAGGTACCAAAAACGCTAGGCCGCATTTAGCTTACCTCCCGATAATACTAGCCGCATTTAGTTTTGGTATTCCTGGTGGCCTTGTTAGCGGGATGGTAGCGGGGTTAGTATTGGGTCCGTGGATGCCGATGGATGTAGAATTGGCGATCTACCAGCAACAGTCATCCTGGCTTTTCCGTCTCTTCTTTTTTATGACCATTGGTGGCGTGGCCGGTCTTTTATTTGAAGTGTTAGGAAATACAATTGAACAGTTGGTTGAGGCAGAAGCCTCTATGCTACGTGCTTTATCAACAACGGTTTCTCTGCGTAATAAAGATACTGGAAACCACAGTGAACGGGTAGCCTATAATGCTTTATTAGTAGGCAAGGCAATGGGCTTGGCTCTTGCTGATTTACAAGGCTTGTATTGGGCGGCGATTTTACATGATCTTGGTAAGATTGCGACACCAGAGGAGATTTTAGTTAAGCCCGGTAAGCTTACGCCGGAAGAGTATAGTGTGATTAAACAGCACCCGCAAATAGGTGCTGATTTATTAAGATCTATCTCCGATGACTTTGAACCGGTGATCCAGGGGGTACTGGCTCACCATGAACGCTGGGATGGTACGGGCTACCCCTACGGTCAACAGGGAGAGGAAATTCACATATTCGGCAGGGTTTTGGCGGTAGTTGATGTTTTTGAAGCGCTAACTTCTAAACGGCCCTACCGGGGTCCGCTGTTACCAGAGGATGCGGTAAACTATATCTGCGAGAACAGAGGGAGCCATTTTGACCCTGGGATCGTGGATATTTTTATGGACTTGTATAACCAAGGGAAGATCTTGATCCATGGTCAACCACCGGATATTGAAGTGGCGCCACCGGTCAGCGCTAAAAGGGTGATACTGAGCGGCAAACGCTATATATTTACAGACTAATTACGGTATGTTATAATATCAGTTGCTTTACGCGGCCCCGTAGCTCAGTGGATAGAGCAGTGGTTTCCTAAACCATGTGCCGGAGGTTCGACTCCTCTCGGGGCCGCCATTTTTATTGCCCGCAATATCCTTGCTATCACAGAAATCTCCTATTCCATTTACCCAACATGAAGTAATAGCTATCTCTTCCTGTCTTTAATCTAAAGGACGTCGCCAATTAATAGAGAAAGAAAGTAAGCTAGAGATTCTATTCTTAGAAGTAGGTGATTAGATGCAAGCAGTTTTAATCAATGCTCCAGTCTCTCGGCGAAGTCCCCATGCCCGTCTGGCTCCACCATTAGGTCTGGCCTATATTGGCGCCGTCCTGCTTCAAGAGGGGTTTGAGGTTAGCGCCATTGATTTTAATGTTAGCGGTTTAAATTTGGTGCGGGTAGAGCGAATGATCATCCGTGATAAGCCAGATTTAGTAGGGATCTCAGCTCATACTGAGACTTATCCCAACGCTTTAAAGATCGCTGCAAAGGTTAAAGAAACCGATCCTGCTGTTAAAGTGATTATGGGCGGTCCCCATCCCTCAATTATGCCAGATGTTGTCTTAGCCGAAGCAAACGTAGACTTTGTTGCTGTCGGTGAGGGCGAAGGTACGCTGCTAGAGCTGATGCAGTACCTTTCTTCTAAAATAGGTTCATTGGCCGAGATCAAAGGTTTGGGCTACAAAACATCAGATGGCACTTTGCAGATTAATGAACGCCGGGAACTCTTAAACCCAGATACGCTACCTATTCCAGCCCGAGAACTTTTCCCCCTAGATTTTTACAAAGATCGCTGGAATGTCTTAGCCGCTCGAGGTGGATGCCCCTTTCGGTGTCCTTTCTGTTCGGCTTCCTATATCTGGAGCGGTAAGCGGAGAGCTCGTTCACCAGAGAATATCCTGGATGAAATTAATATCCTGGTAGAGCATTATGGTGCAGATTATATCTTTTTTGCTGATGATATCTTTACTTTAGATAAAAGATGGGTTTACCAGGTTCTCGACTTACTCAAGACTTTGTCTTCCCCCATAGAGTGGGGCTGTTCTACTCGAGTGGATATGGTTACCCCGGAGCTGCTTAAAGATATGGCTGCTGCAGGATGCCGGGCTTTGCAGTATGGGGTAGAGTCAGGT
>DHRX01000191.1:3767-4424 GCA_002408345.1 Firmicutes bacterium UBA5301 | reverse complement strand
TTAAACTCCTGATTTTCCAGAACTTTAATACGTAACTCGTCAGCCTCTGTTCCCACCGTTCCTAACAAGAGTACAGCTAGTACAATTATCCACAGTACTTTACGGTGCATCCTCACTAAGCTCCTCTCCGTTACCCTGGTCAATTGGCGCTACTAACTCTACTAGTCCCTGGATCTCCCAGGTTTCCGTCTCTCGATAATATATAAGTTGTGAACAACAAATCTCCTCGTTAGAGGCCAATTTAATTTGAACATTACCGACAGCTAATACCCGTTCAGGGTTGCTTAAAATACTAACCTGGTCTGCCTCTAGAGTATATTTGCCGACCACAATTTGTAGCGGCGGCGTCAGTTCAATCCGATCATCCTGATGCCGGTAGTATAACCCTGTAGCGGTAAGAAATTCCCCTGCACTAGTGCTAATCTGAATCGGTCCGGAAAGAGTCAAATCTTGGGTTCTCCGATCATAATTTCCCCCGGCTGCCACTAAACTATAACTTGGTTCTTCTTTCCGGTAAATAGTACCAACAACCTGTCCAGACAGGATAACCCGGCGCTCCTCCTTATCCATGGCAAACCGTTCTACTTGAATTTCCCAGGTTTTCTGGCCTTGCGATCGCCCAACTAAAGTATTGATCGCCAAAGAGAAAGCCGGTCG
>DHRX01000191.1:0-3660 GCA_002408345.1 Firmicutes bacterium UBA5301 | reverse complement strand
CCCAACTAAAGTATTGGTCGCCAAAGAGAAAGCCGGTCCTAGTGGTCCTGTCTTTTCTAGCCCCTCCGGTTCTGCTTTTTCTATTAAAGGAAGCACTAAGCTAATCCCAAGTAAAACTAGTAGAACTAGGGTCAACCAGAACCCTGGTCGACCTAAAGCCGCCATTAGTAGGCACCTCCTAAAAGATTTAAATCCAGTAACAGTTGGCTTTCGGTAGCACCTAATCGTAACGGATCTCCTGGGAAAAGTTTAAAGAGTAACTCAACCCAAATTTCCTCCCGAACGGCATCGACGGCCAAACGCAGCTCTCGACAGTGCCAATCTCGGGTCAAACCAATCCGACCTCGCCGTAGCCGTCCTCCATACTGGCCATCCCAGTCGAGGCCAATATCTGCTGACCACAAGGGGGTTAACTGCTGTTTAGCTTGTACCCCTATCTCTTGCCAAATTGCTTGTTGGAAATCATAGTAGATAGTAGTTCGTAGTTGGTTCTGCTGGTTAGGGGTATAAGTTAATCCATATTTAGCCGTAGACCAGACCCCAGCCGGCAAAGCGTACGTTAATTGCAGCGTGGAATTTACAGCCTGACCATGTCGGTAACTAACTTCCGTAGTCAGATCACCTGGTAACGTGGTAACTAGATCGTATGTTCCTGTTAATGACGCCCGCCAATTACGGGAGGTATATTCAAGACGTTCTCGCAATTGATGTTTTGGTTGAACCAGGTCATAGGCCAAAGGGGATACCCCTAACCGCCCCATCCAACTATGGGTAATCGTATTACGGAGTCCTGGCCCTAATTGCTGAACTAAGCTGGCTGTTGTATTGGCCTGAACCTGGCCATGGTTAGTATCATAATAATTGCCCCCAATACCTCCGGTCATTTGCAGGTAAGTCTGGGGGTTCAAGCGATAAGTCATTCCAGTTAAATTTAATTGTCCAGCCGCCTTCATCACCGCTGGGCCTAGAGAATCTTCGTAAACTCGACTAGCACTAACACTAGCCCGTAACGGTAAAGTTCTTCCTCCCCATCGCAAAGGTTTAGTAGTTAATTTAACCTCAGGAAGCAAAGTATAGCTTGGGTTATGTCTCTGTTCAGCCTTAAAATCCAAGGTATAATAGGCTAGATCTTGACTAATCCGAGCTTGGGTAAACGAAGCTGGCTCTTCTCTAGGGAGGCCGACCCGATCTTGAAAGTTAAAGTTGCCAGAAAACGCATAGCGTAAATCCTTGCGTGGACGGTTTTCATAAGCGAGGGTACCACGGGTACTCTGATAAACCGCTCCGGTATATAGTTCTTGGGGGTTCCGGTTTACCTGTTGATAACCGGTCCGTAAGACCTGGTTCCTCTGGTTCCAAGAGAGGTTTCCTTGACTGGCCCAATCTTGCCGTAACTGTCCTTGGTACTCTTGTCTAGTCCACTCCCCCCGGACCTCTCCTTTCCAGGCCTCTGGCAACTGGGGCCGGTAAGTTACAGCGGTGTGTAAAGAGAGAGGCAAATTCAGTTCCCCATTCTCTTTAGCGTAAAAATAGAGCCAACCGGTTGCCGGCAGCGGCCCGGCTAGATTATACTGGTGTTTAAAGCCGGTACCCCACCCTTTGAGTTGGTAATAATCTAAGAACAAGGCCCCAAACCAATTAGGGTTACGATAGTAATTATAGGTAGTTTTCAAATACCAGCCATCCTCAGCATTATAACCGACCTTAGGGGCTTCCCAACGGTTATCTTTTAACGAAACTACTAGATAAGGCAGGTAAAATAATTTCTGCTTACCCTCATAGTAAGTAACTTGACGAGCCACTAACTTATCCTGGTCAAAGATTTGAATCTCTGCAGCAGTTAAATGATAGTGGGGCTGGCTTAAATCACAACCGGAAAAGCTGGCCTGCTGTAGTGTAGTTTGCTCTCCTTCGCTCCAAACCTCGGCTCCTTGCAGGTAAACCTCTCCCGTAAATTCACTACTTGTCAAGCTAGCTGTTACATCTCGGAAACTGCTAGCATCAGTCTGGAGGTTATAGCGAAGATAAGCTGCGTTAACCTGATCTTCTCCCTTACGGAACTGTACCGTACCAAAAGCCTCTAAAATCTCGGCTTGGGTATCGACTACCAAGCGCTGGCACTGTAAATAGATATCCTGATACTCTACCCTCACCTGACCCTCTACCGTCAGTAAGTTGGCTTCCGTTAGCCAGAGTAGCCCTGATTCACCGGTAATCCTAATGGCTTCCCCAGCTAAGGCCGGGATAGATAGGCTCCATAAAGCAAGCATTAAACTAAAGATGAACCAGCGTCGCATACCACCGCTCCCTAGAGAGAATCCGCTCGAATAACGGCAATAACCCCACAGAGGCCAAAAAGAATAGTTGGGAGCCAAGCCCCCCAAAACACCGGAATTATACCGTTAATACCTAGAGATCGACAAAAAGGGGTTAAGACATAGTAAGTCAGTGTCAAAGCTACGGCCCCGCTGCTCAATACCAACCGTGACTGCTTGGGAAGCCGTAAAAACCGTAAAACTAAAGGGGTACAAAATAATACGAAGGCTGTGCTGGCCAAGGGAGCCGCAAATTTTAAATGGTAATCGACTAAGAAAGACCGAATGTTAATACCGCTACTACTGAAAAGCCGAATATTAGCGGCCAATTCGCTCCGGCTCATCTCTCGGGTAGTTTTCTGATTACCAAAAAAACGTTCTAACCCATCCTCTAGTTCCAGACGCAGTTCGCCAAACTTAACCTCTTCAGAGGTAAAGCCATCAGGTTCAATATTACGTAGGACACCGTCAACCAGGTACCAAACCCCATCTTTAATCCACCCAGATTGAGCAGTAATAATTCGGGGATAGACCTCTTGGTTTAACTGATAAACCAAGATATTCTGCAACTGCAGGCTCGTAGCATCTACTTGCCCGATATAAAAAAAATAATCACGGCCAGAACGAAAAAAAATATCTTGCTCAATCTCCGGCTTAGCTTCTTGTAGAACAATACGTCGCACCATATTTTGAAAACCATGGTTAGCTCGGGGGACTACAGCATCGCTAAGATAAAAGCTGATTAGGCTTACTACTAAAGCCAAAAGAAAAGCAGGCAGTAAACAACGCCGTAAACTAATTCCACTAGCCCGGACAATTGTTAGTTCATTGTTAGCCGAAAACCGGCCCAGAGCCAAAAGGACCGAAGCCAATACAGCAATAGGTAAACCTTCCACAATAGCTCCAGGAAATTGGAATAAAAAAAGTTGACCAATAATAGTCAGCGGGATTTTCTTCGCAATTAGCAGTTCGCTTAATTCGAAGATAACCCCGCTGACCATTAGCATTACAATAACTAGTAAAATCAACAGCAAAGGACCGGTTATTTCACGTAGTAAATAGCGGTCTAAAAGTTGCATAGTTACTGGACCGAACTTAACTTCTCTACTAACTCTTCCAACTCAGCAATCCGCCGCTCTAACTCTTTCTGATTGCGAATTAGATCCGGTACCCGGCGTAGAGAAGCCTTTGCCCGCATCTCCTCCCGGTGAGGCCGGGCCGGAACCCCTGAAATAAATCCGGGTTCTTTGATATCCCCGGCAACAATAGCTCCTGCTCCAACAATAGTACCCTGGCTTACGGTTAAGTGCCCTGCTACACCCGATTGCCCGGCCAAAGTTACATA
>DHRX01000106.1:34323-37809 GCA_002408345.1 Firmicutes bacterium UBA5301 | reverse complement strand
ACCGATAGCATAAGCTACCTGTACTTCACATTTATCAGCTAACCCTGCTGCGACGATGTTTTTGGCAATGTAGCGACAAGCATAAGTAGCCGACCGGTCTACTTTTGTTGGGTCTTTTCCGGAAAAAGCACCGCCACCATGGCGAGCCATACCACCGTAGGTATCGACAATAATCTTCCGCCCTGTTAACCCAGCATCACCTTGGGGACCACCGATTACAAAACGCCCGGTAGGATTAATTAAAATCCGGGTCTTAGCATCAATTAAGTGCGCCGGTACCGTAGGTTTGATTACCTGCTCAATTAGCCCTTGCTCTAAGGTCGCACGGTCTACCTCTGGATGATGCTGAGCCGAGACCACAATCGTATCTACCCGTAGCGGCTGGTTACCTTCATACTCTACGGTAACTTGGGTCTTCCCATCTGGCCGCAGAAAACCAAGGATCTCCTCTTTACGAACTTGCGCTAACCGTTGGGCCAGCTTGTGGGCCAAGTAAATAGGCATAGGCATATAGGTTTCGGTTTCGTTAGTAGCATATCCAAACATTAACCCTTGGTCGCCGGCGCCGATGGCCTCAATCCCCTCTTCGCTCATCTGGCCTTCCTTAGCTTCCAAAGCTTGGTTTACACCTAACGCAATATCCGGAGACTGTTCATTAAAAGAAGTCAACACAGCACAGGTTTCAGCATCGAAACCGTACTTAGCCCGAACGTAACCGGTCTCAGCTACCGTTTCCCGTACTATCTGGGGTATATCAACATAACAGCTACACGTTATCTCTCCATAAACTAAAACTAGCCCGGTAGTTACCGCTGTTTCACAGGCTACCCGGGCATCGGGATCCTTAGCCAACACCGCATCTAAAACCGCATCGGAGATTCGATCACACAACTTATCCGGGTGGCCCTCCGTAACCGACTCAGATGTAAATAAATACCGTTTCTTTTGCTCTTCCATTTGGTCGACCCCCTTTAACCATAATAAAAGCCTCTCCGCACGGGAAGAGGCTTGGCAATCCAGCTCTCTTATCTACCAGTCGCGTGCTGCAGGAATTGGCACCTGATCTGAGCTTAAGCACAGATTGGTTGCCGGGTTTCATCGGGCCCGTCCCTCCACCTCTCTTGATAAGAGTTGCAAATAATTCAGTTTTTATCATACCAATTTTAACATACCTAACCTAGGCGGTCAATTGTGTCCAGTCAAAGTTTTTACCTGGTCCGGTCTAAAGAGAAAATAAGGGAAATCCCGCCTTTGCGCCGCTTCATTCCCGGCTAACGCTCTCTTAATCTGTTCTAACTTAGCATTGACTTGTTCTTTGTAAGTGGCTAAACTTGCCCCTACTACTTGATTAATATCTTTAATTTCTAGCCCTATTTTTTTTCGGTCTACCCCGGACTTTTGCAGAAGCTCAATTAACTCTTGTTTCCGAGCCACCAACTGTTCTAATCTAACCTGTTCAGCTTGGCTTAATCCGGCAACCGCCAAGTAGCGGTCCGGGTTAAACTCTATATCCCGCACTAACCCTTCTAAACGCTGCCAATCCCCTCTATTTACTGTGCTAACTGTTAGCTCCGGCCATAACGTTAACGTGGCGGCAGCATAGGTTGGCGGTTCCAAACCATAGTATTCTTGAATAAAGGCGCTAGTTACCCCATCATATTTGGCTCCACCAATACCATGGAGAAAAAGATCGGCATAAAAGAGACGGCTAAACAACGTCAGCAACATCCCTCGGGGCCGTAGAGGTAGATCGGTTAAATCCTTTCCGGTCAGAGCCGGCTGTCTGGCCCCAGCTTGTAATACCCAAAAGGGTAGTTCATAGCTATTAATAGTAGCATCATATTGTAGATCAGGGAAAGGGTTAACAGGGTAACGGTAATTATGCTTATGTCGATAGCGCCTGAGGGTTCGGTTGTAACACTCAACAAAACTCGGAGCCGCCTTGACAACATGAGCCGCATACTCTTTAAACCCAGGTAGCTCAGCTAAATGTGACACCGGAAGTTCCAGATAGGGAGCCTCCCCTTCATAACGCCGACGGAGAAGGGTTTGCCAGCCGGCCAATCCTAAGTCTTCGGCCCAGTGCTGACCATTCATTTTCTCCAATAGCTCGGTAAAACGGTTTAAGTTTTCTCGGGTTCTCTCTTGGTAGCCAACAGTATCTACTTGCCTAATCGCTGCCAGAAAAGCACTAATCTGCTCTTTGGTGGGAGCTGCCAATACCTCAAAGGTCTCTCCTGGATTTGCTTCCAGTAAAGTAATCTGCTCTGTTGACCAACTACCAGCTCTAAATATCGGTAGCATAACTTCAAGAATACCAACTTCATCTGTATCGACAATCAAGTTAATAGGGATAGCCCCTAATTCCTGGGCAGCTTGAGCTAATACGAAATTCTTGCACCAAACCCCTGGGTGATAGAAACGGGGTTGGTGGCCGGTCACTAAAATAGGTTGCTGCAGATCAGGTTGAGCCCATTGGGCTGCGGTTGCGTAATCACCTAAAACATTTTGCGTATAGCTGATCGCTGCGTCTAAAACCTGTTTGCGCACTCTTTGACGCAGGTCAGCGACCCATCGGGTCTCTGTCCGCTTTTGGTTAGCCTTAATTATCTCTGGCCAGCGATCCCGAGAAGGAAAAATGAAAAACTCCCCAGACCCCTGGGGAATTAACCACTGTCCCTCTGTAACCTCTTGGTATGCCAAACCGTCCACGCTCCTACACTAACGAACTAAAGCTAGTAATACCTACAACTTCCCGGCTGAAAAAAGGCTCTCCATAGGGGCTGCGGATCAAACGACCAAAATAATGGTTGTAACTGTCGATCGATTCAATAACCCCATTCTGTTCCCGCCCGTTACTATTAAATTGGGTTTGGTAAGCTGCTAATGCTACCTTTTTGGCCGCCATTCCGGAAGTGCAATCAAAGACGAAAGCCGGTTCTAAGTGCATCCGGTAATGGTTCGAACTAAAATGATATATTTTTGGCGGATAATGCCGCTCCCCAGCCATAGTAGTCTTAGAAAGTTTAGCATAAAATCGGGCCGCCTCTACCAAGGCTGCACCTGCACGATGGTCAGGGTGGGCATCAACCCAGTAAGGAGCAAAAATAACTTCTGGGCGGATTAAACGGAGGATCTCAGCTACTTTGACCCGGTTTTCTACCGTATCTTCTAAATAACGGTTAGGTAAGTCCATAGTTACCCGAAGGTCTATCCCCAACGCCTCAGCTGCCAATTTACTTTCGGCCAACCGTGTTTCTACACTCCCAGCTGGTGTCGGCTCCCCATTGGTTAAATCGATAATTGCTACTCGGTAACCCTGCTGAACCAATACGTTGATTGTAGCCCCCATGGCAATCTCAGAATCATCTGGATGCGGCGCTAATACAGCAATATCTACCGTTCCCTTCCGGGCTACATAGTCTGCTAAAAATTCCACTATCTCTAAATGGGAAGGCTGCTGCCAAACCCCGTTAACCTGGTATG
>DHRX01000106.1:33158-34092 GCA_002408345.1 Firmicutes bacterium UBA5301 | reverse complement strand
CCAAAAGATCGGGCCATACCGTCAATATAGATACGGGCCACCGGCAGTTCCGTTACCCGTAAACCTAATCGGTAAGCCTGGAGCCATAACTGCAGCGGAAACCCATACCCTGTTTCAGTTAACCGTAGTTGCTGTAGAGCCGCTACCCGGTAGGCTTTAAGACCACAGAAACTATCGGTTAAATTATAACCGGTTAAAACATTAATCTGTTGGGTAATCTCTTGGTTAATCTTCTGCCGGTCTCCAGGAACCGTTCCCTGTACCGCTGAAGCACCTAAATACCGGCTACCGGAAACAATATCCCAGCCTTCTGTTAACCGCCCAAAAAACTCAGGTATCCGCTGGGGTTCATGTTGTTCATCACAGTCAATAGTCACCAGCGCCTCAAACCCTAAATCCATTGCGTATCCAAAGGCATTAATTAAACTTTGCCCATACCCCAAGTTTCGGGGGTGCCGAATCAGATGAATCTGACTGTACCCAGAAAGAATTTCCCGAGAATTATCAGTAGATCCATCGTCAATAACTAAAATTTCGGCTAACCCAGCGTGGTGCTGAATCGCCGATAATACTCTTTCCACCGAAGGTTCCTCATTATAAACCGGAACCGCTACTAACTGCTTAAACAGTGTTTGCTCACTCCTGATACCAATTAGCCTACCAATTAAACAGGATTTTAGTGCCCAGCCGTTCCTCGACTAGGTCATACTCAAATTTAATATCATAACAGTGCAGTTTGCGCAAGATGAAAAGCTCTCCTGTTTCCCACTGTTCTTTTTGGTAACTATACTTGAGATCGCTACCAGCTACCCAGTCCTCTAGGTTTAGACTACCGGAATAACTGACACTTTGCACCGCTGCTGTCACTAGATTTTGCTCTACGGTAACACCTGAGATAACTTTAGCTTCGCCCCAATTCCGACTATAGCGTAAC
>DHRX01000106.1:26388-33034 GCA_002408345.1 Firmicutes bacterium UBA5301 | reverse complement strand
GCCCCAATTCCGACTATAGCGCAACCCATAAGTGGCGGTCCGGAAACGAGACTTGTCCAAATCGTAACGCAGAGTAGTTAAAGCCGTCAACTCCTGCCCCAACCAACCCCGTCGATACTGGTAACTGAGGAGCCCATCATTAACCGGTGTCGCCGGTTTCAACTCCTTAAAATAAGGTTTACCATCTAGCCGGGTATTTTGATAACCGAGCCCCCAGGTCGAGTGGCCGATCTGTTTTTTTAGATAAACAGTATTAGTTAATTCCCAATAAGGTAATTGATCGGTATAAGCCAACAGCTTTAAGCCACCACTACCGCTAAAATAAAGCCCCTTGCCAAGTAAGTAGCGCCAAGACCACGGAGTCTGAACCCCAAGACGGGTAGCTGTTAGTGGAGACTCTACCGCCTGGATTTGCCCGGCCCGCAAAGTTGGTGTTACCTGGTAGGTAAAGTTATCCCTCCGCCCATTAACCGGCCGACCATTAAAGCGCAGTTCCGGTAAATAGCGTAGTATCTGCTCATTCTCTTCCTGATACTGACCGGCTACTAAAGCAAGATCGCCACCAGCCAGTTGCTGGTCTAAGCGGAAACCACCTAGCGGTTGAGTCAACTCAGGATCTCTAACCCAATTAGCTGTAAAGAGCCCCTTTTCTCCAACCTGGTTAATGTAAGTAGCTTCCCCTTCAAACCCGGTTTTAGCTCCGTAAACTAGTTGGCCCCGGAGTAGTTTGTCATCACCAATTAAATTCTGGTAAGTAGCGCCACCATAGAACCCCCGAGTAGAGTCCCAACCAAAAATGGGACGGGGCATGCCATCTCGGCTTTCCTGGCCAAAACGAGAGTCATCCAACTTCACACTAAAGTCTGGTTCAGGAATAACCTTATAACCATAAACTTTAATCCAAGTTCCCCGAGTAGTTAAACGCTTCGTTGTTAAATCAAAGGTGAGTAATCGGCTATAAATTTCAAACTCTGGTTGGGGAAGATCACATTTAGTAATACTAGCCCTTTTCAAGTATACTATATCACCTTCAATATGAGCCTCAGCACCAGTAATAATCAACCCATCGGCTACTGTTCGAAAGTCATTAATTACACCAGAATGACTCCCCCAATCGTAACGCAGTAAAGCCCCGGTAATTAGCTGGTCCTGCAAAAGAAGGTTCACTGTACCGGGGACATAAATGGTTTCTTCTGGAAATACCACCTCTAAACTATCTGTCTCCAAAGTCAACTGGGAAGCGAAAACTAAACCAGAAAAACCCCATACTACACCAATTATTAAAAAAAGCCGGATTAATTTCTGCATTGTTTACTCCTGTTTCAAGGTGATACAGGTCAATTCGTGATTATAGCGTCCCCTCCCTTTCCTGATTGCCAGGTAATCAGTTGCAGGTTGGTAAAAATGTGGCAACTTATCTAACGTTACCTAAACCTCCAACCGGGATTGGACCTCGAACCTGTATCTGAACCTCAGTACCATAAGGTATGTTTACATTCTGACCTTTAACTAAAAAACTGGCTAATAAACCAATAGGACTACCTAATACAAAGAAGCCGGCTGCCCCTGCACCTATCGCCAGCGGCAACGATTTGTTTTTGGAAAATGCCTCTGGGTTAGGCTTTATCGGTACCATTGACCCATCAATCGCCCGAATCGAGCCAAAATCAACCTCAACCTTACCATCTAGCCCTAGTTGAGTTGCCCGTGAAACCACCTTCACAGTACCAGTACCCTCAGTACCTGCCGGTATAATTAGGCGATTACTCATTTTTAAGTCCTCAAGTAATACAAAGTGGACAGGATCATCTACCTGACTACTTTCCGAGTTTAGTTCTGTTAAAATTTTGATTTTTAAAGTAGTCCCATCAGGCACTTTCACTAAAGCTACATCAAATTTTCCTTGAGGAAAAGTCATTTTAACCAACCGGTCAATACGCCGAATTAAACTATCCCCCTGGGGGCCTCCTAAGTAGAGGGTTTCTAAGTTAGCTACCCGAGCCTCTAAAGAATCTGCCGATATCCGGCGTGTCGAATACCATTCTAAAGCACTTACTCTTAGATGAATGGAAGTTCCTGACCCTACCCGCTCCAGGATTTCCGTAATCACTGCAATCCTATCGACCAACGGTCCCGAAGAAGCCATACCCATTAAATCTACCTCTAACTGTTCAACCCGCTTCACAATCGATAAAGTCGGCGCAGTTTCACCATACAGAGCCATCTCTGCTGCGATAATCGCCGCCAAAGGAGCCTTTTCTGTTGCCAAACCAACTAACGGTACTAAAGTACAAATTAAAGCCACAGTTAGAATACAAACTGTTAATTTCCGCCTGATTCCCATCTTTATTTCCTCCTGTAATCCTAAAATTGAATACTTATTTCTGCACTCAAGTTGGTTTGGGTTTTACTCTCATCTAAATTATCTACACTATCAAAACTAATCAACTGGTAACCAACGAGGAGTGACGCATTATCCAAGAAGTTGTAACCAACCCCTAGTTTAGTTTTGGATTGACTTTTACTAGAGTCAATTTCGTAATCAGCACGAATCTCCAGATCTCCTTCCCAGGGTAAACGCCAAAGCATACCAGCACTAGCCTTTTTAGTATCAAAAGACCTAATCGCCCCCTCTGGGTTAGTAACCCAACCAAGAGTAAACCCAGCTTCCAACTTGGTATTCTCGTCTAAATGAACGTCAAAACCAAGTGATGCTTCTTGTTGTTCTTTTACCATTGGAGCAATCGTTGGTGGAGACTCAGGATCTTCTTCTCCAGAATCATCGGAATTCTCTACCATATCAATATCAACAAACTTGTACCCTGCCTTTAAGACCGCGCGTTGGGCAAAGCTATAATTTAAATTTAAAGAGGTACTTTTTTGCCCAGTACTTTCGGCATTCAATAAGTTTTTACTATATTCGGTAGCTAGAGTTAAATTCTTAAATTTGAAAGACCAATCATAACCGGAAGTATTCAACGGATCGTTAGGGCTTATCGTCAGAGGGTCAAAACCAGCTTCTACAGCACGAAGATTTGCTCCTAACTCTACTTCTCCTAACTTTACTTTCGCACCTAATTTTTTGGCTTCAGCCTCTGTCTCTTTGTCATCTTTAGAATAAATGCTACTGCGGGCTAACTCACCAATAATAGAGACGTTTGGTACCACTTGAAACTCTCCAGATACCGCTCTAGTCAACCGACTCTCGCTTTTAATACTAGAAAGATCTGTTGCTAACCCGATATCTCTATCAGTTGCCCAAACAGTTCCCAAAGTAAAACCGGATCCGATCGGTACCTGTCCATCAAGAATATATAAAGAAGTTGTCCCTATTTCTCCTGTTTCTTCATCTAAAGTAATCTGCTGCTGAGAAGCACGGCGCCAACTTAGATATTGAGGTTCCAAAGAGAGACTTGTTAAGCCTGCATTAGGCCCAAAGATTTGGGGAATAATATCTGGCTTAACCTCTGCCTGCAATGCCGCTAAATTAGTGAAAGCTACTGCAGGAGGCTGCAATTGTAAGGCATAATCAAAATATTCCGTAGCCAGCTGCATTAGCGGACCTGAAGGATGGACTATACCCGTTTCATTAGTATTATTAGGGATCTCTTCCGGTTGGGATTCTTCTTCTGAAATTTCATCGATATCCACAAACTCCCACGGTTCACCGGTGCTAACCCTAAGCGTAATCGGTTTTTGTGCCAATAAACCTGTTAAGATCTGTAATTCTGGTCCAAACTCTAAGACCAGCAAAGCTAATGATTCTATTTGGCCCTGATTAAGAGAATCACCGGTTGCCTGAGTATAATTCTTAGCTAATTCACTTACCCAAACTAAAATCTCCCCTTCCGAAAACCCTAGAGGTCGAGTTAAGTTGGGATCAATTCCATGGGCTAATAGATACTCTAAAGCACTACTAACTAACATCGCCCCCTCAAAACGGAGGAGCGGCTGACCAGCCTGGGGTAAGACCAAGCTATATTCGTCCTGCACTAGACCGTAATCGGTTAACTCTCGCAGATGCAGGTCAATCCGGCTACCTAAAGCGATCTCTGCAAATGGATCTTTTCCTAAAGCTGGGCTCGACAAAATAAGCACCCCGATACTAATAACGGTGCTTATTCGCCAAATTAATTGCCAGGAAAAGAGCTGTTTCATAATAGGTAGTATTTCTTTTTAAACACAGACAAATCCTGTTCAGGGAAAAGTTGCCTAAAGCGAAAAGGGGCCTAGATATGGCCCCTTAACTTTCTGTTTAACCGCGTTTATTTTACCTCTTCCGGCGCAACCCCTAAGGTCTTAAGCCGGTTAACTGCCCGATCTAAAGCAACCTGAGCCCTAGTCAAGTTTACTGCAGAGGATCGACTCTTCAGGCGCCGTCGTGCCCGCAGATAAGCTTCTTTTGCTCGTTGAATGTCGATATCTCGGGCTCGTTCCGCTGTATCTACTAGTAGCACAGTCCGGTTCGGCTGAACCAAAACAAACCCCTTGGTTACAGCTATTCTTTCTTCCTCGCCATCTTTTTTTACTTTAACAGTACCGGTTTGCACACCGGTAATAAACGGCGTATGGTTTACTTTTACACCTAGATAGCCTGACCACGCTGGTAAAATCACCGATTCAATGCGTTCATTATAGACGACTTTCTGCGGTGTAACTACCTCCAGCAGAAATTTTTTATCTTCAGGCAACTTTATTCACCTGCCTCCAACCGTTTGGCCTTTTCCACAGCTTCTTCAATTGTACCAACATAAAGGAAGGCTTGCTCCGGTAAGTGATCCCATTTTCCTTCCAAAATCTCCGCAAAGCTCCGTACTGTCTCGGCGATCGGTACATACCGGCCTGGAAATCCGGTAAAGACTTCGGCTACATAGAAAGGCTGGGAGAGGAAACGCTGAATACGCCGAGCTCGTCCTACGATAACCTTGTCTTCATCGGAAAGCTCATCCATACCAAGAATAGCGATGATATCCTGTAAGTCTTTGTATTTCTGAAGGATCTCCTGAACACCACGGGCTACCCGATAGTGCTCCTCCCCGACAGTATTAGGGTCTAAAATACGGGATGTTGAAGCTAGCGGATCCACCGCAGGATAAATACCCAACTCAGAGATAGAACGATCTAGGTTAGTAGTCGCATCTAAGTGGGCAAAAGTTGTTGCCGGAGCCGGGTCGGTATAGTCGTCGGCTGGAACGTAAACAGCCTGAATTGAAGTAATTGACCCTTTAGTCGTTGAAGTAATCCGCTCCTGTAAAGAACCAACGTCAGTAGCCAAAACCGGCTGGTAACCAACGGCTGATGGCATCCGACCTAGGAGAGCTGAAACTTCAGAACCGGCCTGAATAAAACGGAAAATATTATCAATAAAGAGCAGAACGTCTTGGCCTTCTATATCACGGAAATACTCGGCCATAGTCAGAGCGGTTAAAGCCACCCGCATACGGGCTCCTGGCGGTTCGTTCATCTGACCGAAGACCATTGCTGTCTTTTCGATAACACCGGAATCGGTCATTTCCAGCCAGAGGTCGTTACCTTCTCGGGTCCGTTCCCCAACACCAGCAAAGACTGAGTACCCGCCATGCTCAGTAGCAATATTACGGATTAATTCCTGAATCAAAACGGTCTTACCAACACCTGCACCACCGAAGAGACCAACCTTTCCACCCTTCATGTACGGTGCCAACAAGTCAATAACCTTAATACCGGTCTCCAACATTTCAATCGCTGTAGACTGATCAGCTAATGGTGGGGCCTCCCTGTGAATAGGCCAACGCTCTTTAGCCTCTACAGAGCCTTTAGCATCAATAGTATTACCTAAAATATTAAAGATCCGACCGAGGCATTCCCGACCTACCGGCACTGAAATTGGCTGTCCGGCATCAAAAGCTTTCATACCTCTAACTAAACCATCCGTAGAGGACATAGCTACAGCACGGATTGTATAATCACCAAGATGCTGCATAACTTCGGCAACTACTTTCTTCTCAGTCGGTACATTCGGATCATCTTGATCAGTAACAATAACCGCATTATAAATTGCAGGTAGCTGCCCAGGAGCAAATTTAATATCCAAAACAGGGCCAATAATTGCAGTTACTTGACCAATATTCTTAACTTCAACAGTGCCTGACCAACCCATCGCATCTATTTCTTCATCAATGAGTTGGCCCACTTTTTCAACGCTCATTCTCTGACAACCTCCTCAGTTCCCCAAATTTCGCCAAGCCTATTTCAACGCTTCTGCGCCACTAACAATTTCAAGAAGTTCCTGGGTAATGCTGGCCTGTCGAGCCTGGTTATAGCGGAGATTTAGTTTATTGATAACTTCTCCAGCATTTTTTGTTGCATTATCCATTGCTGTCATCCGGGCTCCAAATTCACCAGCTTTAGTTTCTTGCAAAGCATGAAAAATAATTGTTTCTAAATACTTAGGAATTAAAAAGTTCAAAACCAACTCTGGGCTTGGCTCATAAATATATTCTGGCAACCACCGGTCTATATACTCAGCATGCTGAATATCAACTGCCGCCTTCTCTGTTGCCGACATTTCTTCAAACTCCGGTTTAACTAAGGGTAGTAACTTGAAAACCTCTGGGCGCTGGTGCATTACCGAGATGAACCGTGAGTAAATCACGTAAACTTCATC
>DHRX01000106.1:19580-26115 GCA_002408345.1 Firmicutes bacterium UBA5301 | reverse complement strand
CGCATCATCATCAAGTGCGATCTTTGATGCTGTTGGAGCCACCACTTCAGTGTTTCCGTTTTCTTCTGCTTCAGCTTGAGCAGCAGCTAACAAGCGCTCCTGAGCCTCTTTCCGCTTAGTTTGGTGCTCTTCAACGGTAGTAAAGGCTTTTTTCATAATGTTCGCATTAAAGGCGCCACAAAGGCCACCTTCAGCAGTAAGGACAATGTAAAGCGTTCGACCGCTTCCCCGATCTACAAAGAGAGGATGATTAATTTCTCCGCTCTGCTCCAAAATGCTAAAAAATATCTCCCGCATTTTTGTAGCATATGGTCGTGAAGACTGAACCTGCTCTTGAGCACGGCGCAATCGGGCAGCAGCCACCATTTTCATTGCCTTGGTAATCTGCTGGGTATTTGAAACGCTGCGAATGCGGCGTTTAATTTCCCGCAGTCCTTGCATCTCTCATTCACCCCTCACCTGACGGTTAAATTTTATTCGGCTTCAGCAGCAACCTCAGCGACAGCCTCAGCAGTTTCCCGTCCTACAAATTTTGCTTTAAAACTATTAATAGCTGCTTCCAAAGCTTTCGTATTCTCGTCGGTTAGCTTCTTTTCTGTCCGGATGGACTCAAGAATCTGGGGATGAACTTCTTTAATAAGTCTCAAGAACTCGGCCTCAAACTGACGAACAAACTCTAAAGCAATATCATCCAAATAACCATTAACAGCAGCAAAAAGACTTACGACCTGCTCTTCAACAGGCATTGGTGAATATTGAGGTTGTTTTAAAACTTCCTGAATCCTTTGACCCCGATTAATCCGTGCTAAAGTAGCTTTATCAAGATCAGAGCCAAACTGAGCAAAAGCTGCCAGTTCCCGGAACTGAGCTAAATCTAAACGCAACGGACCGGCAACCTGCTTCATCGCTTTAATCTGAGCTGCACCACCAACACGAGATACGGAAATACCGGCGTTAACAGCTGGCCGAATACCGGCAAAGAAGAGGTCCGGCTCTAGGTAAATCTGGCCGTCAGTAATGGAGATAACGTTAGTTGGAATGTAGGCCGATACGTCACCAGCCTGAGTCTCAATAATCGGCAAAGCCGTCAAGCTTCCGCTGCCCTTTTCATCATTCAACTTAGCCGCCCGCTCTAGTAAACGAGAGTGTAAGTAGAAAACGTCACCAGGGTAGGCTTCACGTCCCGGTGGACGCCGGAGTAACAGGGACATGGCCCGGTAAGCCTGGGCATGCTTGGTTAGGTCATCATAAACACAGAGCGCATGCATTCCGTTATCACGGAAATACTCGCCCATTGAGCAACCAGCATAAGGAGCAATATACTGCAATGGTGCAGAGTCACTAGCTCCAGCTACAACAACAATACTGTATTCCATAGCGCCAGAATCTTCTAGGGCCTTAACAATCTGGGCTACCGTCGAGTTTTTCTGACCAACCGCTACATAAATACAGTAAACACCTAACCCTTTTTGGTTAATTATAGTGTCGACAGCGATAGCTGTTTTACCGGTCTGACGGTCACCGATAATTAATTCCCGCTGACCACGACCGATGGGGATCATAGAGTCGATAGCTTTAATACCGGTCTGGAGAGGCTCATGCACCGGACGGCGGTCAACTACGCCTGGCGCCTGGGTCTCAACAGGACGGAATTGTTTAGTTTCAACCGGTCCTTTGCCATCCAGTGGCCGCCCTAGCGGATCCACAACCCGCCCTAAAAGAGCTTCTCCAACTGGAACTTCGAAAATCCTTTTGGTCCGACGCACGGTATCCCCTTCCTTAATACCTACGTCTGAACCGAGAATAACTACACCTACGTTATCCTCTTCTAGGTTTAGGGTCATGCCCATTTCACCGTTGGCAAACTCAATTAATTCGCCTGCCATAACTTTCGATAGACCATAAACCCTAGCAATACCGTCACCAACCATAATAACGGTACCAATTTCCTCCGCCTCTGTGGTAACTTCATAATTCTCAATCTGTTGCCTAATGACCGCACTAACCTCTTCGGGTCTAATGCTCATTTAATCTCTCACCCCTGTTGTTAAACTGAAAATCTATAATTAGTCCGTATCACCATTATCCACGCTAAACTGAAAATTGCTGAGAGCTTTCTCAAGTCCAGATAGCTTATTCGTAACCGAACCGTCGATTATCGTATCGCCGATCCTGACTTTAGCACCTCCCAACAACGTGGGGTCAACGGTAATAGCCAACTTGATTTGCTTACCGGTCAGCTCAGCTAGCTGTTTGCTTAATTTAGCACAAGCCTCTTCATCTAAAGCTTGAGCCGACATTACATGGGCCACCGCAATGCCCCGTACATTATTAGCTGCTTCCACATACTGCTCCAGGATATTTTTCAAATATCTGGTGCGTTTTTTATCTACCAAAACTTTCAACATATTTAATAAATAGGGATTAACTTGCTGATCAAAAAGTTCTTCCAAAATTGTTTTCTTCTTATCAGGAACAATCTTTGGATCCACTAGCAGAGTAGCTAGCTTTTCATCTTCTTCAACTATTGCTACAATATTACGTAGCTGTTCTTCTACTTCGTCCAAAAGGTTGGAATCAGAAGCCACCTCGACCAGGGCCTCTGCATACCTTCGGGCCACCGTTTGATTTATCATCCTGGACTAGACCTCCTACTTTTACCAGACAAGTAGTTCTTGGGGAAAGATGGCAAAAGGGAAACTTTGCACACAATACAACACTAATTAATTCGACATAATTCCGCATTTCCTTCTTTGAATTAGCTAATCTAAATAAATTATCGGATTAGAGCTACAATTACCTTGTTTTAGTCTTATTTAGATAACGCCGACCTAAAATTACTGCAACATAATCATCGTAAGGTTCCGCAGGGGTCTGTAAACCTAGAGGGATTAGTCTTCGCCAACCCCGTCGATGCTCTCTAAGATAAACCCAACGTGCCTCTTCACTAGTGCGGTACTCGTCAACCATGACTATGTTACAGTTTTGGGGTAGTAATCTCCTTCTTTCTAATTCGGTTTGGAAAGATTTCGCTCCGGTACCATCTCCTAAAACAACAACGGTAGGCTTGTACACCGTAACTATCTCCTGTACCGTAGTAGCCAATAGTGGCCGGGGTACTACATCCCGGTGCAGAACCATACCGTCACCGGCTAGCACCGCCAAGCCCAGTTTATCAGTTCCTGGATCTAAGGCCAAAATTGTTGAGCTCATCTTTTCACCCCTATTGTAGAGAAGCCCCCAGGAAACCCGGGGGCTTGTGTAAGGACTATTACTTTATAAGTAGTTAGATAGCGCAGCCGATGAGGCCAAGGATAATCCCTGCCCAACCGAGCTTCTTAGCAAGACTCACGCCTTTTTCGGTACCATCAAGCTGATCCTCAACGGCGGTAACCCGATCTTCGGTAGCGGTCTGGCGCTCTTGGAGGCGGATAACCCGGCTCTCCATAGTAGTAGTCCGCTCTTCTAGATTGTCTACCCGCTCGTTAAGAGCAGCAATTTCAGCAGAGAATTCATCCTGTAAGCTGTCGACTAAAACAGCAAGATCTCTAGCCTTTTTAGCCGCTTCTTCGGAAGTAAGATCAGGTTGATTCTCAATAAGGTGTTTCTCAATCACCCGTTCTACCGGTGCTCCCTGAGCAGCAGCATCAGCAGCTAGTTGAGCTTTAGCAGCCATATCTTGAGCAGCTTTCGCAGCCTCTAAAGCTTTGCTGGATTGATTGAAGTTTTCTTCAGCCATAACCTGCAACTGCTGATATAGTCTGGAAACGATCATAGCATATTCATAACGAGTTAAGGCACGCTGACCGCCGAAGGACCCGTCTGGGTAACCGATGACAAGACCAGCGGCATACAGTTCCTCAACCGCTTTATAAGCCCAATGGTGCTCGGGCACATCCGGGAAAGCATTAGCTAGCGCAGGCACAGCTAAACCACATAGTAACAAAGTGCTTAATACCAATATTAGTGTTTTTTTCATTCAGCATATCCCCCCTGATTATAGTTAAACTGAGCTCGTCTCCCTACCGAAAACCGGTAGAGTTGCCCTGTTTCCTCTACGGTTCACCGTAGGTAACGGGCTCTTTAGGTAGCCTAATAGTCCTTCTGGCTCTTTTCCTGTGGCGTTTTAGGGGTACACCTCCTCTCCTCCGCTGATCACCAGTAGGACAAGCATATGGGTAAAAGCTACAATTATAGCAGATTATACTTTATGTTATTCACTTCTCTAAACCCGGAAAATATCCTCCAGAATAAGTATAAAATACTCAATACTATTTTTCTGCTTAGTATGGTAAAATATGCTTCCTTATGGCAAAAAAGAACCGCTCAGGTCTATCCATCCTGAGCGGTCAATCTTTTAATTAAAACTGAAGCTTTAGTTCAGCTCCCGTAAAATTCTCCTTAAAATCCATGCTATCATCAATATTATCGAAGTTAATTAAACGGTACTTAGCAGTAACGCGAGTATAATCGTTGATCTGGTAACCAAACTCCATACCTGCTTCTTGCTGGATTTGTCGCAAAGCATCTTCTTTATAAAGATAACCTGCAGTTACATTGGTTTGGTGTAGTTTTAAGTCGGCGGTCACAGACTGTTTGGTTGTCCGATCCCCTTCCTTACCCACCTCGTAACCTGCTTTTAGAGTAATTTGATCTGTTAATGTTAATTTACTACCTAAACCCACTGTTGATGAGGCATAACTTGGGGAATAGAGGGCATCTACATCTACTAAACGGTAATTAGCCTCTACCTCTAAGTGTTGGGGAATAAGCGGCAAAGCTGCTGAAACCCCTTTTGTTACCCGCTTTTCAGCCGCTGCCTCGTAATCATGGGTACTATACTCAGCGCTTAGCCCCAGAGAACCTATGGTAGTCCCTGCGCTTAAGGTATACCCTTTTGCACCGGAAATATAAGTTTCTGCAGAATTCGCTAGCGGCGCTACATAATTAGGGTCAACCTGGGCTAGGTCTGCTCGCAAAGTAACCCCAGCTAACTGTGTCCAAGCAACTATCTCCAGGGCAGACCCCCCCACTAGTTCATTGTTCTGAAAATACTGGGCACCGATAACTAAACTCGGTAGCGGGGTAAAGTAGCTGTTAATTCCGTAAACAGTCTGGGTATCAACTTCACCAAGGCCTAAAGCAACAACTGTTCCACCTATCTGCAGTTTAGGGTTGAGCTGATACTGACTATTAATTGCCGCAACTAAGGAGGAATTTTCCAATTCTGCACCTAGTAATAGGGTCGCTCCAAGATTATCCGTTACTACCTGGGCCTCAACCCCGGCAAACTCTTGATCATAAATAGTATATTTATCTAAAGTCGTTCGAATTCGATTACCCAGCCGGCCCCCCCAAGTTCCCTGATCCACCAATAGCTCTAGTCTCTCTAAATTTAAAGGGATCGAAGCAGTTAATTGTGTTTCTGGGGAAGGAACCTGTGAAAACTCTCCGCTAACCTCAGCCTGTAACAGAACACCTTCTGCCAAATTAGTATCAAAAACCAAATTATAGCGTTGAGCAAAATCACGATTAGCCTGAAACTCCTCAGAGGAGGTGCTACCGGTAATTACTCCAGCGTGAGCAGGCAGGATAGATACGACGACTATAAGGGTTATGGTCAAAGCCTGAATAAAAGCTCTGTTTAGCTGGGGCTTCATACCAGTTACCTCCAACAGCATATAAAAAGGGCGGGAATGCCATTGAGTATCCATGTTTCCTCAATACCTTCCCGCCCACTAATAGATGTCACTGGCTGGGTGGACGTTTAGCGTATACAACTGAGTAAATTAAACGTTATCTTTGGTTCCAAAACCTACTACATCTACCAGTGACAAAGGAAATAGCTTATGTAAGTCATTTTATGTTTTATATAGTTCTCTCTGGCCACTAGTTTTCCTTCCGCTACCCCCCGTCCAAATCTTGTTCCTACTGGCACGGATTTACTTTTCCGGGATAACTTCTAACTTAATTTGTAATGGGCCCTGGGCCGACCAAGTATCTTCACTAGCCACCGCACAGACAACGACCAGCCCTTGAGACGATTTTATTTTATTAATAGTTTGGGGAACTTCAGTCCAATTAACGGTTTGCCCAACAGTACCTTCCGGCGTTGTAATCATCCCTAATTTGATAGCCTTTTCGTTAACTTCACCTAATAGATTGAGTAAGTCAATCAAAAGTTGATCAGCAGAACGCTCACTACTGACCTTAACCTGAGCAATAACTTCCCCCTTAGCAAAAATCTGCTGATTCTTAAATAACTGAAAATAAACCGGCACCGGATTCCCTACCAAAGCATTGGCATAGGAAACTATCCTCACAACCACTTGACCTTCAGTATTACCAATAATTTCTGCCGCTTGATCTAGATGTTCAGGGATCACTTGTAAAGCTTTATCCTTACCCTCTATCCTAGCCCCACGTTTTATCGCTTCAGCGTTAGCAGGTCCATTAAGGAAGTCCAAGAGTTCATTCTTAATCATGGTAACTTCCCGGTTACCCTCAATAACTTTAGATAAAACAATTTCATCGG
>DHRX01000106.1:15320-19455 GCA_002408345.1 Firmicutes bacterium UBA5301 | reverse complement strand
GATAAAACAATTTCATCGGCCCTATAGGCAGCATTACCAAAATATAAATCGGTCTGGAGATCCGCTACTTCTTCGGTGAGCCGCCTTTTTTCTTCATTTAAGTCTTGTACTTCTAATTTTAGCTTTTCTACCGCCTCTGCCAGCGGTTTAGCCAGTTCCTTCAGACGTTCCACCCGTTGCTGTTCAAACTCTAAAGAATCTTGGGTCTCTGCCACTTTAGCTAAAGCAGCCGTATAGGCGGCTTCCACCCTTTTCAACTCTGCTTGTACCGAATCCAGCTCAACTTTTGCTGTTTCAACATCCGCTGTTTTCTCAGCAATTTCTAGTTCCAACCGCCGGGCTTGCTCCTGCTTTTTGCCAAGCTCCAGATCTTTAATACGTAGCTGGGTACGGCTATCGGCTAGAGCATCTTTCAATTCTTTCATATTAAATAAAGCGGTTCGCACATCTTCGGACACCACACTAAGAATACCAATAGTAGCGCAGGCGATCGCAGCCCCGGTCACAATAGTTATGATGATGGAGGTATGCTTCGGTCGTAAACCAAAGAGGCTCAACCTCTTGCGGCCCGCCTTCATTCCAATCTTATCACCTAGATAAGCGATAAACCCGCCGACTACGATCAAAGCTATAACTAGCCGAATCCCGTACAACTTTTCACCTTCTCCCCTTTTTGGGCTATTTAGGTGCCTTCCAAATTAAATACAAACCGACTAGCAACAAGGCTGCATTCTGCCACCAAGCGCCGATAGGGGCAGCTAAGTAACCACCTTGAACCATAGCCGAACCCATAGTTAACAAAATATAATAGATGAAAATAATAACGATACTCAAGCCAAAACCGGTTGATCGAGCTGAACGGTGGGACTGAATTCCTAACGGTGCTCCAACTAACGCAAATACCAAACTGGCAAACGGTATCGAAAACTTGAGGTGATACTGTAATTGATATTCCCGTAATTTTTCTGGATTTTCCTGTAAAATTAGCATCTGCGCCTTGAGCTCACGAATAGTCATCTTATCTGGTCGTTTGGTTATCCGGGGAATATCTTGGGGCTGATAGGCTAAAGGTAGCTCCTGTCTTCCCCCTAAAAAAGAAAGTTTGGTTACCGGTCCCTCTGATGAAGGGTTAAAGAGATAGATTATCCCATCCTCTAAATACCAGTGGTCCTTCTCCCAAACCAGCCGGCTAGCGCTAACTTGTTGGACCGGCCGCCCTTGCTCAAATTGAATTATTGATACATCCCGCATCGTCTTTGTACTACTATCAAACTGTACGGCATAAATAATCCGGGATAGCCGACCCTTTGAATATTCATCGAGCATAATATTGGATGTAACTTTTGGTAGTTCTTTACGATAAACCCGTTCGTAAAGGATTTGTTGGTACCGTTGGTCAGCTACTGGAACTAAAATTTCGTTAATTCCAATGGTAACTACGCTAACAACTAAAGCGATCAAAAGCACCGGCATAATTAGTCGGTAATAACTGACCCCGCCGGCCCGCATAGCCACTAACTCGCTAGTCCCCGAGAGCTTACTTAGGGATAACAAAGTTGCCATAAGCATGGCCATGGGAAAAGTCCAGACTAGGAATTCAGGGGTTTTCAAAAGCAACATCTCAACCAATACGCCCCAGGGTGCGCCATACCGCACAATCATTTGGGACAAATTAACCAAATCTGTACCGATAAAAAGACTCGTAAAAGCGGTTAACCCAAAGAGGAGCGGTATTAGTGTTTCCATTAATATATAGCGATCAAGTATGCGCATGATGTCTCCTCTATAAAGTAAAACGTTCGCCTAAGTAGAATTTTTTGGCTACCGGGTCATCAATAATTGCTTGGGATTTTCCAGAAACCAAGATTTTTCCTTGGTGCATAATATAGGCCCGCTCAGTAATAGCCAGCGTTTCTCGAACACTATGATCAGTAATGAGAACACCAAGACCTTTCTCCCGGAGCTTCGTAATAATTTGTTGAATATCCGCCACCGCAATAGGGTCTACGCCGGTAAAGGGCTCGTCCAATAAGATAAAAGCCGGATCTGCAGCTAAAGCTCGGGCAATTTCTGTCCGGCGACGTTCACCGCCTGAAAGAACTACCCCCTTACTATTCCGAACATGAGTAAGTTGAAACTCCTCCAGTAAAGCTGCAGCCCGCCGTTTCTGTTCCGCTTTAGAATGCCCCATCACTTCCAAAACTGCCCGGAGGTTCTCCTCGACAGTAAGTTTGCGAAAGACAGAGGCTTCCTGGGTCAAATAGCCGATACCGAGACGTGCACGCTGGTACATCGGTGTTCTCGTAATATCTTTGCCATTAAGAAGTATTCGACCGCTTAGCGGTTTTTCTAAACCAACGATCATATAGAAAGTAGTAGTCTTACCAGCCCCATTGGGGCCTAGCAAGCCAACCACCTCACCTTGTCGAACTTCAAGGCTAACCCCCTGAACCACCTGACGCCCTTTATAGGCTTTAACCAGGTTCTCTGCTGCTAAGATCATTGGTTTTCAACCACTTCTTCTAAGTATAGTTTGGAACCGCCGGTGGCAGTAACAACCTCTTTAACTAGGTCAATCTCAATCCGTTCCCCTGAGATTCGACCGTTTTCGGTCTGAATTACCGGATCCCCTTCTAAACTAACCCATTCTTTTGGGGGTAAATAAGTTAGTCGAGCTGCTGTTCCAGTAAAGTCCTGATAATCAAAGGTAACATCACCGGTAGCTATAACCTGTTTTTCGGTAGCTTCTATCTGTTGGCATGTAAGGGTCATTACTGGGTCAGTTCCTTCTAAACGAACGCCGCCAGAAGCCACTACTAACCCGGTCTCCTGATAATATTCAAGATGCGGAGCCCAAATCGTCAACTGACCAACCTGGACAGAGACCGGTTTCTCAGGTGAACCCCAAAAGGTAGTTACATTTTTTTTGTAGCTATATTGAATATCCTGAGCCGTAAACTCTGCCCCTTTAGTGCTATTCTGGGCCCACGCTGACAGGGTTAAGGAGCAGAATACTATAACGAGAAGTAGTACCACCAAACGGATTTTATTGCCCACCGAGGCTCCCTCCAAACTTCCATCTAAAATTACTTAAACCAATTATACCATAGTCAATTTCAACACCAGGGCAGGAAAACCTAGTAATGCTGAGAAGTAATATCTGACTATTTTAACAAGGAGTAACTCATGTTACCAGAGATTAGCGTTGTCATTCCCACTTATAACCGGAAAGACATTCTGAAAAAATGTCTCCAGAGCCTACTTAATCAAAGCTGTCGAGCTAACCATTTTGAAGTTTTAATTATTGACGATGGTTCCACCGATGGGACCGCCACGATGGTCGCAGAACTTGGTTTACCTAACCATTTTCGTTACTTACCCCAGGAAAACCAAGGGCGATCTCAGGCCCGTAACAACGGTATTCAAGCTGCCCAAGGAAGGATTATCCTCTTCTTAGATAGCGATATGGTCGTTACCCCCCAGTTTGTTCAAGCCCATTGGCAAAAACACCAAGAAGATCATTTACTGGTGGTCCACGGTCCAGTCATCCATACTACAAATTTTACCGATCCGACCGCTACTAAATGGAAGATATCCGATTTTAGCGCTGCCTTCTTTGCTACCGCTAACACCTCAGTCCGGAAAGAACACTTACTGGCGGTAGGCCTCTTTGACGCCGACTTTACGGCTTATGGCTGGGAGGATCTTGAGTTAGGTATGCGCCTCCGGCAACATGGATTACGGGCTGTAAAAGCACCTGAGGCCGTAGGCTACCACTACGATGAGCCTATCGACTATTCTAATCTAGATCCGATTATTGGTAAAGAGAAAGAACGAGGCAGGATGGCTCTTGTTTACTACGCCAAGCAGCCCCACTGGCGTGTTCGGCTCTCAACAATGCTCCACCCATTTTTCTTCGGACTAGAAAGGCTACTAACTATCGGCAATTGGCAGAATGCCCCTGCTGTCCGTAATTACATTCAACGCCACGGCGGCAAAAGCCCGTTAGCCAACTTAGCCTTATTCTTCGTTAAAAACCACGCTTATTTTCAGGGCATGCGAGAGGCTCTCCAGCAAGAAGCTGTCGATAAAAGGCGATAGTTTCCTGGGCCATAGCCCTAACCCCGCCAGGGCC
>DHRX01000106.1:14770-15123 GCA_002408345.1 Firmicutes bacterium UBA5301 | reverse complement strand
TCATTGGCCACCAGTTCTGGAGCTGGTGGTGCTTTGGGGTCTGAACCGTAAACTACTGATACAGCAGAACCCAAGAGCTTTTTTTGCGCCGCCACAAACTTGGGGGTAAATTGACTACCTAACCCTGTAAAGGTAACTACTGGTCGGCCTAAACCGGCTGCCTGCTCATTTCCTGTTCCGGCTAAACCTAAGACTAAATCAGAACGATACAAAATATCACCAAAAGCGCCTTGACATAAAAGAAGATAAGCTTTTCCTTTACTGAACGCAGCGCTAACCCCTGGACTCGTTTCTGGTTTAGCAACCCAACCTTCCTCGATTAACCAACGGGACAACCGCTCCGCCTCAATATT
>DHRX01000106.1:13690-14592 GCA_002408345.1 Firmicutes bacterium UBA5301 | reverse complement strand
ATAAGGCCACCGGAAAAGCTGCTTTCCCGTACTTGTTAGCATAGACCTCTGCCGCTTGGGCCAAAAGGGTGAAATTCTGATAGGCTTCATCACGACTACCCGGTAATACCCCAATAACCGGTGGTAACCCTTGGTCCGCACCATAATCCTCCAGACCCAAATCATAACCGTGTAGATCAATGCTATCCATCATTAGGTTGCCAACAAACCGAGCCGGTACCTCCTGGCCAGCCAAAGCCTCGGCGGTATACGCATCTCGCGGGAAGACTAAGGCAGCTGTTTCCTGCATCCAGCGAACCTCGAAAGGTAAATGAGGTCGAATATAGTTGGATTTAGCTGTCGGTACAAAAATCAGCGGTTTTTTAAGATGACGCCGGGATAAGTAGAGTAGAACACTATCCCCAACGGCTAACGTTAATTTGACCGCTGGAGCTACCTTCCGTAAAGCCCGACCTTGGTTCCGCCAATGCTGCCAAAACCCGGCACGGATATCGGCCAGTAAATAACTTAATCCACTACGGACAAAACCGCCGCTGGGAAAAGAACGACCTGGATAGAGCAGAGGTAAGCCGGCCTGGACCAACGGAGCACCCTCACCAACTACCGGTAAAGATTGTAGCTCAATTTCTGGGGCCAGCTCCCTAATTTGCAAAGCCAGTTTTGCAGCTAGCAGATCTTCACCATGCCCGTTGCTCAATATTAATAGCATCTTCCAGCCTCCTACTTTAGTACCACTGCCCGTGGTACAACCTGTCCCTCTACTAAGCGAACCTGAGCCCCGATCACCGCATCTGCTCCGATCACTGCACCAGACGGTATAATGGCACCTGCCTCAACAACAACCCTGCTACCTAAAACAGCCCCAGTTACCTGGGACCCAGCTCCGATTGATACCCTGTCCC
>DHRX01000106.1:10141-13577 GCA_002408345.1 Firmicutes bacterium UBA5301 | reverse complement strand
AGCTCCGATTGATACCCTGTCCCAAAGAACAGCATTTTCAAGGTAGGCCCCAACTGCAATCCGGCAGTTAGCACCGAAAACATTAGCACCGCTAAGCTCAGCCTCGGGGTGAATAACTGTTTGTTCACCTTTTACTAATTGCCCTTCTACCCCAGCTAGACCAGGTGCATACAAGCAAACTTTCCCCTGAACAATATCCAAATTAGCCTGATGGTAAACCTGGTGGGTACCGACGTCACACCAATAATCCTCAGTCGACCAAGCATAGAAAGGGGCTTGCTCCGCTACTAAGCGGGGGAAAAGCTGTCGACCAAAGTCATAGAACGTCTCTGCTGGGATTAGTTCTAGAACCTCTGGTTCAAAGACATAAATACCGGTATTTGCCGTAAAGCTCAGGGCTTCCTCCCGACAAGGTTTCTCTTGAAAACCTTGAATTCTTCCAGTAGGATCAGTGACTACAACCCCATAATGGGTCGGATCGGCCACCGGTTTAACTGCAATAGTAGCTAACGCACCATGCTGCCGGTGAAAAGCAACTAATTGACCTAGGTCCAGGTCAGTTAGAGCATCACCAGCAATCACCAGAAAAGTATCGTCAAAATAGTGGGCTAGTTTACGCACTCCACCTGCTGTACCCTGTAGCTCTTGTTCCTGAGAATAGTAAAGGTTCACCCCAAAACGGGAACCATCGCCAAAGTAATTTTTTATCTGCTCTGGCAAATACCAGAGGTTAGCCGCTACCTCAGTAATGTTATGGTGAGCTAACAAAGCTAGGATGTGTTCCATAGCTGGACGGTTAGCTAAAGGTACTAGCGGTTTCGGTATCTGCTGGGTTAATGGGTCTAAACGTGAACCGACGCCAGCTGCTAACACCATTCCTTTCAAAATTATCTCCCCCTAAACTGCATCTCGTATAACTTATGGTACAAACCGCCTTGAGCCAGGAGTTCCTCGTGGGTTCCTAGCTCTTGAATTTGACCGTCTTGCAAGACAATTATGCGGTTAGCGTTGATAATTGTTGATAAACGGTGGGCAATAACAAAGGTAGTCCGGTTATGCATCAAACGATTGAGAGCATCTTGAACCAAACGCTCAGACTCAGTATCCAAGGCCGATGTAGCCTCATCTAAAATCAAAATTTTGGGGTCCCGTAATACAGCTCGAGCAATAGCCACCCGTTGCCTTTGTCCACCAGAGAGGCCCAAGCCTTTATCACCAAGAATCGTCTCGTACCCATCTGGCAATTCTGCAATAAATTGATGAGCATTGGCCAGCTGGGCCGCTTCCTCTACCTCTTCAGCGGTAGCATCTAACCTGCCATACCGAATATTATCCCGGATACTAACCCCAAAAAGAATGGTCTCTTGCGGCACTATACCGATCTTCTCCCGCAGAGATTCCTGGGTCACCGTTCGCACATCAATTCCATCCACTAAAACTTGTCCCTCTGTCGAATCGTAAAAACGAGGTATTAGGTTAACTAAAGTAGTTTTACCGGCTCCGCTCGGCCCAACTACCGCCACAACTTCTCCTGGAGAAACCTCTAAGTTAACTTGGTCTAATACTAATTTATTTTCACCAGGATAATAAAAAGAGACGTTCCGAAAACTAACTTGTCCTGTAATATCCCCTATTTCTGGTGCTCCAGGTAAATCACGAATTGACGGCTGTACGTCTAATAGTTCAAAAACTCGATCCCCTGCTGCAAAAGCCTGCTCTAAACTGCCTACAATCCTGGAAATACTAGTCACCGGGGTCGAAAGTAAGGCGACATATCCAAAGAAAGCCACTAACTCCCCGGGGGAAAGGTTACCATTAATAACCTCTTTGCCTCCAAACCAGAGAACTATACTAAAACCAATGACTAGTAGTAATTCTAAAGTTGGGGTCATTGTCGCCTGTACTTGTACAGTCTTTAGACCAGTTTCAAAGTTGGCATGGTTCTCTTTTTCAAAGCGCTTGGAACCTACTTTGGTCAAATTGAAAGCCTTGATTATCCTAATGCCATAGAGCATCTCTTCTAGTACAGCCGTTAAATCGCCAAACTTCTTCTGACGTTTACGGGCTACTTTTCTAATTCTATTACTAAATATGGAATAGGCCCAAGCCATCAAGGGAAAGACCAACAGCGCTAATAAAGATAGCTGCCAATGCAGGTAGAAAATCATTACCACGGTACCTACAGCGACAAATATTTGCTGAATAAGGTTGGCAAAGTCTTTGGTCAAACTATTTTCTAAAATAGTAATATCATAGGTCATATGGGCGATTAGATCACCAGTTCTCTTTTGGGCAAAAAAAGGTAAAGGCAATTCTTGTAGATGACTAAACAAAGTGTCACGCAAATCTCGAACCATGCGCTGACCTACATAGGCTAAAAGATAGTTGGTAGTGTAAGTAAAAAGGCCTTTAACAATAAAAAGTCCGATCAAGCCAAAAGCAATAATATTTAGTAACCGCAAGTTCTGGGTAGTTAAAACATTGTCAATTAGCCCCCGTCCAAAAACATAAGGTAGGGCTAAGTTGGCAGCAGCTGTAGCTAGCATTGTAGCCAACCCTATAATAAAAGAACTTTTCATGGGCATTATCAGCCCAAATAATCTCCGAGCTGTTGATAAATCTCTCTGCATCGATTTCCCTCAATTTTGTCTGGTACTTGTTTGCAAAGCTAAGACTAAACGCTGAGCCGCCCCAGCCTCCCCCATTATTTGGCGCAGTTCCTGGCTTAGTCGTGCTCTTTCCTCCGGATCACTCAGTAAATGGGCAGCTCTTTCTGCCACATCCTGAGGTTTAATTAACCCTCGCAGTTCTGGAGCAATCTCCCTGTCCCCGATTATATTCGGTAGGGCCGTAAAGCGTAGTCTTTGATTGAGTTTAGAGATGGCCTTGGTTTTAATCCACTTCCCTACAACCGGCATTTTCCCGACTAAACCTGGTAAACCCTCTAAGGGGATTAAATCTGGTCGATCTAGAGGAACCGCCACGAGCATGGGCAAACCCAAAAAAGCCATTTCCGCCGTATTCGTACCGGGAATAGTTAGGCCTAAATCGGCAGCTTGCATTATATTGTACTGGGCATTGCGTAGTACGACAATACCTGGCAATTCAATGGAAAGTAAATTTGTAGCTATTTCTGGAGGAACAAAAGGAGATAAACTAACTACAAATCTTATCTGAGGCTTTTTCTCCTGTAAAAGACGAACTGTTTCTAGAAAAAAAGGAACAATATATTGAAACTCATTCAAACGACTCCCTGGAAAAAGCGCTACTAATAAATCTGAAGGAGATATCCCCAGCTCAGCACGGAATTTTTCCCGACTAACGGTAGGAGTAACGGCATCTAACATTAAATTACCGACTACCATACCTTTTCCAGGAGCCACCGCTTCTACCTTCTCCAAAGCAGACCGGTACGGTACATAATATTGTTGGACCC
>DHRX01000106.1:7446-10011 GCA_002408345.1 Firmicutes bacterium UBA5301 | reverse complement strand
ATTGTTGGACCCGCTTAGGCCATAACGCTCTACCCTCTGTATAGATATGGACCGGGTAACCTAATCGCCGACCTAACAGCACCGCATGGGTCTGATCTCCACCTAAAAAAAGGACCAGTCCATTCTCAGCCGGTTGATAACCTTCCGGTAGTCTACCTAATAGAGCTAATCGCCAGTAATCTTGGCTCGAGTAGACCGCCTCAATCCCTGGTAAGTCCGAAGCAACAGCACACTCACTGCCACTAGCAAAAGAACAGGGTAATAAAAAAAGGTGCACTTTGGCTTCTGGCCACTGCTCTGCTAGCTTAGTAGCCACCGGCCGTACCCAACCGGCCACTTCACCAGGAGAATTGGAGGTCAAAACAATATGCACAAGAGTTCCTCCTGCTTAAACTTGCTTCCGGAGCCGCTGATTCTCGGCTACACCAATAACTAAGTCGGCAGCCCGATCTACGGCTCCTGGTCGCCCTAGCCTTCGAACGACTTCGGCCAAATCTGTTTTGAGTTCAGTCGCATATTCACTATCCGTCAACATCCGAAGAATGTCAGCAGCAACCCTCTCGGCCTGTACTTCATTCTGTAAATATTCAGGCATGGCCATTCGCCCTAACACAATGTTGGGCAAACCTACATGGGGAATACGAATCAAAATCCTACCTAGTAGGTAAGTTGAGGTCGAAACCTTATAAATAATAACCATAGGAACCCCAAGGCATGCCGCTTCTAAGGTCACTGTGCCAGAAGCAGCTATTGCCGCTGAACAAATGTTGAGGGCATCATAAGCTCGCCCTTCAGTAACAGTAACCTCTACTTGTCCTGCCGAGAGGTACTTTTGAATTAATTCTGGTTCCAAAGAAGTAGCCCTAGGTAGGATAAACCGTACCTCTGGCATTTGATCTTTAATTACAGCGGCAGCGGCCAGCATCTCCGGTAACAACGTCTCAATTTCTTGACGGCGGCTACCTGGGAATAAACCGACTACCGGCACCTTATCTGGTAACCCAAATAATTCCCGGGCCTCCTCTTTACTAAGGCTAGGCCGTACAATGTCCAATAGCGGATGGCCGACAAAAGTAACGTCAGCTCCCGCTTGCTGGTAAACCTCAGCTTCAAAGGGAAAGACAGAAGCAACCTTGGTCACTGTATTAGCCACTTTTTCCGCCCGAGACTTACCCCACGCCCAAGCCGATGGGCTAAAATAATAAATCATCGGAATATCTTCATTACGAATCATCCGGGCCAAACGCATATTGAAACCAGGAAAATCAATAAAAACTACCGCATCTGGTTTTTGCTGCCTAATAGTAGCAGCCATCTTGAGCATAATTTTCCGCAATACCTGAAAATTTTTTAACGCTTCCCAAAAGCCGATAGTACTTAATTTGGTAGGATCCACAATTAAATTTACCCCAGCCGCCTGCATTCTAGCGCCGCCCATCCCACTAACTCGAACTTCCGGATGCTTTGCTTTAATCGCAGCAGCTAAGCGCGCCCCATGTAAATCCCCTGAATCCTCCCCGGCTATAATCATTATATTCACTGACTATCGTCCTTCCTGGAAGAGCTCGACTTCCCCTGCAGACACAGCTCTCGGGTTAAAAGCGCAAATCGTAATGTTGTTCTGGTCAGCGAACTCAATAGCCTCTGGTAAATCTAAGAAGAAGACCTGGTCCGCTTCGAGAGCTAACACTCCGCCACCAGCAGCCTTCATACTCTCCACCGTATCAAGCCCTACTACTGGTATATCAAAACGTAGATCTTGCTGGGGTTTGGAAACTTTGAGAACTGTCACCGGCCCCTGAGCCAATTTTCCGCCTCGCAAGATTGTTGCGTTAGTGCCATCGATAGCTTCAACGGCTAGTACCGCGCCTTTAGCAATCGCTATAGTTTGCCCGATATCTAAACCGGCCAACCCTTTCGCTAAATGATAACCAAAACGAAGGTTAGCCAACTCCTCCGCGGTCGGCTCTCTTTTAGTGTGGACCCCTAGCTTCAACACGGTCTGCCCCAAAAACCGAGCTTGCTCAAAAACAGTAATACCGTGGGCAGCTAATTCATCAACAATAGCCATTAAAACAGCATCATCATTTTTAGAAGTTAAACGGTTAAAAATTGACATCCAATGAGCATCTGGACGAAAATCACTATAGAGGATTTGTTTAGAAACCTTACCTAGCAGAGCAATTTCTGTGCAATTTTCTTGCTGAAATGTGGCAATAATACGGCCCATTTCCGAGGGGTTAATAAAGTAATAGGCATCAGCATATTGCTGAAGTTCTTTGCTATTCTCTGGGAATAAAGCTACTACTACGCAACGGAACCCTTGATTCTTAATTTCACGGGCCGCCACGATAGGAAGCGCACCGACACCAGCTAAAACACCAATTGTTGGGGTGCTCACATTCCAAACCTCCTACCCTAATAAATAAATAGGCTGACTACATAAGGTAATCAGCCTTTAATAATTCGACATCTTCCTCGGTTATCCCCTGCTTATCTAAGTATTCCCCGCTCTGAGTTGCGGATAAACCGAATAAAGTGGTCTATTTCCGGATAACCATGGAG
>DHRX01000106.1:0-7199 GCA_002408345.1 Firmicutes bacterium UBA5301 | reverse complement strand
ATTTCTGGAGCCATCCCATTACGGCGCAAACCAACAATATTAATCCCCATAACTTTCGCCGGATGCCCATCCACCAGTAAAAAGGGAGGAACATCTTTAGTTACCTTGGTACATGCGCCAACCATAGTCAACTGGCCGATCCGGCAAAACTGGTGAACACCGCTTAAGCCCCCGATAATAACACGATCTTCTAAGACTACATGTCCAGCCAAAGCAGAACCGTTTACTAGTACACAATTATTACCTACCTGGCAATCATGATCAATATGGGCATAAGTCATAATCAAGTTATCGTTACCAATTCGAGTTTCCCCGCCACCTAGCGCAGTCCCCCGGGTAATACTAGCATACTCACGAATAGTATTATTATCGCCAATAAAGAGGTAACTCTCTTCACCCTGGTACTTGAGGTCCTGGGGATCGCTGCCTAAATTAGCCCCAGCAAAAATTCGGTTATCTTGACCAATCTTGGTTGGTCCCTGAATTACAACGTGAGAACCGATAATAGTATTATCACCGATCTCGACATCTGGCCCGATAATTGAATAAGGACCAATCTCAACGCTCATTCCGAGAACCGCACTAGGATCAACTATGGCCGTCTCGTGAATTTTCCCCGTTGAAAACGGCAGCACCTTGGCTTTGTTACCTCGCATATCCACTGCAAAACTCCCCGCCTTCTAACCAACTCTTTACTACTATATAGATTCCTATTCTAACCCAGAAAGTGGCCTAGCTGTAATGGACAAATCCTGCCAATAATCGCCTTAAAACATGATTAGAGCCAAATAGAAGGTTACTCTGACTATTTTTCTCCAATTTAGAGTAAACTCTAAATTACAACAAAAGTTAGAACCCCTTCAGCTGCTAGTTCTCCTTCTACGCTAGCTTTTCCCGATACTTTTAGATAATTACGGCGTCGAGTTAGTACCTCCACTTCAAGACGTAAGGTATCACCGGGAATAACCTGCCGCTTAAACCGGGCCTTTTCAATCCCGGCAAATAACGGTAGTGCTTCACGATTTTCAACGTCTTGCAACATAATCAAACCTGCTAACTGAGCCAGAGCTTCGATAATCAACACCCCTGGCATAATCGGATGCTCAGGATAATGGCCGTTGAAAAAGGCTTCGTTAGCTGTTAAGTTTTTGATGCCCACCCCGCGTTGATCTTTTTCCAACTCCAATACCCTATCGACCAACAAAAAAGGATAACGGTGGGGTAAAATCGCCTTAATTTCTCGAATATCCATCATAGCTACTCCCTCCTAGCACCACTTTACTGCGGCATTCAGTTTTGCCCCTAACTGAGCGTTGAGGCTATGCCCTGAACGCATACCAATAATGTGGGCTTTTAACGGCCCAACTAACCCTAAATCCCCAATCAAGTCTAAGGCCTTGTGCCGAGCGACCTCATCCACATAGCGTAGAGGGTTTAAATACCGATCTGAATCGATAACTACAGCAATTTCTAAATTACCCCCTAAAGCCAAGCCTTGCTTACGCAGATACTCAACCTCTTTAGCAAAAGCCAGGGTTCGGGCGGCCGCAATCTGATCCGTAAAATTATCTGGATTTACGACAATCTCAACAAACTGGTTGCCCACCAATTGATTCTCTGAAGTAAATAAATAGCTAACCTGTAAATTTTCTGCCGGTAAAGCAATTAAGCGCGCTGAACCCTCTTCAACCCAGAGCGGCTCCTGGAGCACCCCAACCTTACGGGGCCGTTCCTGCTCAATTAATCCAGCCTCCTTAAATAGCTGAACCCAAACCGCTGAGCTACCATCGGTAACCGGAACTTCACCATTGTCCAACTCGACTCTAGCGTTATCAATATTTAAACCGACAAAAGCCGCCATTAGGTGCTCAATTGTTTTTACCTGTACCTGTTCATTTAAGCCGATCGTTGTACACCGTAGGGTACTAGTAATATTAACTACTTTTGCTTCAATCAACGGTTGATTCGGTAGGTCAGTACGGCAAAAGACGATACCTGTACCCGGTTCAGCCGGACTTACCCGAACCGTAATCTCTACCCCTGTATGCAACCCTATTCCCCGGTAGGTAACCGACCGGGCCAAAGTCTGTTCCTGGATTTGCCCCACACCTTCTGCCTCCTAAGCAGTAATTCTCCCTTCATTTCTGGGGGTTGCCAAGATTCTCCTGCTTATTTCGGCTATATCGGTATGTTGGGCCTTAATTATCTCTAAATATTTCTGACCTACCGCCGTCAACGGAGCCTGAAAAAGCTGAGTAGGCGTACCGCTCTCTACTATCTGACCAGCATTCATTAACTCAATTCGGTCGGCCACCCGTAGCGCAAAGGGGACCTCATGAGTAACGATAACCATCGTTGTCCCTGAGGACTTAACTAAATTTTCCATGACATCTAAAACCTCGCGGACTAGAATTGGGTCTAGGGAAGCTGTCGGCTCATCCCACAACATCAACTCCGGTTTCAAAGCCAAAGCCCTGGCAATCCCAACCCGTTGTTGCTGGCCACCAGACATCTCCCGGGGAAACTTATCGGCATCTTGGGCTAAGCCCACCTTCTCCAATGCCTCTTCGGCCCAACGACGAGCAGTTTTTTTATTAAGACCGGCATAAACCAGCCCTAATAGCACATTATCTCGAGCCGAGAGCCTTTGCACTAGATTAAAGTTTTGAAAAACGAAACCAATCCGACGCCGCACAGGCACTAATTGATTAGGTGTTAATTTATGAAGGGGCTGGTTATCAAACCAGATTTCCCCGCTGCTAGGCTCCACTAACCGATTAATACAGCGGATTACTGTAGACTTTCCACAGCCGGAGGGCCCCATAATAACTACTACTTCCCCTTTAGCTACCGTTAAGTCCACACCCCGAACAGCTTCAAAATCACCGTAGCTTTTTCGTAAGCCTTTAATTTGCAAGTGTAGTTCTTCCGCCATCTAGTTACCACCTCCCGCCATAAAGCGTAAGTTCCTACGGTTAAGCCAATTAGCCAAACCTGGGCGACCCTCCGGAATAACAATTTCTCTTAAAATATCGGTTTTACGTAGACCTAAAGATAAGCCAGCATTAAGCTCCGCTTCTGAAACCGGGCTAATCCGCTGGGCTAGAGCTCCAGTTCCTAAACCTAGTAAAACTCCTAACGCTAGAATGTGTAAAGGGGAGAGCCACGGGATTGCCCCACCTCCTAGGGTATAACTACCCCAGAGAATTACACCACCAACCACCGCCCCATATATTCCGGCTAGATCAGGAATAAAGCGCTCTCCCAACCGCAAATGGCGTAATCTGCCTAACCGGCCAGGCACCAAACACCGTAGAGCATTAATCAGCAGCGCATGATCTAGCCAAAGGACAATTAAAGTAAAAACGATAGCAACTAAACCAGCAATAGTCGAACGAACTTCGCGTAGTACACTAAAAACTAAGCCCCGTACATCCGGTTCCAAAATACCAACAGGCATCTCTAAAACTGAGAAGTCTTGGGATCCTAGCAGCTTATTGAGTATTGGAATAACCTCTTTTTGTTGAACACTAGCATCAACTAACAACTGGACCCTCTCGCCAGGAATAACCTCTCCACCAATATAGCTGTCAATAAGCCGGATCGAGCGACCAATCTCCTCATCAGTTAGGTTCGGTAAAGTAGTACGTACTTCATTCATCTCTTCCCGGACCAGGTCGGTATCTAAGTCACCGATCGCCCGTAACCGCTCGGTAATCTCATGAATATGACTTCGTAAGGCATTAACATCAACGGCTTCCATAGCATTTAAAGCTGACGAAGTAGCTCCTCCAATATCGCCTAAGAGGTTATGAACTAGGTTTGAATTCTCGGCTAAAGACCCAAAATTATTGACCTGAACAGTAAAAGTCTGAATCCGTTCCTGGAATTTACGTAGCAGTTGGGCCACAGGGTTAATGTTTTTAACTACCGTTTCTAAATCTTGGGTCCCCTGAACCACCTGGTCTTGGATATCCCCTAGACCACCGGGTACCTGACCTACATCGGCCATCTGGCCAGTTGGTGGATTAACTACACCCAATGTACTTAACAGATAATCAATAGAGGTACTAGTAGTCTGTAAAGCAGCTACTACATCCTCAATATCAATTTGATTAAGTTGATTTAACGGCCCATCTAAGCTCTGGTTCACCTGGCGTAGGGTCTCTTCCACCCGGGCAATCTGATCAAGAGTTTGCTCGTAAGCATCCAAGGTTACTAAGAGGTCCTGACCGGTTTGATCAGCTTCTTCCGCCATTACCTCTAGCTCTTGCAAGAGTTTAACACTTTCATCAATAGCTAGTAACAGCTGATACCGTTGATTGTAAATTGTAGTTTTGCCAACCAAAACACCAACATCGGTACCCCGTTCTAACCGGTAAGCAGCTAAGCTTTGGACCTCCGGATCAACGGCACTAATATCCCCCTGGGTAATGATTCCTCTGGCTACGTCACCTTGAATCTCTAAAATATCGATAATCAGATTATCAGGACGAACCCCATCCCCGACTACTAATAAATGTGGGGAAGCCCCTTGGAGAATTACTGCTTCTCCCACTTTGAGGGCCGCTGTAGATTCTAACGCAATCTCCACTTGGGAAGCGTAGCCGAGGAGGAACCGTTTCATTTCCACTAAAGTTTCCATAAAAGCGTTCAAATCAGTAGTTTCGCTGGAAAGGGTTACATCTTTAACCAGCTTCGGACGAAGCTGATCCTGAATAGCTAAGACAATCTGACTACCAGTTTGAGAAAGATCATCGACCTGATAACCGAGGGGAAACCGGACTTCAATCGTACGGTACTCATCTAAAATTGCTTTAACCTGATGACTAACGGTTTTGGCCTGAGCTGCATCTTTGAGTACCGCTAAAACGTTACCACCATTAATAAAAGCAAATTTAACCCCATCGAGCTCCTCTAAACGACTAATCAGAATCCCCTTAGCACCAAACTGGACCCCACGTACAGTAACTGCTGGAGCTATAATGAAGGTGCTCCCGTTCCAACCAGGGAGTGTATTAAAGTAGGAATCAATATTCTCTAGGACTTTACGACTTTTAGATTCTTCTGGTAAAGAAAGCAGATAATTAGCTTTACCTGCTAATGTAGGAGCAGCAACATACTTGGCACCAGGGAAGTTCTCCTGGATAATACGATCTAACTCGATTAACGCAGCCTCTTTAGCATCTTCTCGGATATGCAAGATTAGATCATATTGACCGGCATCACCAATCAAGCCGGTAACGGTATCACCAAAATAGCGATCTACTGTCCATGCTAAGCCAAAGGAGAGGGCCCCGCCAACCAAAATAGTCCCTAGAATAAGAACGATTATATCTTTGTAAAAAGTATCTTGTCTCCAAAATTGAATAGGATTAGGCACCGTATTCTCCCCCCTATTATCTACGGTAATTATAGCATAGGGGGCTTAAGGGCTTTCCAGCCAATTCTCAGTAAAAGCGGTAAGCATATACAGGAATAACGGAGATTACCGTTTAATATGTACAGAATAATGAATATACAGCCTTCAACTACCAATAACCCTCAGCAGTTACCACAAAACGGTAATCCAGTTGCCCTAGCTATAGCCTTCGGTCACTTCGTTAATGACTTTTTTGCTAATATGCTGGCTCCCTTGCTACCGCTGCTCAGCATTAAATACGGTTTGTCCAACGCCGCTCTCGGCTGGATTATTGCTATTTTTTCTCTTTCCGCCGACTTTACCCAACCCTTCTTCGGTATGGCTATCGATAATAACCGACGTGGTAGTTATCTGGTTTGGGCAATCCTTTGGCTAGGCTTAATTATGAGCCTAATTGGCCGGGCCCATTCTTTCTGGGCCCTAGCAGTTCTGGCTTTCTTAGGCGGCATCGGTTCAGGACTTTTTCACCCTCTGGGGGCTACACTAATCACCCGGGTTGTCCCTTACCAAAAACACGGTTTTTGGATGAGCATGCATTTCGTTTTAGGCAATTTAGGTTACGCCCTGGCTCCTTTACTGGTTATCCCTTTAGCAACTAAGTTCGGCTTAGAAGCTTCTTTATGGTTGTTTATCCCCACGCTAATATTCAGCCTACTCCTTTATTTTTCTGGCCTCAAAGATGTGCAGGACCAAGGAGGGGTCCGGTCACCGCTGGCCAGCTTGCATCTTCTTAAAGATCACCTCCACTTAGTTTGGGTACCGGTCTTAGCTATTAACTGCATCGTCTTTCTCCGCACGTGGGTCGCTGCTGGCCTCAATACTTTTTTGCCAACCCTAATGGTTCAACTAGGGCACTCTGCAATCTATGGCGGACAATTACTCTCAGTCTTTTTAGCTGTTGGCGCTCTGGCTGGCTTTTTAGGAGGATATCTGATGGATAAAATAGGAGCCCGCAAACTCTTATCCGGCTCCCTACTTTTAGGTACTTTATTTTTATGGCTTTTTTACCGTAGTGCCGGAGTTTGGTCCTGGCTAACTATAGCCTTAGCTGGAGCAGCGATTAACTGTAGCTTACCGGTAACGGTATTGGAAATCCAAAGACTACTACCGGCCAACGCCGGATTGGCCTCAGGTCTAATAAGCGGGCTAGTCTCCGCCTGCGTTTCTTTCTTCTTACCCCTAACCGGTGCTATAGCCGACATTTGGGGCCCTAATACGGCGTTATATCTATTTCTACCGCTTCTGCCTGTGGCCGCGGTTTTGACACGTTTTCTACCTGAACATAAACCTCTTCAGTAACTGGATCTGGGTTCTGCTCAGGTTCAGGTAATTTCGGTTCCTTCTGCACCTGAAAACTAATTTCAACAGGGCCACGGACCTCAATACTATCATCTTGAGAGTTAATTAGGACCTCTTCGCCCCGAAGCTCCTTTTCATCCTTTTTTTCATTGACCAAGACATTGCCCAATAACAAGTAGGTCTCAGCGATATTATCTATGTGGACTTGATCGGCTAAGGCTGAACGTTGCGCCTGTTGAATCCGTACCGACCCGGTAATAGTAAAGACTTCGGCTTCAAATTCCGCCTCAATTTTTTGACCATCTACCGTAGCATCCTTAGTCTGCAAGTAAGGGTCTCCAGTAATAACCGCCGTCTTTAACTCCGAATTATAAACGATCTGGCCGGCGGTGAGAAACAGATCCCCTTTAGTGATTTCTAGCTTACCGACAATCCGAACATTATCCCCTTCGATTTTAAACTCCTGATTTTCCAGAAC
>DHRX01000049.1:16719-16946 GCA_002408345.1 Firmicutes bacterium UBA5301 | reverse complement strand
GCCCGCCGTTTATAGGCCCCTCGGTCATCTAAATACTTACGTACAAAGCCATACGCGGTTCGGTCAGCTAAAGTAGCAATTGTTCCCGCTCGAAAAACATAATTCTGCCCAAATAGCTCTTCAGTATATTGGTGAATAACCGGTTGATATTCTCCTGAAAAGTTCAAATCAATATCAGGAACTTTATCTCCATCAAAACCTAAAAAGGTTTCAAAGGGGATATCGTG
>DHRX01000049.1:15598-16376 GCA_002408345.1 Firmicutes bacterium UBA5301 | reverse complement strand
AGACTTTTCTTAACTAACTTATGAGCAATCATATATAAGACCGCAAAGTTATTGTTAATAATAGAATCTAACTCTCGATTAAGCCGGTCAGCTACGATTTGAGGTAGCTTTTCGCCATACATACGGTGCGCGGTAGCCATAGTTATCTGACGAATTCCTTCGGCAGAACCTGGTAGTTCTGGGCCACAAAACTCTTGGGGCACCGGTAGAATGTTATCATCTACTAAATCGACTATCTGGCGTGGATAAGTAACAACAACATCTTGGGCTAGCTCTGAACCAAGATAAGCAAACTCTGCTAACATCTCTTCCGTCGTACGTAGATACAAAGGAGCCTGCTTTTCGGCATCACTATACCCTTGACCATACATGAGAATACGGCGATAAACTTCGTCACGAGGCTGGAGAAAATGAACATCTCCTGTCGCTACAACCGGTTTGTTTAGAGTATTAGCTAACCGACAAATTAACCGATTATGTTCTTTAAGCTGTTCTTCATCAGCTTGTCCTTCTCGGGTCAAAAATGCGTTGTTGCCCAAGGGTTGAATCTCCAGAAAATCGTAAAAAGAAGCCATTTCCAAGAGTTTACTTTCTGGCAACCCAGCTAAAATTCCCTGATACAGCTCACCACTTTCGCAAGCAGAGCCGAGTAGAAGCCCATCCCGGTATTTCCCAATTAGTTCCCGGGGTAAACGAGGATGGCGATAAAAATGAAAAAGGTGTGATTCCGAAACCAAGTGGTATAGGTTGCGTAGACCTTCCTGGTTACGAACTAAAA
>DHRX01000049.1:13778-15343 GCA_002408345.1 Firmicutes bacterium UBA5301 | reverse complement strand
TTGATTCCAAACTTTTGTCCTAACTCATAGGCTTCTGGAAAGGCTTGGACTACACCATGATCAGTTATAGCAATAGCTGAATGCCCCCAAGCAGCCGCTAGCTGCACAGCCTCCTTAAGGTCTGTCAAACCATCCATTGCGCTCATTTTCGTATGTAGATGTAACTCTACCCGTTTTTCCACAGCATTATCACTGCGATCAACCGGTGCTTCTGCCCGGTCAATAAAGGCCGGTGCTAACACTAATTCCTGCACATAGTGGTCAATTTCTGTAGTACCACCTACTGTCAACCACTGGCCGGGGCTTATCTGTTCTGCCAGTCTGCTTAGTCCTTCGTCACCAATACACTTGACTGTAATGGAATCAGTAAAATCAGTCAGATCGAAGGTCAGCAAGTACTTCTTATTCCGCAGTTCACGTAATTCAACTGTAATTACCTGACCGATAACAGTAATAGCATCACCAGGGTGCTCAACTTGATCTAAAGAGACTAGACCGGCTTGCCAGGCTTGTCCATAGAGACCGCCTCCAGGATTGGCCGCTTGTTCCGAACGGTATTCTTCTAGCCATTCTAAATACTCGCGGTCATCGGTTAGCAGATCCCTCTCGTGATACTCACAGGTAGTCGGCACAATCGGGGTTAAATATTCGCTAATACCGTTAAGTAACCGTTGACGGCTATTATAATCTAAGTCAGCTGGGCCACTAATACACAAACGCCAAGTATTAGCCTCTTTATCAACAATAACTTCAGTAAGAGCAAGCTGCGCCGCCCAGCGGAGACGTTCTTGGGGAACAAAAATTTCTGCTAGGAGGCGCTGCCATATCTTTTCCCAGGAGAGAGGGGTTGCTGCGGCCTTCTCCTGACTAAAACTCACAATTGGTCACCAACCTTAAACCTTCATATTCTTAAAAATATCCCAATACATTCGGAACCGGGCCTTTGCCCCTTTAAGCAGGCCATACTTCTCTTCCTTCATTACTTGGGTTACACCCTTTAATATTACTTTTTTTATTGTCCAATCATGTTTCTGGGCAAAGTGGGTAAGCGCAATATCTACCCCGTACCGACTTTCTTCCAGGCCAGAGAGTTTTAAAAAATCTTCACGTAACAAAGCTCGCTGACCTGTAATCTCTGGTGCAACAACTTGCGCTAAATCCGTCCGAATTCTACCTCCTCCAAAAACCCCTAACGTCATCCGGGCTTCACCCTGATCCACCGGATCAATTAATGCTACTAAATGGTGGGGTTTGAGACCAACTAAGTCCGCATCAATATAGAGGAGACCTGGTGACCTCGCAACACGGGCTCCAGCCACCATAGCAGCACCCTTACCCTGGTTGGGAGTAAGACGAACAACTTTAATTCCTAAAGTATCAGGCACTAAAGCGGTATTATCATTGGAACCATCATCAACCACTAAAACTTCTTGAAACCGTTGATCGAGGTTTTGGGCTTGTTGCACCGCTCCCAGGACATTGCCAATGTTTTTACCTTCGTTATAAGCTGGGATTATAATGGAAAACTCCATTCTAGCCCCTCCTGATTAAAGAGATAACTTCTG
>DHRX01000049.1:5319-13595 GCA_002408345.1 Firmicutes bacterium UBA5301 | reverse complement strand
GCTTCGGTAATAGGAACTTCTACATTTTCTTGGTCGGAACGACGGTAAATCTCTACTACTTCATTCTTGATCCCTTTGGGACCAACTGTAATCCGGAAAGGAATACCGATCAAATCGGCATCTTTAAACTTTACACCAGGACGTTCTTTACGATCATCTAGGATTACCTCGCAGCCGGCTTCAGTTAACTCATGATAAAGTTTATCAGCGAGCTGTTGTTGTTCTGGATCGGTATAGGCTACAGGAACAATGATAACTTGAGCTGGAGCAATGGGTAACGGCCAGATAATCCCATATTCATCATGGTTTTGCTCAATAGCTGCAGCCATGGTACGCCCTACCCCAATCCCATAACAACCCATAACCACTGGCTTACTATTACCTGATTCGTCGAGGTAGAGAGCGTTTAAAGCGGTACTATATTTAGTCCCTAGTTTAAAGATTTGGCCAACTTCAATACCCCGAGCGCCAACTAATTTACCCCGACAACGGGGGCAACAGTCACCAGGTTGGGCTTGTCGTAAATCTAGATATGCTTCCAGTTGGAAGTCCCGACCGGGAACTACGTTCTGGAGGTGGGCATCCGGTTGGTTGGCCCCAACTACATAAGCCCCCCCAGCTTGAAGCGCAAAATCAGCCACAATTCGCACCTGCTGGGGTAATTTTACCGGGCCAACAAACCCAGATACAAAGCCATGGTCAGCCAAAAATGTTTCTGAAGCCAAACGAAAGGTATCTGTTCCTAGGTAGCTAGCTAGTTTAAATTCATTAAGAATATGGTCTCCACGCAGTAAGACTAAAACCGGTTCATCTTCTACCTCATAGACTAAGGATTTGATGGTACCTTGTTCCGGTATACCCAACAGTTGAGTTACTTCTGTAATGGTTTTAGCCTGCGGTGTCTCTACTAAAGATACCTGTTCGGTAGTTCCGATAATTTTATCCTCAGGTGGTAATAATTCAGCTTTTTCGACGTTAGCCGCATAATCACAGGAGCTACAATAAACAATAGCAGCCTCACCGGTATCAGCAATTACCATAAACTCGTGAGTAGCATTACCACCGATCGCTCCAGGATCTGCTTCCACAGGTCTAGCGGTAAGGCCACAACGTTGGAAAATCCGGGAATAAGCCTCATACATATCTTGATAACACGCTTCTAAGCCAGCCTCATCCCTATCAAAGGAATATAAATCCTTCATAATAAATTCTCTACCGCGCATCAGACCAAAACGGGGCCTAATTTCGTCACGGTACTTATTCTGAATCTGATATAGCCTTAAGGGTAGCTGGCGGTATGAGTTCACCTCAGCAGCTACTAAAGTAGTGATAATCTCCTCATGGGTCGGCCCCAAACAAAACCTCCGGCCGTGACGGTCTTGAAGCCGAAACATTTCATCACCATAAACATCCCAACGCCCACTCTGTTCCCAAATTTCTGCTGGTTGAACAATCGGTAACAGTAACTCTTGCCCACCTTTAACATTTAATTCTTCCCGAATTATTTTTTTTATCTTCTGGATTACCCGTAACCCCAACGGTAAGTAAGTATAAATTCCAGCAGCATTTTTCCGAATTAAACCGGCTCTAAGCATAAGCTGATGGCTAGGGATTTCGGCCTCTTTCGGCACTTCCCGTAGCGTTGGAGCAAAAATTTGCGACATTAACATTTAGGAATTCCTCCCAGAAATTTGCTTGATTTCAGCAATCAATTGTGGTATTAGCTGGTCACGGGACAGCTTCCCAATTATTTCGCCATTTTTAAAAAGAAGCCCTCCATCAGGGCCACAGGCAATACCGATGTCTGCTTCTCTGGCCTCTCCAGGGCCATTGACAGCGCAGCCCATTACCGCCACCTTTAAAGGGGTACGAATCCCTTGCAAAGCCTGAGCAACTTCGGTAGCTATTTCCGCCAAAGGTACCTGACAACGTCCACAAGTCGGACAAGATACTAATTGAGGCCCATACTCCCGTAGATTAAATGCCTGTAAAATGCGGTAAGCAACCTCGACCTCTTGTACCGGATCACCGGTTAGGGAAACACGGATAGTGTCCCCAATACCTTGACCTAAAAGAGCCCCTAAGCCCGCCGCCGATTTAATGATACCAACTTCCGGTGGCCCCGCCTCTGTTATGCCTAAGTGTTGTGGAAAAGGATAACGTCGGGCAAATTCTAAACTAGCTTCCACCGCTAACGGAACAGTCGAAGCCTTAAGCGAGAATACTAAGTTGTTAAAATCATATTGGGCACAGAGTTTAATATAACGATCAGCAGCCTCTACCATTGCCTGCGGAGAAACCCCATATTTTTCTAACAAATCTTTTGGTAAAGAACCGCTGTTCACACCGATTCTAATGGGAATGCCAGCCTCCTTAGCAGCTTGGAGTACTTGGGCCACCCGATCTTCGGAACCGATGTTTCCTGGGTTAATCCTAACCTTAGCCGCCCCAGCGTCAATAGCAGCTAAAGCTAAGCGATAGTCAAAGTGGATATCGGCTACTAACGGTACCGGGCTACTCTGACAGACCTGACCAAAAACTGCAACCGCCTCCCGGTCAGGCACCGCTAAACGGACTAACTCACAACCGGCTACAAAGAGCCGCTGAATTTGACTGAGAATCGCCTCTGCATCATGCGGGTCAGCGTTAACCATTGATTGGACTACTACCGGATGACCCCCACCAATATAGAGGTTTCCTACTTGAACCGTCTGTGTTTTTTCCCTGGTATACATAGATATCACCTTATAATAAACCGACTACCTCGCGGAACGTAATAAATAAGACAAGGAGCATTAGCAAAGCAAAACCGATAAAATGGACTAAACCTTCCCGTTCAGGATCTATCGGTTTTCTGCGTAACCCTTCCACCCCCAAGAAGACTAGCCGCCCACCATCAAGAGCTGGAAAAGGTAATAAGTTCAATACCCCAAGGTTAACGCTTAAGACAGCCGTTAAGTTAAGTAAGCTCTCTAAGCCAAAGCGGGCAGCCTGCCCTGTCATTTGGGCAATACCTACCGGTCCGGCTATGGGCCCAATTAGTTTCCCTGTAATTATTTCGTACAGCCCTACTAAGATGGCTTTAATTAAGTAGAAAGTCTGCAAGAAACCGAACTCGATAGCTTTAAAGAAGGGGATCCTTTCTCTCGCTTCTATTTTAGGAACAATACCAATTAACCCGGGACCATCAGGCCGCTCCTGCCGAGGTAACACCGTAATTTGAAACTGTTTCAAACCCCGAGCTACATCTAGGGTAATCTCTTGATTTGGTTTACTCCGGATTTTTTGGGCCAATTCATCCCAAGCCGATACCACCTCACCATTAACCATTAGGATCTTATCGCCAGGTAATAGTCCAGCTTGAGCCGCCGGTCCACCTGGGCTAATTTCGCCAATGATGGCCTCATCTGATAATTCAGTAGGAATACCAAACGCACCAAACATTACTGTAAATATAAGCGCGGCTACTAAAAAATTCATTATTGGTCCAGCAGCTACAACCGCCGATCTTTGCCTAACTTTTTTGGCATAGAATAGTCGTTCCTGCGGGATTGTAGTCCTGTCTGTATCTGTAGTCCCGGTGATTTTATCATCATGGGGGTTATCCCCAGCCATTTTACAATATCCACCTAGAGGCAAAACACGCAAGGAATACTGGGTTTCTTTCGTCTTCCGCTTCCAAATTAATGGCCCTAAACCTAACGAAAATTCTTCAACAAAGATACCTACAGATTTAGCCACAATAAAATGGCCAAATTCATGAACAAAGACTAGCAGCCCTAATACTACAACAAACGCTAATAACGTCACTACTAGCACCTTTGCATCACCGCCCTTTCCGTTTCTCTTCTTGCCCACCTATCCTTATCTAATATTTCTTCTAAAGTCGGATTTGAAACCACTGTGTGGGCAGCCATTACTTTCGCTATTACGGACGGTATGCTAGTAAAAGCAAGCTCATACCGTAAAAATTTTTCTACAGCTACCTCATTAGCTGCATTAAAGACCGCCGGCATAGTACCACCTGTCCGACCAGCCTCAATGGCTAATTTTAGTCCTGGAAACTTAGTATAATCTGGAGCTTCAAAGTCAAGACGTCCTACTTCTAAAAGGTCCAAAGAACGTAACGACGATTGAACACGCTCTGGAAATGTCAATGCGTATTGAATCGGTAAACGCATATCCGACCAACCTAGTTGAGCTAGAACTGAACCATCGACAAACTCCACTAAAGAATGGATAATCGATTGGGGATGTACTAAGACCTTAATTTGGTCATAATCCACATTAAAAAGCCAGTGGGCTTCAATAATTTCCAAGCCTTTATTTATTAACGTAGCAGAATCAATAGTAATCTTAGCACCCATCTCCCAATTAGGGTGTCGTAAAGCATCGGCAGGTGTAATTTCTTTAAAATCAACCAGGTTTTTCTGCCGAAATGGACCACCGGAAGCTGTTAACCAGACACTTTGCAGATCCTGGGGTGCAGCTTGTAGACACTGAAAAACGGCGCTATGTTCACTGTCTACAGGCAGTATCGGCAACTCTTTTTCCCTAGCTAAGGGCATAACTATTGATCCGGCTGCGACTAAAGTCTCTTTGTTAGCTAATGCAATAGTTGAACCAGATTCTAAACCGACAATTGTTGGTCTAATTCCGGCTGCTCCAACCAGAGCAACTAACAACCGGTCCACCTGATGGGACGCTAAATCGGTAACACTATTAAAACCTGCTTCAACAGTAATCCCTGTACCGTGCAAGGCTTGTTTTACTTTGTGGTATTCTGTCTCCTCAGCAATAACTACATATTGAGGTCTAAATTGTAACGCCTGCTCAATCAATAGATCACTACTCTTGTTCGCCGTTAACCCATATACTTGAAACCGTTCTGGTAAAGTTGCAATAACCTCTAAAGCCTGCCTACCAATAGATCCGGTTGAACCAAGAATAGTCACTTGAGTTATACTCATCACGATGCCTCCGGTAATGTTGCCGCAAAGATAGCTTTAATAATTATTAAACCTAAGGGACCTAAAATAAAACCGCTGACTCCAAAAAGTCGGAACCCTAAATAAATGGCCAGTAAAGTAGCTAGCGGATGAATCCCAACCTTAGAGCCTATAATTCGCGGCTCACTAATCTGGCGTACTAATAGAATAATCGCTAAATTGATTATTACTCCAATAGCGGTAGGAATCTGGTCCAAGAAAAAAAAGTAAATAGCTATTGGAACAAAAACTCCGCTCGGTCCAAATACTGGTATCAAATCAAAAAAGCCGGTAACCATAGCTAACAACCAAGCATACTTTACCCGTAAAATTGTTAAACCAATAATAGACATTATCATCGTCATGCTAACTAAGATCAATTGAGCCCGTAAAAAACCTGAGAAGGATGTAAAAACATCCTCTTTAACTTCAAACACATGTTTACGCCATCTTTCAGGTAGGAACCGTAAAATAGCCCGAGAAATTATGCGTTTGTCACGACTCATAAAGAAAGAGGCGATAAAACTAATCAAACCGACGATAAAATAGTTGGGCAACCGCTGAAAAAAACCTAGCAGTTGCTTAATCATACTGGAAATCCCTTTATATAAACTTTGCTCACCAGAAGCTATAGCTCGGTTAAAAACTCCGGGTAGACCAGCATAAAGTTGGGAAAGTTGATCCAGCAGCCTATTAACCACATTGGTTATTGATTCTTGGTATTTAGGCAAAGTTTGGAGCAGTAAGTCAAGCTCATAAACTAACCGACCAATACCGGTTATTAAAAACGTCACTAAGATAACTACTACCAACGATAGTATTAATAAAGCGCCCCAACCTCTCGGGATCCTTAAGCGCTTTTCTAACCAATCAACCGCTGGGTCGATAACAATAGCTAAAATAGCTCCAATAATGAAAGGAGTAAAATAAGGTAAAAGATATTTTAGGGAAATAAAGACACCGACTAGGACAGCTAATATATATATTTCCCGGCGGTAGTCCGAAACAGACATACAAACCATCCTTTAACCTGGTTTCACTTAATTAAATTGGCTAAATAATATATTAATGGAATAACCAGTAATAGACTGTCAAGGCGATCCAAAATCCCACCATGGCCTGGTAATAATTTGCCGCTATCCTTAGCTCCGCAAAAACGTTTTAGCATAGATTCAAGCAAATCACCAGTTTGAGCCAAAATGCTAGCCAGCAAACCTAAAAAAATACCCGCAATAATTGGAAGAGATGTACTAAAGAATATACTCCAAGCTGCGCCGACAAGACTACTGGTTATAAGAGCACCTATAGCGCCTTCAATACTTTTTTTGGGAGAAATCCGTGGCGCTAATGGATGACGCCCAAAACGACTACCAATAAAAAATGCTGCTGTATCTGAACCAAATACTAAAGCTAGTAACAATAGTACTACATCAAAGCCATATTCTCGTAAGGGTAAAAGCAATGATAACGGCCAGGCAATATAAACCAAGCCAATAATTACAAGGGCCACACCAGTAGCAATAGTACTATTTTGCCAGGTACCCTGTAACCCATGATAGATAAAAAGGGTAACAAAAACAGTGAAAATGAAAACCAAACTATAGGCGCTAAGTTCCAACCCACTAAGAGTAATCAATCCTGCACCAGCTAGATAAATCCAGTTACTAATCTGGCAATTTTTCAATTCCCAGAGACCACGATATTCAGCTAAAGCAAGTATTGTTGCCATTAGCACCAGCAAATAGAAAAAGATCCCCCCCAAGTAAAGGAAGGTTAGAATCAGCGGAATACCAATCAAAGCCGTCAACAGCCGTTCCGTTAAACTGCTCACTGCGCTAGTCCCCCAAATCGTCTTTCCCGACGAGCATATTCTTCTAGGGCCTGTTCCAAATGATTTCGTGTAAAACTAGGCCAGTAAGTATCTAAAGTAACTAGTTCTGCATACGCCCCTTGCCACAGCATAAAGTTGCTAATACGCTTTTCACCGCTGGGACGAACAATTAAATCTACCGGGGGAAGTTCCGGAGTATACAAATATTGACTAAATAGCGCTTCATCAATCTGATCCGGATCCAACTTACCTTCGAGAACATGCTGAGAAATTTTTTTAACCGCATCGACAATCTCAGACCGTCCTCCATAATTAATAGCTAAGTTTAAAACTAGACCGCTATTGTCCTCTGTTTCCCGGGCTAATTGGGTCAACTCATACTCTAAGTTTCCTGGTAACCCCTGAAGACGCCCGGAAAGCACAAGTTTAACATCATTATCCATAAGAGTTCTAAATTCGTTACGGACAGATTGGTTTAATAGTTTCATTAAATAAGCAACTTCATCATTGGGACGTTTCCAATTTTCAGTTGAAAAAACAAAAAGGGAAAGATAAGGAATTCCCTGTTTTCCCACAGCTTCAACTATTTCCTTGGCTCGTTTAAACCCCTCTTGATGGCCAGCAATACGCGGCAACCCTCTTTGTTGAGCCCAACGGCCATTTCCATCCATTATTATCGCTAAATGCTGCGGTAGCTTAGTTACATTACCAACATTCACTTTATATTCGCTCCTGGAATGAGCAACCTCCTCAATCAGAGGAGGTCACTGCGCTTTTTGGTACTATAACCGGGTAGACCAAAGTAATCTCTAAAGGCTGCAAAGGTCTACTACAAATTCTGGCCACAACTCCAACTGATTGGGCAGATTTACCCTCACCAATTTTAGGTGAAATGGTTTCCTTAATGGTATACCTACATTGCGCTTGCTCCACTATTTCTTTCGCTATTTGCCAAGGCAACCCAAGAATATCTGGTTCAAACAAGCTTATACCTCCATAATTTCTCTTTCCTTGGCGGCTAAAAGTTCATCAATCATTTCAATATATTTATCTGTTAATGTCTGAATTTCATCTTGAGCTCGTTTGATCTCATCTTCAGACAAATTATTCTCTTTCTCCATCTTTTTTAGTTGATCATTAGCATCACGCCGAATATTGCGAATAGCCACCCGCATATCCTCGGCTTGTTTCTTAACAATTTTAACTAAGTCTTTACGACGTTCTTCCGTTAAAGGCGGGAAATTCAAACGAATAACTGAACCGTCATTCGTTGGCATCAAGCCAAGGTCTGCTTTAAGCAAGGCTCGTTCAATATCGGCTAAGGTTGTTTTTACCCAAGGCTGAATCAAGATAGTCCGAGCATCTGGTGCAGTAATAGTAGCAGTGTGACTTAAAGGTGTAGGAGTGCCGAAATAATCAATTTGAATTCGGTCAAGTAAGGCTGGATTGGCTCTCCC
>DHRX01000049.1:4604-5131 GCA_002408345.1 Firmicutes bacterium UBA5301 | reverse complement strand
ATTCTTCTGCTGATTTATACACTTCCTTCGTCATTTTTAGCCCCCCCTATGAGAGTACCAATTTTTTCACCAGAAACAATCCGTTTAATATTATCGAAAACATTAAAGTTAAAAACATTAATGGGAATAGAGTTATCCATACACAGAGAGATAGCGGTAGAATCCATAACGGTAAGCCCCATATTCAGGACATCAATATAATCTAAATAATCAAATTTCTTGGCGCCAGGATTAGTTCGAGGGTCAGAATCGTAGACACCATCTACACCCCTTTTAGCCATAAGGATGATATCGGCATCAATTTCTGCAGCACGTAAAGCAGCGGTAGTATCGGTAGAAAAATAAGGGTTACCAGTTCCAGAAGCAAAAATAACCACTCTTTCCTTTTCCAGATGACTAATCGCCCGTCGGCGAATATAAGGTTCGGCTACCTCACGCATCTCAATAGCGGTCATTACTCGAGTGGGAACATCTAACTTCTCCAAAGCATCTTGCAGGGCCATCGAATTAATGACGGTAGCTAACAT
>DHRX01000049.1:2173-4404 GCA_002408345.1 Firmicutes bacterium UBA5301 | reverse complement strand
CCAACAACAACGGCAACCTCTACCCTGGTTTCAACAACAGATTTTATCTGACTAGCTATTAGGTTAACAATATCTAAATCTATACCAAACCCTTTTTCACCTGCTAACGCCTCACCGCTAAGTTTAAGTACAACCCGCTTATACTTGCTTGCAGACATGTTCTTCCCCCGTTCTAAATCCTTACTATTTTTCTTTATTCCCTGGTGTAATCCTTCCTGTAAACGTAAAATCTACTAACAAACCAAAAAAAGGGACCCAACTTCGGGTCCCTTACTGGTTATTTTTTTACTGCTGAACTTGGGACATTACTTCTTCAGCAAAGTCTATTTCCTTTTTTTCAATCCCTTCGCCACGCTCGAAACGAGCAAAACGCCGGACTACAATATTTTCACCAATCTGAGATATTGTTTCATTTAGTAGTTGACCTACAGTTATGTCCGGATTTTTCACAAAAGGTTGTTCGAGTAAACAGACTTCCTCAAAGTACTTGTCGATTTTACCTTCGACAATTTTATCCACAATTTTTTCTGGTTTACCTTCGTTAAGCATTTGCTGACGGTAAATTTGCTTTTCATGCTCAATAGTAGCAGCAGGAACTTCTTCCCGAGCAACATATTCAGGTTTAGATGCAGCAATATGCATAGCAATATCTTTTACAAGACCTTTAAATTCATCAGTTTTGGCAACAAAATCTGTTTCGCAATTGACCTCAACCAATACTCCAATTCGTCCCCCTAAGTGGATATAGGAGTCGACTAAACCTTCAGCAGCAACCCGTCCGGATTTTTTGGCCGCCTTAGCTAGCCCCTTTTCCCGCAAGTATTCGATGGCCTTTTCAACATCACCGTTGGTTTCAACCAAGGCGTTTTTACAGTCCATCATTCCGGCACCGGTACGTTCACGAAGTTCTTTTACCTGTGCGGCAGTAATAGCCATAGCCAAATATCCCTCCTTAGAACGTCGGCTTACTCTGCGCTTTCCATTTCACCTGTAGACTCGGATTCATCAGCTGTATCTTCTTCAGCCGGTGCGGATTCCAACCCTTCACTAGCTTCGATAACAGCGTCAGCCATCTTACTAGTAATTAATTTTACTGCTCGAATAGCATCGTCATTACCTGGAATAATGTAGTCTACGTCGTCAGGGTCACAGTTAGTATCAACTAAGCCAACAATAGGGATTCCTAATTTTCTAGCCTCATTTACAGCAATACGCTCTTTACGAGGATCAATAACAAATACGACATCTGGAAGGGTACCCATTTCTTCAATGCCACCCAAAAAGCGACGTAGCTTTTCCCGTTCTTTCTTTAACTCAATAACTTCCTTCTTGGGACGCCGTTCAAACTCGCCGGTCTCTTCCATCTTGTCTAGCTCTTTGAGCCGAGCAATCCGTTTTTTGATTGTAGCAAAGTTGGTGAGCATACCACCAAGCCACCGCTCATTAACGTAGAACTGACCGCAACGTTCAGCTTCCTCACGAATGGACTCCTGAGCCTGCTTTTTAGTTCCAACAAAAAGAATCTTACCACCATCAGCAGCAACATCTCTTACAAAATTATAGGCTTCTTCAATCTTACGAACTGTTTTCTGCAGATCAATAATGTAGATACCATTACGCTCGGTAAAGATATATCTTTTCATTTTTGGGTTCCACCGTCTGGTCTGGTGGCCAAAGTGAACGCCCGCCTCAAGCAGCTGTTTCATAGAAATAACCGCCATTACAGCGTCACCTCCTCTCGGTTTATTTTCCTCCGGAAACCTCATCCTACTTGCGACCGGAAAACCCAGCACCCCGCTTGTAGTCAGTTTCCGTGTGTAATAGCACACTTGCACTAGTATACCATAGATGGAGAAGCTGTGACAATACCAGGTCTTTCAAATTATACACTAGAAGTAAAAACCCACCCGAGACAGGTGGGTTTTTACTTCTTTAAACGCTAACCTAATTTACCGCAAAACGGCATTAGGTACGTCTTGTCCGGTGAGTCCCTTATAAGACTTTTGAAGCAGTGCGACAGCATAGGCTGGGTTATGGATGCCAAAGCTTCCATCGTTCTCAATAAGAGCAATGTTAAAATGAGCATTATAGAGCGCTACTGGAGCAGGTATTGTTTCGCCAGTAGCATTAGTGAAGACAAGCGCACCATGAGAAGAACCAGCCTTAATTCCTAATTCTTTTTGTTTAGCATCTACAGCTTCTTGCAATAGAGCCAAAAGGCCTTTAATTTC
>DHRX01000049.1:407-2037 GCA_002408345.1 Firmicutes bacterium UBA5301 | reverse complement strand
TCCTGGAACCCTTCTACAACTCGGTTCCCATCGTAGTCAGCTAAGCTAATCCTATTAACAGTATCTAATCCCGGATGACAAGAGCCACAAGCCTGCTCTACATATTCAGGGGTATTAAAGACCTCAAAAGTATGATTGACGAGACCTTCATACTCAGCCATGTGGCAACTGACACAGGTATCAGGGTTAGCCCCATGGGGTGAACTAGGATATGCTTCACCAGATACTCTTGCTCCTCCAGCAGCAAAAAGAACATCAAATTGAGCTGAACTATGGGGACTTGGAGTTTTAACAGGGTCAGCCAGCTTACGTCCGTTATGGCAGGAAATGCAGAGAGCACCAGCACCCGCACCTTTAACTTGGAAACCGTTGTCTAGAGGATCAGTCGTACCAGACTTCATGATCTGCTGAGCCCGGCTCCCGTGGCAAGTTCCGCAATCGATACCATTAGGCTGATCCTTCACAGCAGCCGGTAAGTCTGCCCGCACTGAAACCTTATTAGCAAAAGCTTCGCCATCGTGACAGGTAATACACCGATCCCGCATAATAGGGCTGTTATCAGTTATTTCACCGAGGTTAACCGCATTATGTTTGGTACCTGCCCATTGATCAGCGATAGATGCTGCCGACGTGACACAAGAGAACAATAAAAGTCCAAGCATTGAAAATAAAACGACCGTACTTAACTTCCGCATTTTTTTCCTCCTTTAAAAAACAATCAGTAATAGGTATTATTTAATACTATAATTCTATTTTATACCTGTTTCTCCTTTTTTTTATGGTACTTATTCTAAAGTAGTACTACTATAAAAAATAAATCCTGGCGACGACCTACTCTCCCAGGACCTCGCCGTCCAAGTACCATCGGCGCAGGAGGGCTTAACTAACGTGTTCGGTATGGGAATACAAATATTACTTATTATGACAAGTATAGCACAAGGCGCTCCCCGTATCGGGGATCCGCAGAAACGGCCGATACTGGGGGTTATGAACATCGTGGCAAGAGACACACTCAACCTTATTATCGACTAACTTCAGGCCGTTTGCGAGCGGAAGTGGCTTTAATCTTGGGTCTGAGGCCGAATATTCGATAGATACTGGATGGTTATTGCTTAAATCTGTGCCCAAAAACGTCCCGCTAAAATCACGAATCCAACCGCTATGACATGCTACACAGTCATAGACTGTATCAAACGGAACCTTCATACTGCCATGTTTTGAGCCTAATGTTACCCCAGTGTTGGGCATATTGAGAATAGTGTCAACCGCTATAGTACCGTCGTGACAACTTAAACATAAAAGACTAACTGGACTAGGAGGTTGTGGAGAAGAACTCAAAGTAGAACTCTGATATAACGTATAACTTAACGAGTCGGGGAGGTTACGATTCCACAAAACAGAAACATTCTCGTTTGCCCCATGAGGGGTATGACAGTAGACACAGATCTCACCGTAGTTATTATAAACACTAGTCCAATTCTTAGTATGAACATCGTCAATATGAACCAAATCATGAAAAGATCCCACGATGGTTGCAGCCTGACTATTAACCAAAAACAGGCTGGAAACTATAATAACCCATCCAGTTATCCGCCAGAATGACACTACGCTCACCCCCTAATAACTATTT
>DHRX01000049.1:0-188 GCA_002408345.1 Firmicutes bacterium UBA5301 | reverse complement strand
TTCTTTAAAATTTCGCCATATAATTGCCACAACCTTCCAAATACAACCAGATTATACTATAACCGAACTTGTAGACACATATAAAATAGCCGCCCAAAACCCTCGTCTCAAGCGGCTCTAAAAAATAATTCCTGGCGACGACCTACTCTCCCAGGACCTCGCGGTCCAAGTACCATCGGCGCTGGAGG
>DHRX01000074.1:4229-13356 GCA_002408345.1 Firmicutes bacterium UBA5301 | reverse complement strand
GGCCCTCCTTAGACGGAGGGCTTGTTAATAACAGAGGAGCAAAACTCAATAATAATTATACAATATAATTGAATAATTATACAGCTAGTGTTAAAATTGGTCTATGTTACTTGGCAAATGAGGTGAACAGCAGATGCAGTCCAAAGGAATCTTGATATTAGAGGATGGCACGGCCTATCAAGGCGAATTGTATGGTAAGTTGGATTCAGCTACTGTTGGTGAGTTGGTCTTTAATACTAGCATGGCTGGAGGACAAGAAATCTTAACCGATCCTGGGCATGCTGGACAACTGGTAGTAATGACTTATCCTCTTTTAGGTACTTATGAAGATAATCCGCTCAAGGCCGAATCTAAAGGTGTTTGTGCTCAGGGAATAGTGGTTAAGGAATTGCGGAAGCCTAAGCAATTTTCTAGTTATCAACCCGCTGTTCCCGTTCTTACTGGTATTGATACCCGAGCTTTGACTCGGCATCTGCATCAATTTGGTTCAATGCCAGCTGCTATTGGACCGGCAGCAGACTGCACTGTAACTGAGTTATTAGATAAGATAGCGGAAACCCCTAGTTACGATCAGATCAATTGGGTTAAGGAAGTGACCTGTTCGCAACCGACTTTTTATGCTCCAACACGCTCTAAAGGACATATTGCTATTGTTGACCTAGGGTTAAAAAATAGTATCCTCGAGGCTTTTTTAGCCCAGGGATATGCGGTTAGTGTTTTTCCGGCTAATGTTGATGTTAAGGAGATATTACGTTTAGATGTAGATGGAGTGATCCTATCTAATGGCCCAGGTAACCCTCGCTTACAGGAGGGACCGATTACACTAGTCCGTAATCTGGTAGGGAAAGTACCAATCTTTGGGATCTGTTTAGGACAGTTGATTATTGCTCTTGCTCTTGGTGGCCAGACGACCAAATTAAAACTAGGTCACCATGGGATGAACCAGTCGGTTCGGGCGTTAAAAACTAACAAAATTCTAATTACTATGCAAAACCATGGGTACGCTGTAGAAGAAGAGAGCTTAGTTGGGACCGGGCTCTATGTAACTCATCGTAACCTCAATGATGGTACCATAGAGGGTCTGGCTCACCAGTATCTACCGGTAGCTGGTGTCCAATATCAGCCAGAACTTAGTTTTGGTTTTCAGGATGCGGCTTCCCTGTTCAGCCAGTTTTGGCACGAAAAAGGTCAGGCTAAAGCCGGTTAACGGTTGGAGGAGGAAGTAGGAAAGCATGCCTAGCGATAGAGACTTAAAGAAAGTATTGGTTATCGGCTCTGGCCCAATTATTATCGGGCAGGCTGCCGAGTTCGATTACGCTGGGACTCAAGCGTGTCGGGCCCTTAAAGAAGAAGGGTTAGAGGTTATTTTAATTAACAGTAATCCGGCTACGATTATGACTGATTTGCATATCGCTGATCGGGTTTATTTAGAACCTCTGACTTTAGAGTATGCAACAAAAGTAATAAAGGAAGAGAAACCCGATGGTTTAATTCCAACTTTAGGCGGGCAAGTGGGCCTAAATATGGCGGTAGAATTAGCAGAGAATGGCGTCCTAGATAAATATGGGGTTAAACTTTTAGGTACTTCCCTGGCAGCAATAAAAAAGGCCGAGGACCGGGAGCTTTTCAAACAAACAATGGAAGAGATCGGTGAACCTGTACCACCGTCAATGATTGTCTCTACAGTTTCGGAGGCGCTAGCCTTTGGAGAGCAGGTTGGTTTTCCCTTGATTGTTCGACCGGCCTATACCTTAGGGGGAACCGGTGGGGGCATGGCCGAGACCGCCGGCGAGTTAGCTGAAATTACAGAAAAAGGCCTTCTTTATAGCCCGATTCATCAGGTCCTAATCGAAAAGAGTGTAGCCGGCTGGAAAGAAATCGAGTTTGAGGTATTACGGGACGCTGCGGACAATTGCATTATTGTTTGTAGCATGGAAAACATCGATCCGGTAGGGATTCATACCGGGGATTCGGTAGTAGTTGCCCCGGCTTTGACTTTAAGCGCTCATGAACACCAACTATTACGAACCGCTGCACTCAAAATTATTCGCACATTAGGGATTGAGGGTGGCTGTAATGTTCAATTTGCCTTACATCCTACATCTCATGAATATTACTTGATTGAAGTAAATCCTCGGGTTAGTCGATCTTCAGCTTTAGCTTCGAAAGCTACTGGTTACCCGATTGCTAAAGTTTCAACTAAAGTTAGTGTTGGCCTTCGGTTAGATGAGATTGTTAACCCTGTTACTCAGAGTACCTCAGCCTGTTTTGAGCCGAGCCTAGATTATGTTGTAGTTAAGTGGCCGCGTTGGCCTTTTGACAAATTTACCAAAGCAGATAGTAGTCTTGGTACTCAGATGAAGGCAACCGGTGAGGTTATGGCTATTGATCGTTCTTTAGAAGCGGCCTTACTTAAGGCGCTCCGTTCTCTGGAAATAGATGGGCAAGGGTTGTATTTACCGGAAATGGAAACCTGGGAACAAAATCAGTTAGAAGCGGTTTGCCGTCATCCTAATCATCTACGGTTCTATGCTATTGCTGAGTTAATGCGTCGAGGGGTAACCGTTCAACAGATTCACGAGCTGACAGCGATTAACCAGTTTTTCCTTATTGGAATTTGGCGGATTGTAGATATGGAAGCGAGATTACTAGCGGCAAAGAGCGGCCCAGATTGGATTAAGCTCTTGAAAGAAGCGAAGCAATTGGGGTTTGCCGATGTAGAACTGGCCCGTTTAGTTGGGGAAAAGCCAGAAGCCATTAGGGCCCAGCGACAGCAACTCCAGATTCAACCTGTTTACAAGATGGTTGATACATGTGCTGGAGAGTTTGCAGCCTCGACCCCATATTATTATTCAACTTACGAATCTGAGGATGAGGCACCTGTTTCTACAGAGCCTAAAATAGTTGTTCTTGGCTCTGGACCAATTCGTATTGGTCAAGGCATTGAATTTGATTATTGTAGTGTTCACTCGGTTTGGGCTTTAAGAGAGGCTGGTTATGCGGCCTATATTATTAATAATAATCCAGAAACGGTGAGCACCGACTTCGATACTTCTGATCGATTATACTTTGAACCGTTGAGCTTGGAAGATGTTCTTAATGTTTTAGATAAAGAAAATCCAGAAGGGGTCATCGTTCAATTTGGAGGCCAAACAGCAATTAATTTGGCTCTACCTTTGCAACAAGCAGGGGTACGTATTTTAGGTACCAGTGTCGATGCCATTGATCAGGCTGAAGATCGGGAACGCTTTGACCAACTCCTAACTAAACTAGACATTCCTCGACCACAAGGGGGAACAGCACGGTCTGTAGTCGAAGCTGTAGATGTGGCAACTAAAATTGGTTACCCGGTTTTAGTACGTCCCTCCTACGTCTTAGGCGGTCGAGCAATGGAGATTGTTTATGCCGAAAACGATCTGCTGAAGTACATGTCTGGAGCGGTTCAGGTTTCCCCGCACCATCCGGTATTAATCGATAAATATCTTGAAGGTCGGGAAATTGAAGTAGATGCCATTTGTGACGGGACAGAGATTTTGATCCCCGGGATAATGGAGCATGTTGAACGGGCCGGGGTCCATTCTGGCGATAGTATTGCTGTCTATCCTTCCCGAACTATATCGGAAGAAATTAAAAAACAGGTATTAGATTATACAAGACGGATCGCTAATGAACTACAAGTCCGTGGATTACTCAATATTCAATATGTAGTGCATGAAGAAAAACTCTATATCATAGAAGTTAACCCACGAGCGAGCCGAACAGTACCCTATCTATCTAAGGTTACCGGTGTTCCTATGGTCAAGGTTGCTACTGAAGCCATTCTTGGAAAAAGCTTAGTTGAACAGGGATATACCCCTGGCTACTGGCCGGAAAGTCATTTTTATGCGGTCAAGGTGCCTGTGTTTTCCTTTAATAAGCTAATTGATGTAGAAACATCTTTAGGCCCAGAAATGAAGTCAACCGGTGAGGTGTTAGGGGTAGCTGAGGATTACCATACCGCTCTGAATAAGGGACTTTTAGCCGCAGGGTTAGATCTTCGTCGAGGCCCCAAAACAGTCTTATTGTCGGTTGGAGATATGGGTAAGCCAGAATTAGGCTTAGTAGTAAGCGAACTACAGGGTTTAGGGTACCAGTTTTTAGCAACACCAGGGACCGCTAGCTGGTTACAAGAGAGAGGGGTAGCGGTTACGGAGGTGCCCAAAGAGGTAGGACCGACTAGTCCAGTAATGTCTTTATTAAGGCAGGGAGAGGTCGGTCTGGTCGTGAATACTACTACTCGAGGTCGTACCCCAGAACGCTTTGGTTTCCGTTTACGGCGGCGCTGTGCTGAATTGGGAATCCCTTGTTTTACTTCACTGGATACTGTTGTAGCTGCTTTAGAAGCTGCTCGTCTGTCTGTACAAGAACCACAGGTTAAGGCGTTACAGGGGTATGTTTAAGGAGGATGACGGCGTGAAAATTGGAGTAGTCTTAGGTAGTGATTCCGACTTAAAAGTTGTGGAGAAAGCCTTTGCTATTTGGGATGACTTAGAAATCCCTTATGAGGTTGATATTATTTCGGCTCACCGTAGCCCTGAATTAGCGGCCGAATATGGGACAACCGCTATAGAACGAGGGATAAATGTAATTGTGGCTGCTGCGGGATTAGCTGCTCATTTACCAGGGGTATTAGCTGCTTATACTGTATTGCCGGTAATTGGTTTGCCGATTGCTGCAGGACCTTTACAAGGTACTGATGCTCTCTATTCGATTGTTCAGATGCCGCCGGGGATTCCAGTTGCTACGGTTGGTATCGATAATGCTAGTAATGCTGCTTATTTGGCAGCACAGATTCTAGCGGTTAATAATCCGGATCTTAGCGATAAGCTAAGTAGGTACCGGCAAACACTTAGAGGAAAGATTACAACTAAAAATGCTGCATTACGGGAACGAGGGTTAGCTGGGTTTGTCGGAGCAAATCGCTGTTGACAATCTAAGAAGGCTTTGTTACTATGAATGCAGAAGTTTTATAGCATGAAGTGCACCTAGGGTTCCGCTGAATACTTCAGGTCTGGTCCAAGTGGTGCAGGCGCTGATACAGCGCTACACCCTAGAGGGATAAAAGCCCGGGCGGGTAGGTTCAGCAATGTGACCTACTCGCCTTTTGTTTTTCTTTTCTTATTTCTATTATACCTAAGGAGATGATGGGTTGGAACGCCAAGTTTTTCGGAACATCAGTCCACTGGATCACCGCTATTCAGTAGGGGATACGGAACTATGGGGATCCTTAAGCGCTTATTTATCAGAGGAAGCTGGGATTCGGTATCTCTTGAAAGTAGAGGCGGCGTTAGCTAAAGCGCTGGCATCGCTAGGAGTTGCCCCCGAGTCAGCAGCTCGAGAAATTGTGGCTGCCTGTTCACAAGTTACCCCTGAAGAGGTTTTTGCCGAAGAAGAGAAAACCAGACATAATATCAGAGCCCTGGTTAATTCTATTCAGGCTAAGGTTAGTCCAGCAGCCAAACCGTGGGTTCACTTCACCGCTACTTCAGCAGATATTATGGATAGTGCTACCGCAGCCAAGTACAAAGGCTTTACTAGCGATATCGTGTTACCGGAACTAAAAACCTTAATTGATACACTGCTGCGTTTAGCCCGGGCGGAAAAGGAGACTTTACAGATAGGTCGGACCCACGGCCAATATGCTGTTCCCATTACTTTTGGCTATTACCTAGCTGGCTATGTTCAACGGTTGGGGTCAGCCTATGAACGGATAAGTGTGGCTAGTGCCGATTTACGTGGTAAGATGGCTGGAGCTGTTGGCGCTTACAATGCTTCTTCCCTTATTGTCAGTGATCCCCTGAAATTAGAGGAGTTAGTTATGGCGGAACTCGGTATTAAGGCTTCGCCGTTTTCCACTCAGATAGTAGAGCCAGAGTACTTATTAACCCTTATGCACGAATACGTAACTTGTTTTGGCATTTTAGCTAACTTTGCTGATGATATTCGTCATTTACAGCGTTCCGAAATTGCTGAGGTCGGTGAATATTTTGCTCCTGAACAGGTCGGTTCCTCTACAATGCCCCATAAACGTAACCCTTGGAATTTTGAACATGTTAAGTCTTTATGGAAAACTTTTTTACCCCGTATTATTACCGTTTATATGGATCAAATCTCCGAACACCAACGTGATCTTTCTAATAGCGCCAGTAATCGTTTTTATGCTGAGTTAGCTGCCGGTTTTGTTTTAGCCCTACGACGTTTAAATAATATTACTGCTAAATTAGCGGTTCATCGAGAAAATATGGCTGCTAACTTTGAAGTTAGTGCAGGGATGTTTATTGCCGAACCGCTATACATTCTGTTAGCTTATGCCGGGCACCCTAATGCTCATGAGGCTGTTCGTGTGTTGACATTAACGGCAGAAAAGACCGGCCAGTCTTTAGGAGATCTGGCTATTAATGATACTGAATTGGCACCCTATTTGGCAAAACTAACGTCGGAACAGAAAATGGTTTTACAAAAACCGGAGTTATATACCGGACAAGCTAGCCGAAAGACAGAGCTAATCTGTGATTATTGGTCTGAAAAATTAAGCAGGGGGAAAAAATAATGCTGGAAGTTCAAAAAAAGGAACAATTGTACGAAGGCAAAGCCAAAATCGTCTACGCTACTTCAGATCCAGACTATGTCATTGTTTATTACAAAGACGATGCTACCGCTTTTAATGGTCTAAAAAAAGAGTCGATACCCGGTAAAGGTGAATTAAACGCGAAAATATCTAGTGTTTTCTTTGAACTATTAGCAGAAAAAGGTTACACTACTCATTATGTGCGTCAGCTCAATGAGCGGGAGTTGTTAGTTCGTAGACTAGAGATAATTCCGGTAGAAGTAGTTGTCCGTAATATTGCCGCTGGTAGCTTGGTCAAGCGTTTAGGATTTACCGAAGGGGAACGGTTACCTTTTGTAGTGAGGGAATTTTATTACAAAAACGATGCCCTCAATGATCCGTTAGTCAATGAATATCACTTACAAGCTATGGGATGCGCTACTTTTGAGCAGTTGGCCGAGTTAACCAAAGAGGCTTTGCAGGTTAACAGTATCCTAAGGGAATTTCTGGCTAAACACAACCTAGATTTAGTCGACTTTAAGCTTGAATTTGGTTTGTTTAATGGCCAAATTCTGTTAGGCGACGAAATTTCCCCAGATACTTGTCGCTTTTGGGATATGACTACCGGTGATAAGTTGGATAAAGACCGTTTTCGCCAGGACTTAGGTGGTTTAACTGAAGCTTATGCTGAAGTTTACCGGCGCATTATCTTAGGTTAATTTAGGGAGGTAAACCAATGCAAGAACCAACTGCGCAAGAAATAAAAACAAGCCAACTTTGGCGTCAAATGGGGCTAACCGACACGGAGTATGAGCAAATTTGTGATTTTCTAGGACGGAACCCTAACTATACGGAGTTAGGGATGTACGCAGTTCTGTGGTCGGAGCATTGTGCCTATAAACATACTCGTCCTTTCTTTAAAAGGTTTCCAACTGAGGGGAAACGTATTTTGCAAGGACCTGGAGAGAATGCTGGAGTCGTTGATATCGGCGATGGTTGGGCTGCGGTCTTTAAAGTTGAGAGTCATAACCACCCTTCTGCAATAGAACCTTACCATGGTGCGGCTACTGGGGTTGGCGGAATCCTGCGAGATATTTTCACTATGGGCGCTCGTCCTGTTGCTATCCTCAACTCTCTCCGCTTTGGGTCTTTAGAAGATGAACGGGTTAAGTTCTTGCTCAAAGGGGTCGCAGCTGGGATGGCTGATTATGGCAATACGGTCGGTGTTCCTACTGTTGCTGGTGAGGTCTATTTTGACCAAGCTTATGCTGGTAATCCCCTAGTAAATGCAATGGCGGTAGGGCTCGTCCGACATGAAACAATTACTACCGCTACCGCTTCTGGTGTTGGTAATCCGGTTATGGTTGTGGGAGCCGCTACCGGTCGAGATGGGATTCATGGTGCTACTTTTGCTTCAGGGGAGTTTGACGGTGGTGAAGAAGGTCACCATTCTTCGGTGGCTATCGGTGATCCAGCTACCGAAAAACTTTTGATTGAAGCTTGTTTAGAGGTAATTGCTAGCGACCTTATAGTGGGAATCCAAGATATGGGTGCCGCTGGCCTGACTAGCTCAGCTTGTGAGATGGCTAGCCGAGCCGGTAGCGGGATCGAAATGGATGTTTCCTTGGTGCCCAGGCGGGAACCGGGTATGACCGCTTATGAAATTATGCTCTCTGAATCCCAAGAACGAATGCTACTTGTCCCTAAAAAAGGGGCTGAAGAAGAGGTCAAGGCTATTTTCGATCGTTATGGGTTACCGGCTGTGGTTATCGGTAAAGTTACCGCTGATGGGATGGTTCGAGTTTACGATGGTGACCAATTAGCGGCTGACGTTCCGGCTAAATCCTTGACCGAAGGTGCCCCTTGCTATATTCGTGAGGGGCGACAGCCAGCTTATTTAGAACACACTAGGGATTTTGATGCAGCTAGCTTACCATTGCAAACAGAGTATAATGGCGAACTCTTAAGATTATTAGATTCTCCGACTATTGCCAGTAAACGCTGGATCTACCAACAGTTTGATCACAGCCTCGGTAGAAATACAGTTGTTGGACCTGGTGTTGCTGATGCAGCGGTTCTTCAGGTAGAAGGTACTAATCGCGGCATTGCAGTGACTATTGATGGCAACGGTCGGTATACCTATCTTGACCCTTACCACGGAGCTATGGGGGCAGTAGCTGAAGCAGCACGTAACCTGGTATGCACTGGGGCTGAGCCGATTGGGCTAACCGATGGCTTAAACTTTGGTAATCCAGAGAAGCCCGAGGTTTACTGGCAGTTAGAAGAAGCGATTAATGGGATTGCTGCTGCTGCTCGGTTTTTAGAAATTCCTGTAACCGGCGGAAATGCCAGCTTATATAATGAGTCTGGTGGTCAAGCCATTTATCCAACACCTGTTATTGGTATGGTTGGCTTGTTAGAAGAGGTTACTCTTCAAACTACCAGTGCCTTTCAGTCAGCAGATGATGTTATTGCTTTACTGGGCTGGCCCGGCTTTGAGTTAGGCGGCAGTGAGTATCTGCAGTTAAAGATGGCGGCAGC
>DHRX01000074.1:0-4021 GCA_002408345.1 Firmicutes bacterium UBA5301 | reverse complement strand
TAGCAGCAATAAAAGCTGGTCTAGTCAAGAGCGCCCATGATGTTTCTGAAGGTGGTATTGCTGTAGCTTTAGCAGAATCCTGCATTCAGGGCAAAGTAGGGGCTACGATTCGGCTGCCCTGGGCAGAAAGACCTGATGTTGTGCTCTTTAGCGAATCGGCTGCTCGGATTGTACTATCGGTAAACCCTGAGAAGGTAAGGGCCCTAGAAAAACTGGCTACTCAATTTGCTGTCCCGATAACTTTACTCGGTACAGTTGGCTCCTCAGATTTACAAATATTCGTAACCGATCAGGAGCAACCGGTGGTTTCCCAGAAGGTAGCGGATTTAGCTGGTGTTTGGGAAACTGCTTTAGAACGTCGACTGGGCTAAGAAGGGAGATTACGGCTAATATGTGTGGGGTCTTTGGGATCTATTTCGGACGTTCTGAGGCAGCTCGATATACTTATCTCGGCCTGTATGCCTTGCAGCACCGGGGTCAAGAAAGCTGTGGCATGGTAACTACCGATGGGGTCAACTTTACAGCCTATAAAGATATGGGGTTGGTTTCTGATGTTTTTACAGACGAAAAGTTGGCTCAGTTACCTGGTAATGTTGCTATTGGCCACGTGCGTTCAGCATTGGCTGGAAAATCCAGCGTTCTCAATGCTCAGCCTTTCTTGGTACAGAGCCGCTTTGGAATGGTAGCCTTAGCCCATAACGGAAACTTGGTTAACGCAACTAGTTTGAGCCAAAAATTACAGGAAACCGGGGCTGTTTTTCAAACGAACGCCGATACGGAAATTATTTTAAATTTACTAGCTCGAGCCGATACAGCTAACGTTGAAGATGCCGTAATTGCTGCTTGTCGAGAGCTGAAAGGATCTTTTGCTCTAACCATTATTGCTGGGGATAAACTGATTGGTATTCGTGATCCTCTAGGTATCCGGCCCCTCTGCTTAGGGCGGTTCTCTGATGGTTATGTTTTAGCTTCTGAATCCTGTGCGTTGAATACTATCGGTGCAGAATTTGTCCGGGATGTACTACCTGGGGAAATGATTGTGATTGGGCCCCAGGGGTTTAATTCCTATTATTATGGTGGGCAGCCCTTAGGTGAGTCCTTATGTATCTTTGAATATATTTACTTTGCCCGTCCAGACTCGACTTTGGCCGGACGGAATGTTTACCAAGTACGTTCGGCGATCGGTGCCCAGTTGGCTAGGGAATATTCGATTGATGCCGATGTAGTAGTACCAGCACCGGATTCAGGAACTACGGCAGCGCTAGGTTTTGCTAAGGAGAGTGGCATCCCTTTCGAATTTGGTTTAATTAAGAACCGGTATGTGGGCCGAACCTTTATCCAACCGACGCAAGCGCTGCGGAACCTTTCAGTAAAGATCAAACTTAACCCGGTCAACCCGGTCTTAGCTGATAAGCGGGTAATTTTGATAGATGACTCGGTCGTGCGGGGTACGACTAGCGCTAAGACCGTTCGTTTATTACGGGAGGCAGGGGCCAAAGAAGTTCATCTTTGTGTTGCGTCTCCCCCCTATATTAAACCGTGTTTCTATGGGATTGATACCCCATCTGAGGAACAACTGTTGGCGGCAAACTATTCCTTACCAGAGATACAGTCTCATATTGGTGCGGATAGTATTCACTTTTTATCGTTGGCGGGGCTCCATACGGCAGTAGGATCAGGAGCGGAAAAAATGTGCGGGGCTTGTTTTACCGGGCAATACCCGTTATAAGTAACGTAAATTGATGTTTATTATTAAGGGGGCTAGGCTGTGGCGGGGGATAAAATAACCTACCAGTCTTCAGGGGTTGATATTAATGCCGGTTATGAGGTGGTCCGGCGGATTAAAAAAATAATTGGCCCTAAGCAAGCTGACGGGGTTATTGGCGGAATTGGTAGCTTTGGTGGTTTGTTTGCTGTTCCTGAGGGTTATCGGCAACCAGTTTTAGTTGCTGGTTGTGATGGTGTTGGTACTAAGCTGGTAATTGCTGAGCAATCAGGCCAACTGGATACGATTGGAATTGATTTAGTAGCTATGTCGGTTAATGATATAGCTGCTATGGGCGCTAAACCCCTCTTTTTTTTAGATTATTTAGCGGTAGGGAAATTAGATCCGAATCGAGCAGAATCTTTAATATCTGGGGTCGTCGCTGGTTGTCAGGAGGCTGGGTGTGTTCTCCTCGGCGGCGAAACCGCTGAGATGCCAGGGGTTTACTCTCCTGAGGGTTTTGATTTAGCGGGGTTTGCTGTTGGTATTGTCGAGAAAGATCAGATTATTAGCGGAACAGATATTATGGCTGGTGATATCTTAATCGGGCTATCTAGTTCAGGGTTACATAGCAACGGTTTTTCTCTAGCCCGCAAGATCTGTTTTGAAGAGAATCAATGGACATTGAATCAGAGGTTACCCGGTTTTGACCAGCCGTTGGCTGATGTGTTACTAACCCCAACCCGTATTTATGTGAATATAGTCTTGCAACTTCTAGGACAGGTAAAGATAAAAGGAATTGCTCATATTACCGGTGGTGGGCTCCCAGAAAATGTGGGTCGGATCTTACCTTCTGATTTACAGGCGAGAATTGACACTTCTCTTTGGCCGAAACCAGCGATCTTTACTTTATTGCAGGGGGCCGGGGGGATTGAGGTTACTGAGATGTATCATGCTTTTAATATGGGTATTGGTCTGGTTTTAGTGATCGCACCAGATCAGGCTGAACAAACGTTGGCTCTTTTAGCTAAGTTAGGAGAAAAGGCCTATCAAATTGGGCAAATAACTCAGGGACAAGGGGGCGTTGTCCTTGAGTAAAAAGAGAATTGTTATTTTAGTCTCTGGTCGCGGTAGCAACATGGAAGCAATTTTAAAAGCTATTGACCAAGGGGAGATTAATGGTCAGGTTGTAGGGGTTGTTAGTAGTAATCCAGTGGCGCCGGCGATCCAAAAAGGACAAGCTCGGCAGATTCCAGTGACGGTAGTCGACCGACGTGAGTCATCTACGAAGGTTCAATTTGAGCAAGAATTATTAAAAGTATGCGCCGCTTATGCTCCGGATCTTCTGGTCTTAGCTGGTTTTATGCATATTTTAAGCCCCGATTTTATTCGGCAATTTCCGCGCCAAATAATCAATATTCATCCTTCGTTACTACCTAGTTTTCCAGGTTTGTCCGCCCATAAACAGGCGCTAGAACATGGAGTTAAGCTATCTGGATGTACCGTCCATTTTGTTGATGAAGGGACAGATACCGGTCCAATTATTTTACAGGCGGCAGTTCCTGTTTATCCTGACGATGATGAGGAGAGTTTGGCCCAACGAATTTTGGTGGAGGAGCACCGGATTTACCCGCTAGCGGTTAGTTTGTTTTGTGCTGATCGTCTCAAGGTTCAAGGAAGAAAAGTAGTGGTGGAATAGGGAGGAATTTTGGTGGATAAGAAACGAGCGATTATCAGTGTTTATGATAAAACTGGGGTAGAGGAGCTTGGTCGACGGCTTTTAGCGCTAGGCTACGAATTAGTTTCGACCGGTGGAACTTACCGGACTCTAGTCAATGCTGGTCTTGATGTAACCTATATTTCAGACGTTACAGGATTTCCAGAGATTTTAGGTGGACGGGTTAAAACTTTACATCCCAATGTCCATGGGGGAATATTAGCCAAACGGTCTTTGCCAGAACACCGAGCTGAGCTAGAGGAAGCAGGGATTAAACCGGTTGATTTGGTAGCTGTAAACCTTTATCCTTTCCAAACTACAGTAGCCAAACCAGAGGTCACGATGGCTGAAGCTCTGGAAAACATAGATATTGGTGGCCCTACAATGATTAGGGCAGCTGCTAAAAACTTTCCAGAGGTTATTGTTTTAGTCAACCCGGCTAAATATGGGGAGGTTTGTACCCAGTTAGAGGCGGCAGGTGATTTGAGTTACTCGGACCGTTTAAGTTTAGCTCAAGAAGCTTTTGCCCATACAGCTCAATATGATGCTGCTATCCAGGATTATCTATGGAAAGAGCAGGATCAGGAAGGTTTCCCACC